>JAEXHR010000225.1 GCA_023449855.1 Pseudomonadota bacterium | reverse complement strand
CGCGAAGCGGGCGTCTCGAACCATGCAGGCCGAGCACCATCCGCATTGAACGTCCCATGCAAGACCAAGCTTCATCAGTCAGCCTCGCGCAAACCATCCAGCGCGGCCTTGCCTGCAAATGCCCACGCTGTGGCGAGGGCAAACTCTATGGCGGCTTCATCACCTTGCGTCCGAGCTGCGAACACTGCGATCTCGATTACGCTTTCATCGACACCGGAGACGGTCCCGCGATCTTCATCATCATGATCGCCGGTGCCATCGTGGTCGGCGCTGCGCTCATCGTCGAGATCAAGTATCAGCCGCCGTTCTGGCTCCACGCCGCGCTGTGGCTGCCGCTCATTCTGGCGACTACGCTGCTGCCGCTGCGCTCCATGAAGTCGCTGCTCATCGCCCTGCAATTCCACCACAAGGCCTCCGAAGGCCAGTTGATCGCGCGCAAGCCCAAATGAATGACGTCACCGCGCGCCGGCGCAGCATCACCGGATTCGGCATCGCCACGCTGATCATCGTTGCCACCCTGCTGAGCCTCGGCTTCTGGCAGTTGCAGCGCCGCACCGAGAAACACGCGCTGATCGCCGCCCTCGACGCCCGGCTCGCCGAAGCGCCGGTGGCGCTCCCGTCGCCGGATCGCTGGAGCGCGATGAGCGCTGCGACCGACGAATTCCGCCGCGTTACCTTCCCGGCCACCTACAAGCCGCTGCCCGATGCCATGGTCTACAGTTCCGGCTCCGGCGTGCGGCCGGATGTGCCCGGCGCCGTGACATGGGCGTTCCTGCCGGCCGCGCTCGCCAGCGGTGCAACGGTCGTGGTCAATACTGGCTTCGTCCAGAACACGATGCAGGATCGCGCCCAGCAGGACCGCGTGGTGAAGACCCTGATGACAGGCGCGCCGGTGATGCTGACTGGCTATCTGCGTTTTCCGGAAACCGCTGGCACGCTTACCCCGCATGACGATGTCAGCAAGCGACTCTGGTTCAACCGCGACCAGCGCGCCATGGCCAGCGCCCTAGGCTGGGGCGATGTCGCACCGTTCTATCTCGATCTCGAAACCCCGGTGCCGGCAAACGGCATCCCCAGGCCCGGACCTCTGGTCGTCCGCCTCAAGGACGACCACATGCAATACGCCATCACCTGGTTCAGTCTGGCTGCAGCGGTGGTGATTGCGTTCGGGATCTGGACGAGAGGGCAGCGAAGCGCGGCAGAGCCGTAGAGTGAGCAAGGCGCAGCGTGCCCACCATGCCTTCAAAGGTTGCATCGGTGGGCACGCTGAGCTCAGCCCACCCTACAGGGCTGGATTCGGGGCCAGAAACGGGGCTAAACGGCCCAGAATGGCGGTTTCCCCATTCGCCCAAAAAGCTTATGGTGCGCCTTCGTTCCATCCGATCCGAAGTATTAACCTCTTATGATCAAAGGCTTGGCGGGTAGCCCGCGCCTTTGGAGGACGCCTTGACGACCTATATCTCGACGCGGGGTGAGGCCCCGAAACTCGGCTTCTGCGATGTCATGCTGACCGGGCTTGCCCGTGACGGCGGTCTCTACATTCCCGAGGTCTGGCCCCAGCTCTCCGCGGACACCATCGCGTCGCTGTTCGGCCGTCCTTATTGGGAGGTCGCCGTCGAGGTGATCCGTCCCTTCGTGGCCGGCGAGATTTCCGACGAGGATCTCGGCCGCATGGCCAATGAGGCCTATGCCACTTTCCGCCACCCGGCCGTGGTGCCGCTCGACCAGAGCGCGCCCGGCCAGTTCGTGCTCGAGCTGTTCCATGGCCCCACGCTGGCCTTCAAGGACGTGGCGATGCAGCTCATCGCCCGCTTGATGGATCACGTCCTTGCCAAGCGCAATCAGCGCACCACCATCGTGGTCGCGACTTCGGGTGACACCGGCGGCGCCGCGGTCGATGCCTTTGCCGGCCGTGACAATGTCGATCTCGTGGTGCTGTTCCCGAACGGCCGCATCTCGGACGTGCAGCGCCGGATGATGACCACGACCGGCGCATCGAATGTGCAGGCGCTTGCCGTTGAAGGTCACTTCGATGACTGCCAGGCCATCGTGAAGGGCCTGTTCAACAATCATAGGTTCCGCGACGCCGTCTCGCTGTCGGGTGTGAACTCGATCAACTGGGCGCGCATCGTTGCGCAGGTTGTTTATTATTTCACCTCGGCCGTCGCCGTCGGTTCGCCGTCGCGCACCGTCGATTTCACCGTGCCGACCGGCAATTTCGGCGATATCTTCGCCGGTTATGTCGCCAAGCGCATGGGCCTGCCGGTGCGCAAGCTGCGCATCGCGGCAAACGTCAACGACATCCTCGATCGCACGCTGAAGACCGGCATCTATGAGGTACGCGAGGTTCATGCCTCGTCGTCGCCGTCCATGGATATCCAGGTCTCGTCGAATTTCGAACGCCTGCTGTTCGAAGCCTCCGGCCGCGATGCCGCGCTGGTGCGCGGGCTGATGGACTCGCTCAAGCAGTCTGGCCGCTTCGTGCTGCCGGAAAAACTGCTCACCGCGATCCGCGCAGATTTCGAATCGGGCCGCGCCGATGAGGACGAGACCGCCGCGACCATCCGCACAGCCTGGCGCGAGAGCGGCGATCTGATCGATCCGCACACCGCCGTAGCGCTGGCAGTGGCCGATCGCGACACCACCGAGCTTCATGTGCCGAACATCGTGCTCTCCACCGCGCATGCCGCGAAATTCCCGGATGCCGTCGAGGCCGCTTGCGGCAAGCGGCCGGATCTTCCGGCCTATCTCGGCGACCTCATGACCAAGCCGGAAGCCATCAAAGTCGTGAAGAACGACCAGAGCGAGATTGAGCAGTTCGTGCTGTCAATCAGCCGCGCCGCGAAACAGGGAGCTGTCTGATGGCCGTTGAAGTCACCAAGCTGCCCTCGGGCCTCACTGTCGTCACCGACTCCATGCCGCATCTGGAAACGGCTGCGCTCGGCGTCTGGGCCGGCGTCGGCGGCCGCGACGAGAAGACCAACGAGCATGGCATCTCGCATCTGCTCGAACACATGGCCTTCAAGGGCACCAAGACGCGCTCGTCGCGCCAGATCGTCGAGGAGATCGAGGCGGTCGGCGGCGATCTCAATGCCGCGACCTCGACCGAGACCACGGCCTATTATGCGCGCGTGCTGAAGGCCGATGTGCCGCTCGGCCTCGAAGTGCTCAGCGACATCCTGGCCAATCCGACCTTCGAGCCGGAAGAGCTCGAACGCGAGAAGAGCGTGATCGTGCAGGAGATCGGCGCAGCGCAGGATACGCCGGACGACGTCGTGTTCGAGCATCTCAACGAACTCTGCTATCCCGATCAGCCCATGGGCCGTTCGCTGCTCGGCACCGCCAAGACGCTGAAGGGTTTCGATCGCGACATGCTGCAGTCCTATCTGACCACGCATTATCGCGGGCCGGACATGGTGATCGCAGCGGCGGGGGCGGTGAACCATCGCCAGATCGTCGATCAGGCGCACAAACATTTTGCCAGCTTTGAAGGTTCTGCCGGGCCGAAGCCGCAGGCGGCGTCCTTCGGCAAGGGCGGCTCCAAGGTCGTGCATCGCGATCTCGAACAGGCGCATCTGACGCTGGCGCTGGAAGGTCTGCCGCAGGCGCATCCCGAATTGTTCAGCCTGCAGGTCTTCACCAATGTGCTCGGTGGCGGCATGTCCTCGCGGCTGTTTCAGGAAGTCCGCGAGAAGCGCGGCCTGTGCTATTCGATCTATTCCTTCCACGCGCCCTATAGCGACACCGGATTCTTCGGCCTCTATACCGGCACCGATCCGAACGATGCGCCGGAGATGATGGAAGTCATCGTCGACGTCATCCGCGAATCCGTGGAGACGCTGACGGAAGCCGAGATCGCCCGCGCCAAGGCGCAGATGAAGGCGGGTCTTTTGATGGCGCTGGAGAGCTGCAGCTCGCGCGCCGAACAGCTTGCGCGGCATATGCTCGCTTACGGTCGCCCGCTCACGGCGGAAGAGCTCATCAAGCGCATCGATGAGGTCAGTGTGGAGTCGGCCCGCGACGCCGCGCGCAGCCTGCTCACGCGCAGCCGGCCTGCGGTGGCAGCGCTTGGCGGCGGCCGGGGACTGGACACGGCGGTGGCTTTTGCGGAAGGATTGACCGGCGTGCGGGACAAGACGCTGCTGCATTGATGCTGTCTCGTTCCGCTTCGTCGGAGACTGATCCCATGGCTCTGTTTCGACTCCCCATGAGTGCGCCGGCCGCCCTGGCCCCGCGCGGCTATGGGCTGTCGTTGCGTGCGCCTGTGATGGGCGACTTCCCGCAATGGGCCGATCTGCGCGAGCGCAGCCGGGCCTATCTCACGCCGTGGGAGCCGATCTGGCCGTCCGACGATCTCACCCGTTCGGGCTTCCGCCGGCGGCTGCGGCGCTATGCCGAGGATATCTCGGCGGATCGGGCCTATCCCTTTCTGGTGTTTCGCGAATCCGACGACACGCTGGTGGGTGGCATCACGCTCGCCAATGTCCGGCGCGGCATCGTGCAGGCGGGGACCATCGGCTACTGGGTCGGCCAGCAATTCACCGGCCAGGGCGTGATGACCACGGCGCTGCGGGTTTTGCTGCCGACTTTGTTCGGCGAACTCAGCCTGCATCGCATTGAAGCGGCTTGCATTCCCACCAACACGCCATCGGTGCGGGTGCTGGAAAAATGCGGTTTCACCCGCGAGGGGCTGGCGCGGCGATACCTTTGCATCAATGGCGTCTGGCAGGATCACCTGCTGTTCGGAATGCTGCACGAAGACTTCAGGGGCTGATTGCCGCAAGAATTGCGCAAGTCTGCCGCCCTGCGACCGCAACGGCCTTTGGATTGCCGCACGGACGCTGCTATAAGGCGCTCGCGCTGTCTTGGGGGTGAGCGGCGCCTAACTATCTGACGATCCGGGGATATTCTCACCATGCCACAATTCGGTCGCAAGCCCGCACGTGATTTTCGCGTGCTGAAAAACCTGTTTTTTGTCACCGTTTCGAGCGTTTTTCTCGCCAGTTGCGGTGGCGGCTCCATGTTCGGCGGTGGCTCCTCTGGCGGCAGCAGCCCTTCTTTCGGCGATCGCTTCAGCCAGCTGTTCGGTGGCAAGTCGAGCGAGGTCGGCGGCCCGCAGGCGGCTCAGGCGGCGACCTCGGGTGGTGCCGATAGCGAGCTGACCTGTCCGATGGTCAGCATCCGTCCGGGCGCGGCGACCTATGCGGTGGGCGCCCAGGGCAAGCCGGCAGTAGGCAACGATCTGGCCTATCAGGCGACGATCACCCGCACCGCGCGTTCGTGCGATCTCACCAACGGCCAGGTGTCGGTGAAGATCGGCATCCAGGGCCGTGTCATCGTCGGGCCGGCCGGTTCGCCGGAGACGATCGAGGTGCCGCTGCGCGTGGCGGTGGTGCAGGAGGGCGTCAATCCGAAGCCGATCGCCACCAAGGTGTTCACGACCACCGTATCGATGGCCGGCCAGACCAGCGTCGAATACAGCCTGGTCGGCGAAGACTTCAGCTATCCCGCGCCGTCGGCGGTCGCTAACGATTCCTACGTCTTCTATATCGGCTTCGATCCGCAGGCGCTGAAGCCGCAGCCGGCGCGGAAGCGGAGGTAAGAACTCGTCATTGCGAGCAGAGCGAAGCAATCCAGAAAGCCAAGAACTGGATTGCTTCGTCGCTTCG
>JAEXHR010000039.1 GCA_023449855.1 Pseudomonadota bacterium | reverse complement strand
CGGCCGACCCTCCCCACAAGGGGGAGGGTTGTCATCCACCTCGTTTGCCCAACTAACAAGAACAAGTTGCCATCGTGGACACACTGAAAGTCAGAGACGCACAGGACGTCGAAGCCGCCGTGCGCGCCGCCATTGCCGGCGAGCAGCCGCTGGAAATCATCGGGCACGGATCGAAGCGCAGCATCGGTCAGCCGGTCGCGACCAATGCGGTGCTCGATCTCTCCGCGCTCAATGCCGTCACCTCCTATGAGCCGAACGAACTGATCCTCACCGTGCAGGCCGGCGCGCCTTTCGCGGATGTGCTGGCGCTGCTCGACAGCAAGAACCAGCAATTCTCGTTCGAGCCAATGAATACGTCGCGCCTGCTCGGTACGCCCGATGTCGGTACCATCGGCGGCACGATCTCGGCGGGGCTCGCCGGGCCGCGCCGCATCCAGGCCGGCGGTGCGCGCGATAATCTGCTTGGCGTCCATGCGGTGTCCGGCTTCGGCGAGAGCTTCAAGGCCGGTGGCCGCGTGGTGAAGAACGTCACCGGCTACGATGTCTGCAAGCTGATCACTGGCGCCTGGGGCACGCTCGCCGTCATGACGGAAGTGACGCTGAAGGTGATGCCGCGCGCGGAGGCCGAGCGCACGCTCGTCCTGCGCGGCCTCGATGATCTCGCGGCCAACAAGGCAATGACTGCATCGCTCGGCTCGCCCTATGATATTTCCGGTGCCGCGCATCTACCGGGCTCGGCGCTGCGCGCCGTACAAGGCCCGCTCGGCGAGATCGCAGCCGCCGACCAGTCGGTGACGCTGATCCGTCTCGAAGGCATCACCGCCTCGGCATCGAGCCGTGCGGCTTCGCTCAGCACATTGCTGCAGTCCTATGGGACGGCGGAAATCATCGAGGACAGCCAGTCCGCCGCGCTGTGGTCTGATATTCGCGATGTCGTCGTCTTCGCCGCTAGCGGTCCGCGCGCCATGTGGCCGGTCTGGCGGATCGTGTGTCCGCCTGCATCGGGCGGCAAGCTCGGGCAGGAGATCGCAAAACGCTCGCAAGGCGAGGTCGTCTATGACTGGGGCGGCGGCCTGATCTGGGCGGCACTGCCGCCATCGGCAGATGCGCAGGCAGCACAGCTTCGTAAACTCGTCGATGCGGCCGGCGGCCATGCCACGCTGATACGCGCGTCCGAAGACGTCCGTCGTGCCATCGATGTATTTCATCCGCAATCGGCTGGCGTAGCGGCGCTCGGTGAGCGCGTGCGCAAGAGTTTCGATCCGAAGAATGTTCTCAATCGCGGCCGGATGTCGCGGAGCCTCTCGACATGAAAACCGAATTCACGACGACCCAATTGGCCGATCCGGATATTGCGGAGGCCGACAAGATCTTGCGCAAATGCGTGCATTGCGGCTTCTGCACCGCGACCTGTCCGACCTATGTGCTGCTCGGCGACGAACTCGATAGTCCGCGCGGCCGCATCTATCTGATCAAGGAGATGCTGGAGAAGGACCAGAAGCCGACCCAGGAGGTGGTGAAACATATCGACCGCTGCCTGTCGTGCCTGTCCTGCATGACCACATGCCCGTCCGGCGTGAACTATATGCATCTGGTCGATCAGGCGCGGGTGAAGATCGAGAAGGAGTATGTGCGCCCGCTGCCCGAGCGGCTGCTGCGCGATGTGCTGGCCTTCGTGCTGCCGCGCCCGGCGCTGTTTCGCGCCAGCATGACCATGGCGCGGCTCGCGCGTCCGCTGGCGGCGTTGCTGCCTTCCACGCGAAAGCAGGCAAGCCCGAACCTGCTCAGCCGCGTCAAGGCGATGCTGACCATGGCGCCGGCACAACTGCCGCCCGCCGGCCCGACCGGCGGCAGCGTGTTTCCCGCCGTCGGGCCCCGGCGCGCCCGCGTGGCTTTGCTGCAGGGCTGCGCCCAGCAGGTGCTGGCGCCGCGGATCAACGACGCGGCGATCCGGCTCCTGACCCGGCATGGCGTCGAAGTCGTTCTTGTCCGCGACGAGCAATGTTGCGGTGCGTTGACGCATCATCTCGGTCGTGACGGCGATGCGTTCGCACGGGCCAGGGCCAATATCGGCGTGTGGCTCGGCGAAGCCGATCGCGGCGGCCTCGATGCGATCCTGGTCACTGCATCGGGCTGCGGGACTGTCATAAAGGACTACGGCTACATGTTGCGCGAGGATGCCGAATTCGCTGCCCCTGCAGCGAAAGTGTCATCGCTCGCGAAGGACATCAGCGAGTATGTGGCAGGCCTCGAATTGCCGATACCTGACAAGCAAAGCAATCTGGTCGTCGCCTATCATTCGGCATGTTCGCTACAGCATGGGCAAAAAATCACACAGGCGCCCAAAGAATTGCTTTCCAAGAATGGATTCGTGGTGAAAGATATCCCGGAGAGCCATTTGTGTTGCGGTTCGGCGGGTACTTACAATCTGCTCCAGCCTGATATCGCGAGCCGTTTGCGCGACCGTAAGGTCGCAAACATCGCGAGCATCAAGCCGGATGTCATCGCTGCCGGCAACATCGGCTGCATGGTCCAGATCGCCGGCGGGACGAATGTCCCGGTCGTACACACGATTGAGCTTCTCGATTGGGCGACGGGCGGTCCCAGGCCAGGATTGAACTGATCGATCCAATCCGACGAGAGAAAGGTGTTGCGGGCGTTTTACGCCCGCGGTCGCTTGCGTCGAAGTGAACTGGTCTATGGCCCCGCCTGGCGCGGAGATTTGAACGCCGGTCCTGGTCGATCGGCGGCAACAGGAGCACCACGATGGCTAAAGACAAGAATTCGAAGAAGGACAAGAAAGACAAGAAGAAGCTGAAAAAGCTGAAGCTGGCGGAGAAGGCTGCGAAGAAGGTGGCCAAGAAGGCTTCGAAGAAGTCCGCCAAGAAGGCGGCGCCCAAGAAGGCCACTGCAAAGAAAGCGGCTGCCAAGAAGACAGTGAAGAAGGCTGCTAAGAAAGCGCCGAAGAAGGCTGCGAAGAAGACGGCCAAGAAGGCCGTAAAGAAGGCGGTCAAGAAAGCTGCGAAGAAGTCCGCAGCCAAAGCGCCGGCCAAGAAGGCTGCCGCGCCGAAAAAAACCGTGAAGAAGGCCGCGCCGAAGAAGGCTGCCAAAGCGCCTGCCAGGAAAGCTCCGGCGAAGAAGGCTCCGAAGGCGAAGGTCACCGTTCCGAACGAATTGATGGCGAGTGCCGCGGCGGCGCCGGTCGTGCTCGACGCTCCGGCCCCCGCTCCGCTGCCGCCGAAGCCGCCGCGCAAGCCGCGCGTGCCGAAGCCCAAGCCGGTCGCTCCGCAGTTGCCGTTGTCCGAAGACAGCAGCCCGAGCTGGACGCTGCCGAACCCGTCGCCGGCCGCCGAGCCGGAGCAGGGATCTGTCGAGGGGCACTCGACTGGCGAGACCGCTCCGGTGGAATCGCCCGATCAGGACGGCACCAAGTAACGTCGGATCGCTTCAAGCTCACGAGAATGAAAGGCCGCAGCTTTGACTGCGGCCTTTTTCTTTGACGCGATCCAGATGCGTAAAGGCGGGCGTCGCGATTCGATTCGAGTCTGTTCGGTCGCGCGGTCCGGTACCGGACTCGGGACCGGGGCTGGTCCGCCAAAGAGCGGGGCATTCCGCACTGCGGTTCATTCAAAGCTAGAACCCCTCAAAAACCGTGCTGGTTTTGCAACACCTTCCCACAACCGCTCACGGAAACGTGCTTTCGCCCAATTAGGCGGCAGTTGCCCGTTTTTTCTCCTTCACCGTGTACCCCTTACGCCCCAGAGTTGCGTCAGGTTTCAGGAATTCGCGGTCTCGCCGTCTTTCGGACACGAAGCTGCTCGGTTTCAAAAGTGATGGGGAATGTCATGAAGAAGGTAGTTATTGCCGCTTCCGCGGTTCTGGCGATGGGGATCACCACGGCTTCGGCAGCTGATCTGGGCGCCAAGATGTACAAGAAGGCGCCGCCGGTCGTGGCCGCCTACGATCCGTGGGATATCGCTTTCGGCGCCTCGATCACCAACAACTACCTGTTCCGCGGCGTGTCGCAGTCGAACAACAAGCCGTCGGTCACCGCTTACTTCGAGCCGCGCTTCAACGTGAACAAGGACCTGCAGCTCTACATCGGTACCTCGGCCTCGAGCATCTCGTTCACCAACCGCGCTGCCCTGGAAATCGACGGCTACTTCGGTATCCGCCCGACCTTCGGCGCCGCCGCCTTCGACTTCGGCTTCTGGTACTACGGCTATCCGGGTGGCCGCTGCATCGACACCGTTCCGGCTGGCGGCTTCTGCCCGGCTGGTTCGGACGTTGCCGGTCCCGCCTTCAACGTCATGAAGAAGGACGTCTCGTTCTACGAGGGCTATGCCAAGTTCAACTACACCTTCAACGACTACTTCACGATGGGCGTTTCGGACAACTACTCGCCGAACTTCCTGAACACCGGCGCCTGGGGCAACTACGCCGCGATCACCGCCAAGGCGATCGCTCCGTCGACCTGGTTCGGTTCGTCGGGCATCGGCATGTACGCGTCGGGTGAGTTCGGCCGTCAGTGGTTCGGCACCTCGGATGCCTTCTACGGTACGACCGCCGGCACCGCTTTCGGTGGCCCGTTCCCGAACGGCATCAAGTATGCCGACTACAACACCTGGAACATCGGCATCGGCTTCACCTACAAGGTGTTCACCCTCGATCTGCGCTACTCGGACACCAACCTCTCCAAGGGTGATTGCAACGCCTTCACCTCGGACTTCACCGCTTCGGGCGTGACCAACGTCACCGCCATCAACCCGGGTGGTGCTGGTTCCAGCTGGTGCGGTGCGACCGGTATCGTCAAGCTGTCGGCTGACCTGACCGCGATGACGAACCTGAAGTAAGCTTCTCCGACCTTCGGTTGGATGCGAACGGGCAGCGAGCGATCGCTGCCCGTTTTGCTTTGCGCGGGTCAGCCCTCCCGTTGTCGGGATTGCTGCGCGGCATGAGACCTGCAACATCCCTGTTGCAATGAAGACGCGCCGCTATCTCTCTCATCTCAGCCTTCGCTCCCGCCTCGCACGCAAGCGCTGGACCCGCCACATGCTGTTCGTGGCCGGCGGCGTCGGTGTCGGTCTTGCCGCGATCGCCATGGCCTGGCTCGCTGATCAGGCGCAGCATCTGTTCGGCGCGTTGCTGGGGCACTGGCCCTATGCCGGGCTGCTGGTGACGCCGCTCGGCTTTGCCCTCTGCATGTGGCTCGCGGTCGTCGTCTTTCCCAATGCCCAGGGCTCCGGCATCCCGCAGGTGATCGCGGCGCTGCGGCTGCCGCAAGTGAGGCGTGGGCCGCTGGTGTCGCTGCGTGTCGCTTTCGGCAAGGTGGTGGTGATGACGCTCGGCCTGTTGTTCGGCGCCTCGACCGGACGCGAGGGGCCGACGGTTCAGGTCGGCGGCGCCATCATGGCTGCGCTCGGCCGTTTCGCACCCTATCGTCAGCCGGGCTTCCTGCTCGCCGGGTCGGCCGCCGGCGTTGCGGCCGCGTTCAACACGCCGCTGGCCGGGATCGTCTTCGCCATCGAGGAGCTCAGCCGTTCGTTCGAGATGCGCACCTCCGGCCTCGTCATCGGCGCCATCGTCGCCGCCGGACTGACCTCGCTGGCGCTGCTTGGCGAATATCATTATTTCGGCACGCCCTCGGCCGTGCTGCCGCTCGGCGCCGCCTGGGTCGTGGTGCCGGTTTGCGCGATCCTGTGCGGCGTGCTCGGTGGCATTTTCAGCCGCATCCTGATCCGCTTTGCGCTCGGGCTGCCCGGCCGGGTCGGCAGCGCGATCAAGCGGCATCCGGTTCTGTTCGCAGGCGCATGCGGGCTCGGCGTCGCGCTGTGCGGGCTGGCCAGCGGCATCCATATCTACGGCACTGGTTATGAGCAGGCGCGTGCGATCATTCATGACGGCCCGAATGCCGTGGCGCATGGCTTCGGCTTCTGGAAATACGCCGCCACGCTGCTGTCGGCGATCTCGGGCATTCCAGGCGGCATCTTCGCGCCGTCACTGGCAATCGGCGCCGGCATCGCATCGGATATCGCGCCGCTGCTGCCGCCGGTGCCGCTCGATGCACTCGTGCTGATCGGCATGGTGTCCTATCTCACCGGCGTCGTGCGCGCGCCGATCACCGCCTTCGTCATCACTTCGGAGATGACCAACAACCACGCCATGGTCATCCCGCTGATGGCTGCCGCGCTGATCGCCAACGGGGCCTCGCGGCTGGTGCTGGACGAGGGCCTCTATCACGCCCTCGCCAGGATCACGCTGGCGCGCTTCGCGACCGAAGCAGACAGGCCGGCCAGCTAACCAGCCGTGGCCGGTTGCGCCTCCGCCAGCGCGTAATGATCGCCCGATTTCTGCAGCGTCACATTGCGCCGGTGGAAGGCATGCAGCGTGCCGCGATGACCGATCGAGATCACGGTCGTCTGCGGCAGCCGCGTCTCGATCAGCCGGTACAGCGCCGCCTCCGACGGCTCGTCGAGCGATGCCGTCGCCTCGTCGAGGAACAGATAGTCCGGCCGGTGCAGCAGAGCGCGGGCGACGCCGAGGCGCTGCTGCTCACCGAGTGACAGCATCTGGTTCCAGTGTGCGTCCTCGTCCAGTCGTGCCGTCAGCGCGGGCAGGCCGACCGTCGTGATCGCTTCGGCGATCGCTGCCCCGCCAAACGCATCGGGCGTGCCGGGATAGGCGATGGCATCCTGCAGCGTGCCGACGGGGAAATAAGGCCGCTGCGGCAGCATCATCAGCGATGCGCCGGCGGGGAGGGCGACACGGCCCTTACCGAACGGCCAGATGCCGGCGATGGCGCGGAACAGCGTCGATTTGCCTGCGCCGGACGGGCCGGTGAGCAGCGTGCGTTCGCCCTTGCGGAAGCTCATATGCGCGGCCTGCAGCAACGGTGCGCCGTTCGGCAGCGACACGGTGAGATCGGAGAGGGCGATCGCGCCATCGACCGTCGCCGCCGTGTGGATGATGTCGGGCTTCGTCGCCAGCGCTTCGCCGCCGGCAATGGCCTGTTCGAAGCCGTCGAGACGCGCGACCACGGACTGCCATTCCGCCAGCGTGCGATAGGCGGTGACGAAGAACGACATCGACTCCTGAACGCTGCCGAAGGCCGACGCCGTCTGCGTCACGCTGCCGAGCTGTACTTTCCCGGCGAAATAGGCCGGCCCGATCATGATGAAGGGAAACAGCACCGCAGCCTGGTTGTAGCTGGCCGTGAACGCGGTGAGCTTCTTGGTGCGGCTCATGATGCTCATGTAGTTCCGCACCACCTCGCCGAAGCGCTGCGACAGCCGCTGGTGCTCCGCCGGCTCGCCTTTCAGCAGCGCGATCTGCTCGCCGTTTTCGCGGGTGCGCACGAGATTGAAGCGGAAGTCCGCTTCGAAACGCTGCTGCCGGAAATTCAGGCCGACCAGCGGCCAGCCGATCAGATGCGTCAGCACCGTGCCGATGATCGCATAGATCAGCGCGGCCCAGATCAGATAGCCGGGAATGTTGAGGTCGATGCCGAACAGATGCAGCGGCGCGGCGGCGGAGAGACCCCAGAGGATCACCACGAAGGAGCCGATGGTCACCACCGCGCTGAGCAGGCCGACGCCGAGCGCCAGCGTCTGGTCGACGAAGAGCTGCACGTCTTCCTCGATGCGCTGGTCGGGATTGTCCGCCGTCTCACCCTGCAACTGCATGCGATAGTGGTTGGCGCCGTGCAGCCAGCCGGAGAGATAGTGCTCGGTCATCCAGCGCCGCCAGCGGATCCGCAGCCACTGGTTCAGATAGAGCTGATACACCTGCACGATCACGGCGATGGTCGCCAGCACCGCGAAGTAACCGACCAGATAGGTGAAGGATTTGAGATCGCGCTCCTGCAGCGCGTTGAAGAATTCACCGTTCCAGCGGTTCACCATCACGGTGATGGCGACATAGCCGAGCTCCAGCGCGATCACCGCCGCGAGCAGTCCGCGCCCCGCCCATTTGTCCTCGGACCTGAAATAAGGGATCGCGATCCGCCACACGGCCGCGAGGGTAGAGCGGATATTGTTCACAGCGTATCTCCGGAAGGACGGCAGCAAGCCGTTGAAGATGAGAGAGAAACTGAGCGTTTAGACTAAAGTCGCTGACAAGATGACGCGCGGCAGCTTGTCGCGAAACTGTGATTGACCCTAGCATGCGTGAATGGCGAGGGCTGGGGCTCTTGGCCGGCTCGTAGCCATGGGTGTTCTCAGTCACTGATTTCCGGTCAGTGATTTCGGTTGGTGTATCGGCTTTGGCCGATCGCCGGCACCCTCGCAAGTGAACAATCAGCAAGATGCCGATCCCTGCCGGGACTGGCTGAATAACAAGCTGCTAACGAGACATCGGGGAAACGGCCATGTGGAATCAGGTCTATAATCCATTCAACAATGCGACGCTTTCGACATTGGTCGCCGCCATTCCGGTGGTGGTTCTGCTGGTGCTGATCGCCACCAACAAGGTGAAGGCGCATATCGCCGCCATCATCGCTCTGGTGCTGGCCAATCTCGTCGCGATCTATGCCTTCACCATGCCGGCCAATATGTCGATCCGCGCATCGGCCCTCGGTGTCGTCACCGGCTTCTTCCCGATCGGCTGGATCGTCCTCAACGTCATCTTCATGTATCGGCTCACGGTCGATAGCGGCCGCTTCGAGATTTTGCAGCGCGCCATCGGCGGCGTCACCAATGACCGCCGCCTGCAGATACTGCTGATCGCCTTCTCCTTCGGTGCCTTCTTCGAAGGCGCGTCCGGCTTCGGCACCCCCGTTGCCGTCACCGGCGCGGTGCTGATCGGCCTCGGCTTCTCGCCGCTCGCCGCCTCCGGCCTGTCGCTGATCGCCAACACCGCGCCCGTCGCCTACGGCGCCCTCGGCACGCCGATCCAGGGCCTCGCCACCGTCACCGGTTTCGATCCGTTCATCCTTGGCGCCATGGTCGGCCGCCAGTTGCCGGTGTTCTCGCTGATCGTGCCGTTCTGGGTGGTGTGGGCCTTTGCCGGCTGGAAGGGCATGAAGGAGGTCTGGCCGGCGATCCTGATCACCGGCGTGTCCTTCGCGGTCCCGCAATTCGTCATCTCGAACTACATCAATCCGTGGATCGTCGATATCGGCGCCTCGCTGATCTCCATGGGCGCCCTGATCCTGTTCCTCAAGGTGTGGCAGCCGAAGACGATCTGGACCTCGGCCAAGCTGCGCCAGCGCGACGACAGCGCCGCTACCGCGCCGCCGGCGAAGCCGCTCGACACCACGCCGCTCACTTCGGCGCAGGTATGGAGCGCGCTGACGCCGTGGATCATCCTCTGCGTCATCCTGCTGATCTGGGGCACCAACTGGTTCAAGGGGATCGTCAATCCGATCTTCGCCTGGAACTATCCGGTGCCCGAGTTGCACAACATGATCAACAAGGTGCCGCCGGTGGCCGCGCAGCCGACCAAGGAAGGCGCGGTGTTCGCCTTCACCTATGTGTCCTATACCGGCACCGGCATGCTGCTCGCGGCGATCATCTCCGGTTTCATCATGGGCTTCTCGCCGGTGAAGATGATCACGGAATACGGCCGCACGATCAAAATCTGCGCCTATTCGCTGATCACCATCTCGGCGATGCTGGCCATCGGCACGCTGACGCGCCTGTCCGGCGTGGACGCCACGCTCGGTCTCGCTTTCGCGGCGACCGGCGTGCTCTACCCGTTCTTCGGCACGCTGCTCGGCTGGCTCGGCGTCGCGCTGACGGGATCGGACACCGCATCGAACGTGCTGTTCGGCAATTTGCAGAAGATCACCTCCGAACAGCTCGGCCTGTCGCCGATCCTGATGAGCGCGGCCAATTCATCCGGCGGCGTGATGGGCAAGATGATCGATGCGCAGTCCATTGTGGTGGCCTCCACCGCCACCAACTGGTTCGGCCATGAGGGCTCGATCCTGCGCTTCGTGTTCTGGCACTCCATCGTGCTGGCCTGCATGGTCGGCGCCTTCGTGATGCTGCAGGCTTATGTCTATCCGTTCACGCTGATGGTGCTGAAGTAGCTCTTAACCTCTCCCCGCTCTTTGCGGGGAGAGGTCGTCCGGCGTAGCGCAGCGGAGCCGGGCGGGTGAGGGGCATGGCACGTGCGTGCCTCACACTCGTTCTATCGAATCTCTCCAATGAACTCTCAGAGCTTCAGGCTCCTGCGATCCGAGAGATGTGAGATTGGCACTCGCCGCGTGCCATGCCCCTCACCCGC
>JAEXHR010000386.1 GCA_023449855.1 Pseudomonadota bacterium | reverse complement strand
GCTCCGGCGCTGCGCGCCTCCGCTCAACCCATCCTACGGCTGTTGGTTTATTCTTCCGGCTCGATCGTGAATAGCAGCGGATAGCCCTTGGCGCGTCCGGCATCGGTCGCCCGTGTCGCCTTGGTCTCGGCGACGTCCCGCGTGAAGACGGCGACCACGCAAACGCCGCGCTGGTGGGCGGTCATCATCACCTTGGCCGCCTGCTCCTCGCCCATGCGGAATTCCGCCTTCAGCACGCGGACGACAAACTCCCGCGGCGTGTAGTCGTCATTGACGAGAATGACCTTGTACAATTTTGGTCGCTCGACCTGCGGCTTCGCCTTGGTCTGCGGCTGGACAACACTTTGGGGCATGGCAACTCACGCGGTCGGGCGGCGGGACGCGCTCTGAGGTGTCCACATATAATCGCACCGCAGGTTTCTGTCGATGCGCCGGCCACGGCCCGCATTGCTGAACTGATTGTGAAGTGTCCGCGCGGTTCCCGCTTTGCGGCTTGTCATTTGCATGTCACCATTCGATTCACAAACGGGAGGGCCGCAATGCGCTGGTGTGTCTCGATTGGAGCGGTACTTGTCGCCGGCGCGATGCTCGGCGGCGACGTCGCGAGCGTGGCCGCCCCTGGCGTGCAACCGCAGCTCGCCCAGAGCAAGAATGAGCCGGTCGTCGATGTCGAGCTTGTGCTGGCGGTCGATGTTTCCTACTCGATGGACATGGACGAGCTGGCGATCCAGCGCGAGGGCTATGCCCAGGCGATCGTCTCCAAGGAATTCCTCGCTGCGCTGAAGACCGGGCCGAATGGCAAGATCGCTGTCACCTATTTCGAATGGGCGGCCTCCAATGACCAGAAGATCATCATCCCCTGGCGTGTGATCGATGGGCCGGAGTCGGCTGATGCGGTCGCCGCCGAGATCATGAGGGCGCCGATCCGCCGGGCGTCGCGCACCTCGATCTCGGGGGCCATCAACTTTGCCATGCCGCTGTTCGAGGAGAATGCACTGCACGGCATCCGCCGTGTCATCGACATCTCCGGCGACGGCCCGAACAACAATGGCGGCCCTGTCACCATCGCGCGCGATGCGGCGGTGGAGAAAGGCATTATCATCAATGGTCTGCCGATCATGGCGAAGGAGCTGTCCTATTCGACCATGGATATCGAGAATCTCGATTGGTATTACGAGGACTGCGTGATCGGCGGTCCCGGCTCCTTCGTGGTGCCGATCAAGGAACGCGACAAGTTCAAGGAAGCGATCCGCACAAAGCTGGTGATGGAAGTGGCGGGCATCCAGTTGCCCTACGCCAGGATTGTGCCGGCCGCTGCGCGCGAGCCACGGGTGAGCTGTCTGGTCGGTGAGAAGATCTGGCAGGATCGCTGGGGGCGGTGAAATTTACTGAAGTGTAGGGCGGATTAGCGCAGCGCAATCCGCCGTTCTTCGCCTCACGTACTCGGCCAGCGGATTACGCCTTCGGCTAATCCGCCCTACGACCGCACCCGCGCAATCGCGTGAAGGAACGTTCCCGTGACGTGTCCGCGGCGACCGCCGCGTTCCGGCAATGGCAGGCCATCTGCATTGACGAGCTCGACCAGCGCATCGTCGCGGCCCGTATCGGTCAAGGAGGCATAATGGAATTCGTGGCCGCGGACGATCGTGCCTGCGGGCCCGATCGCGCTGTCCGCCAGCAACCGCGCCTCGCGATAGCCGAGATGAAGTTTACGCTTGTGGAAACTCGTGGTGTGCGAGAGCAGGCCGGTCATCGCATGGCGATGCCCGTTCGCATCTTCCAGACCTTCGCCCAGCACCATGTAGCCGCCGCATTCGCCGTGCAGCGGGCGCGTTTGTGCGAAGCGCGCGAGGCCGTCGCGGAATGTCGCTGCGGCCGCCAGCGCACCGGCGTGTAGTTCGGGATAGCCGCCCGGCAGCCAGCAACTGTCGCAGTCCTCCGGCGGCGCCTCGTTGGCCAGCGGCGAGAAGCGGACGATTTCGGCGCCGGCATCGCGCCAGCCGTCGATAAGGTGAGGATAGATGAAGCTGAACGCCGCATCGGAGGCGAGCGCGATACGCTGCCCGGGCGGCGGCAGTGCTGGCGCATGGCCGCGCAGCAGCGACGTTTCGATCGGGGTGGCGAGGGCAAGGATCGCATCGAGGTCGAGATGCTTCTCCGCCATGTCGGCGAGCGCAGAGATGCGCGTGACGAGATCGCCATGCTCGCCGGCCTGAACCAGGCCGAGGTGGCGCTCGGGAAGAGCAAGCGTGGCATCACGAGGGACGGAGCCGACGACGGGAATGTTGAGTGCCGAAATGGCGTCGGTGATCAGTCGCCGGTGCCGCTCGCTGCCGACACGGTTCAGCACCACACCGGCGACACGAACATTCGGGTCATGGGTTGCAAAGCCGCGCACCACTGCGGCAGCCGATTGCGATTGCGCGGTGACGTCGAGCACCAGCAGCACCGGAAGGCGAAATTGCGCCGCGATGCTGGCGCTGGAGCCGTCGCGACCTGCAGCGGCTGGCACGCCGTCGAACAGGCCCATGACGCCTTCCACGGCGACGAGATCGGTGCTGTCGGCGGCTTGCGCCATCAGTGCCTGCAGCAACGGCGGCGGCATGGTCCAGCTGTCGAGATTGACGCAAGGTGCGCCCGTGGCAGCGGCGTGGAAGGCAGGATCGATGTAATCAGGCCCGACCTTGGCCGAGCGCAACCGCACGCCGCGCCGCGTCAGCGCCGCGAGCAGGCCGAGCGTCACCGTCGTCTTGCCGGCGCCGGAGCGGATGGCGGAGATCAGGAGACCGTTGGTCATGGGCAGGAGGCTCGCAGCATCGCGGTGGATTACTGCGAGGGAAGTGAGGCCGCAAGGGCGCTACAAGATACTCACGCCGTCGCCGTTTCCTTCTTCGGCCAGTACTTGTCGCGCAGATGGCGCTTCACCAGCTTGCCCGTCGGCGTGCGCGGCAGCTCGGCCTCGAAATCCACGCTCTTCGGGCATTTGATCGGCGACAGGTGCTTGCGGCAGAACGCAATCAGCTCGGCCTCGAGCGCCTTGCCGGCGCGGTCCATGCTGTGCGGCTGCACCACCGCCTTCACCTCTTCGCCCATCTCGTCATTGGGCACGCCGAAGACAGCGACATCGGCGACCTCGGGATGGGTGATCAGTACGTCCTCGGTCTCCTGCGGATAGATATTCACGCCGCCGGAAATGATCATGTAGGACTTGCGGTCGGTGAGATAGAGGAAACCTTCTTCATCGACATAGCCGACATCGCCGAGCGTGGACCAGCCGCGCGTATTATAGGCGCGCTTCGTCTTCTCGGGGTCGTTGTGATAGCTGAAAACGGGAGTGTCGGCGAAGTAGACCGTGCCGATCTCGCCGGTCGGACGTTCCTGATCTTCCTCGTCGAGAATCTTGATGCTGCCGACCACGGCCTTGCCGACGGTGCCGCGATGGCTCAGCCATTGCTGCGAATTCGAGACGGTGACGCCGTTGCCTTCGCTGCCGGCGTAATACTCGATCAGGATCGGTCCCCACCAGTCGATCATCTTGGCCTTCACATCGACCGGGCAGGGCGCTGCCGCATGGATCGCACCCTTCAGCGAGGAGACGTCGTAACGCTGGCGGATTTCATCCGGCAGTTTCAGCATGCGCACGAACATGGTCGGCACCAGCTGCGACTGGGTGATCTTGTGCTTCTCCACCAGCTCGAGAAATTTCTCGGCGTCGAATTTCTCCATGATCACCGAGGTGCCGCCAAGCGTGATGGCCATCATGTTGACGCGCAGCGGCGCCGAATTATAGAGCGGCGCCGGCGACAGATAGATGCTGTCCTCCGTCATGCCGCACATGGTGGCACAAAGCATTTTCAGGAACGGGTTGGGCACGTCGATCGGCGATTTCTCCGAGGCGCGCTTGATGCCTTTCGGGCGGCCGGTCGTGCCGGACGAATACAGCATGTCATAGCCGGCGATCTCGTCGGCGATCGGCGTGATCGGCTGCGTTGCCAGCGCGGTGTTCCAGTCGCGAAAGCCGGCGCGCGAGCCATCGACGATATAGAAGATCGGCTCGGCGGCGTTGGTGATGACAGGGGCGATCACGTCGGCGCATTGCTCGGAGGTGATGACGACGCGGGCGCCGCAATCCTTGACGATGTAAGCGATCTCGTCGGCGGTGAGATAGCGGCTGATCGCCGTGTAATAGAGCCCGCTGCGCTGGGCGGCCCAGCAGATCTCCATGAATTCCAGCCGGTTCTCCATCAAGAGCGCAATGTGGTCGCCGGCCTTCAGTCCGAGCGATCGGAACAGATGCGCGCCGCGATTGGATCGCTCGTCGAGCTCGCGATAGGTCAGCGCCGCGCCGGAGCCGGCCATGCGATAGGCGATCTTGTCGGGATTGGTCTTCGCGTGGATCGACGGATGGGTCATGGTGTTTCCTCTGGAAGGCCGGCGGATTTTTCCGCTCGTGGTGTTTTCTCAGTCGTCCGCGCGAAACGCGGGGCCGTAGCCCGGATAGAGCGAAGCGCAATCCGGGATTCAGAGCATCAGCAATTCGCCGGTCCCCGGATTTCGCTGCGCTCCATCCGGGCTACAAGAAAGCTTACAACCGCTCCACGATCGTCACATTGGCCATGCCGCCGCCTTCGCACATGGTCTGCAATCCGTAGCGCTTGTTCTGCTGCTTCAGCGCATGCACCAATGTCGTCATCAGCTTGGTGCCGGAGCCGCCGAGCGGATGGCCGAGCGCGATGGCGCCGCCATTGACGTTGAGCCGCGACGGATCTGCGCCGGTCGCCTTCAGCCACGCCGTCGGGATCGAGGCGAAGGCCTCGTTCACCTCGAATAGATCGATGTCGTCGATCTTCATTCCGGCTTTTTCCAGCGCACGCTTGGTGGCCGGCAGTGGCGCTTCCAGCATGATGACGGGATCGCCGCCCATCACACTCATATGGTGGATGCGCGCCAGCGGCTTCACGCCGAGCTGCTTCAGGCCCTTCTCGTTCACGACAAGCACGCCCGAGGCGCCGTCGCAGATCTGGCTGGCGGACGCCGCCGACAGCCGGCCGCCATTCTCGTTGATCAGCTTGACGCCCTTGATGCCGTCCAGCGTCGCATCGAAACGAATGCCTTCGTCGATATGGTGCGTGTCGGTCGAGCCGTCGGCGCGGGTGATCTGGAGCGGAACGATCTCGTCCTTGAAGCGGCCGGCCTCGGTCGCGGCGATCGCACGCTTGTGGCTGTTGAAGGAGTATTCGTCGAGCGCGTCCTTCGACAGGTCGTATTTCTGCGCCACCATTTCGGCGCCGGTGAACTGGCTGAACTGGATGTTGGGATAGCGCGTTTCCATCTGCGGGCTCTTATAGGTGCCCATGCCGGCCTTGGCCGCGAGGATGCTCGGCGAGCCCATCGGCACCCGCGTCATGCTCTCGACGCCCGAGGCGATCACGATATCCATGGCGCCGGACATCACAGCCTGCGCGGCGAAATGCAGCGCCTGCTGCGACGAGCCGCATTGGCGGTCGATCGAGGTGCCCGGCACACTCTCCGGGAGCTTGGAGGCGAGTACGGCATTGCGTGCGACATTGACGGCCTGCTCGCCGCCCTGGCCGACGCAGCCCATGATGACATCGTCCACCAGCGCCGGATCGACGCCCGAGCGATCCACCAGCGCGTTCAGCACGGAGGCGGCGAGATCCGCCGGATGCCATCCGGCCAGCCGGCCACCTTTGCGGCCACCAGCGATGCGAGCGGCGGCGACGATATAGGCCTCGGCCATGAGCGTTCTCCCTGAATTTTGTTGTTGTGAGGGGTGTGAAACCGGGCGGATTTAACGGGGCGCATTCATTTTAGTCAATCGGTCAATTAACTCTTGAGTGCGGCCGAATGTTCGTATTATCTGCGGCTCCCATGGCAGCCCAACCAAGCCCGTCCCACGCACCAGTCCGTCACGCCGTCGGCAAGAATCCGACTGCGGAGAAGCTGTTGCTCGCGGCGAGCGAGCTGATGATCTCGAGCAACTCCATCGAGGTGTCGCTGAGCGAGATCGCCCAGCAATCGGGCGTCAATGCCGCGCTGGTGAAATATCATTTCGGCAACAAGGACGGTCTTCTTCTGGCGCTGCTCGAACGCGATGCCGCCAATGAGATGACCAATCTGGAATATCTGCTGGAGCAGCCGATCACCGCCACCGCCAAGCTGCGGCTGCACATCGCCGGCATCATCAAGGCGTATAACCAGTTCCCTTACATGAACCGGTTGATCCACTATTTGCTGCACGAAAGCAGCGACAAGTCGGCCGATGAAGTCTCGAAGTTTTTCGTTGGGCCGCTGCTCAGTTTCCATCGCCGGCTGCTGGCCGAGGGCCACAAGACCGGCGAATTCCGCGTCGTCGATCCCGTGCTGTTCTACACAAGCCTGATCGGTGCCTGCGACAATCTCTTCTTCAGCCGTCATGCCATGTCGCGCGCCATCGGCGTCGGCCCGGTGACGGATGATGTGTGCCGCGCCTATGTGGCGCATCTCGAGATGCTGCTGCTTGACGGCATGCTGACAAACAAGAAGGCGGGCGCCAAAGCCCGCTGATCTCCGAGCTCAAGAAGAAACGGCCCAAGGAAAGACTGCAAAAACAAAAGACTTGAGGAAGCGCCCAAGGAACTAACAAAAACAAAAATAAGAAGAACAAGAAAACAGAGAATCCATCAAGCTCGCAGTTCAAGACCAATAAGAAACGCCCAAGGACCATTTCTTCTTTTTCTCTTCGCGACTGAACGCTTCAAGAAAATACCCAGAAACGCCCAAGGAAAGGCTCTTCACATGCAGCTCAAAGACGTAGCCGTATTCATCACTGGCGGTGGCTCGGGCCTCGGTGCCGCGACCGCACGCGCGATGGCCGCCAAGGGCGCCAAGGTCGCCGTGTTCGATCGCGCCGCCGACAATGCCGAGAAGGTCGCCGCCGAAGTGAAGGGCGTCGCCTGCGTCGGTGACGTCACCAGCGAAGCCGACGTCAAGGCTGCGCTCGCCAAAGCTTCGGCTGCCCATGGCACCGCGCGCGTGCTGATGAACTGCGCCGGCATCGGCGGTTCGCAGCGCATCGTCGGCAAGCAGGGCGTCTATCCGCTCGAGAAGTTCACCAATGTCATCATGGTGAACCTGATCGGCACCTTCAACTGCCTGCGTTTGTTCGCCGAGCAGCTCGCTACCGCCGAAGCCATCGGCGAGGAGCGCGGCGTCATCATCAACACCGCCAGCGTTGCTGCCTATGAAGGCCAGATCGGCCAGATCGCCTATTCTGCCTCGAAGGGCGGCGTCGTCGGCCTGACCCTGCCGGCCGCGCGCGACCTCGCTTCCAGCAAGATCCGCGTCAACACCATCGCGCCCGGCCTGTTCCTGACCCCGCTGCTGATGGGTCTCAACGAAGAAGCCCGCGCCAGCCTCGGCGCTCAGGTGCCGCATCCGGCCCGCCTCGGCGATGCGTCGGAATACGGCAATCTCGCGGTTCACATTGTCGAGAATCCGATGCTGAACGGCGAGACGATCCGCCTCGACGGCGCCATCCGCATGGCTCCGCGGTAGTCTTTATTCTTCCCCTCTCCCGCTTGCGGGAGAGGGTGCCTGAGCGAAGCGAAAGGCGGGGAAGGGTAAGTCACACGCTCCGAGCGTCGCTACCCCCTCTCCCATATGAGTTCTTTGCTGACTCCCGAGCCGTCCTCTCCCCCTAGCGAAGCCTCGCTTCGCATGGGGGAGAGGGCACTACGATAAGCGCCTCGAACGCGCAACACGACGGGTAGGAGTAATGCAGGTGGCATCACCACTGCTGATCGAACATGACGACGGCGTGGACCGGGTAACGCTCAATCGCCCGGAAAGCCTCAATGCGCTCGATCCCTCGCTGATCGATGCTCTCAACGACTATTTCCAGAGCCTGCAGCGCAATCGCAAGACGCGCGTCGTCGTCCTCAAAGGGGCCGGCGCGAATTTCTGTGCCGGGCTCGATCTCAAACACGCGATGGCCTCGCGCGGCCAGAACGCGCCGCGCACCGTCATCGAGTCGCTCGACTCGCAGCGCCGCATTGCCGACATCGTGATGCTGATGCGCCGCTGCCCGCAGCCGATCATCGCGCAGGTGCAGGGTGCGGCCGCTGGCGGCGGCTTCGCGCTGGCGCTCGCTGCCGATATCCGCATCGCATCAAAATCCGCGCGCATGAACTGCGCCTTCATCAAGCTCGGCCTTGGCGGCTGCGATATCGGCACCAGCTATTTTCTGCCGCGCCTCGTCGGTGTCTCCGTCGCGTCCGAACTGATCCTCACCGGCCGCTTCATCCATGCCGATCGCGCGCTCGCCGTCGGCCTTGTGTCCGAAGTCGTCGAGGACGGCGAACTGGACAAGGCCGCCGCGCCTTACATCGATGCCATGGCCTCGGCCTCGCCGGTCGGTCTGCGGTTGTCGAAGGAATGTATCAACATGGCGGTGGATGCGGGCTCGATCGAAGCCGTCATTGCCATGGAAGACCGCAATCAGGTTCTGTGCAGCCGGTCCGAGGATTTCGAGGAGGGCATTCGCGCCTTCATCGAGAAACGCAAGCCGGTCTATGAGGCGCGCTGAGCCATAATTAACGAGCCGAAATGCGCTCCGGACAACGGGGCTGTGGTCGGCAAAGCCGTTCGGGGAGGAACGCAATGAACGTGCAGGCAGCGGCGGTGCTGACAAAGCCCGCCTTCCGCAAGGTGCACTGGATGGAGCGCGACATCGCTGTCGAGCGCCGTCCGGACGGCGTCATCGTCATGAAGTCGCGCATTCCGCTGATGGAGCGGGAGCCGCATCTCGCCGCCCCGTTGGCCAAATGGGCGTCGCTGCGTCCCGATCTCACCTGGCTTGCCCAGCGCGCCGGCGATGACCGGCAGTGGCGCCGCGTCTCCTATGCAGAAGCCAAGCGCACCGTCGATGGCCTGACGCAGGCGCTGCTCGACATGAAGCTGGTCGAAGGCGGCCCTATCGCGATCCTGTCCGGCAACTCCATCGAACATGCGCTGATGACCATGGCGGCGATGCAGGCGCGGCATCCGGCTGCGCCGGTGTCGCCGGCCTATTCGCTGATGAGCCAGGATCACCTCAAGCTCAAATATCTGTTCGACCTCGTAAAGCCGGCCGCCATCATGGTGCAGGATGGCCCGGCCTTCCAGAAGGCGCTGGATGCGCTCGATCTCACCGGCATCAAGGTCATCCATGTCGCGCGCCCGCCGGAAGGAATTGCGAGCACGTCCTATGCCGATATGGCCGCGACGAAGGTCACCGCCGATGTCGAAGCCTCGATTGCGAAGATCACGCCGAAGACCGTCGGCAAGCTGCTGTTCACGTCCGGCTCCACCGGCATGCCCAAGGCCGTCATCAATACGCAGGAGATGATGACCGCCAATGCCGCTCAGATGATGCAGACGCGCCCGCGCGACCGCGATGCCGCGCCGCCGGTCTATCTCGACTGGATGCCGTGGAATCACACCATGGGCGGCAATGCGCTGTTCAATCCACTGCTGATCGACGGCGGCACGCTCTATATCGACGACGGCCGTCCGATGCCGGGCATGATCGACGAGACACTGCGCAATCTGCGCGAGATTTCACCGACCTATTACGCCAATGTCCCCGCCGGCTACGCTGCCATCGCCGGTGCGATGGAGAAAGACGACGAGCTTGCTCGCTCGTTCTTCAGGAATCTCGGTCTGATGGGCTATGGCGGCGCGCGGCTGCCGGACGATCTGTTCGACCGCATGCAGGCGCTCGCCGTGCGCGCGACCGGCGAACGCATCGTGTTCTATACCGGCTGGGGCTGCACCGAGACCTCGCCGACCTCGACCGGCACCTATTGGGACACCGAGCGCGTCGGCCTGATTGGCCTGCCGTTCCCCGGCGTCGAATTGAAGATGGTGCCGGTGGACGCGAAGTACGAATTGCGTCTGCGCGGCATCAATGTGATGCCCGGCTATTACCGCCAGCCCGATCTCACCAAAGCTGCTTTCGACGAGGAGGGGTTCTACAAGATCGGCGATGCCGGCGTGTTCGTTGACGACAACGATCCGGTCAAAGGTCTCATCTTCTCCGGCCGCGTGGTGGAGGATTTCAAGCTTACCACCGGCACCTTCGTCCATGTCGGCTCGCTGCGCACCGACATCATCGCGGCGGCAACTCCCGTGGTGCAGGATGCGCTGATTACCGGACAGGATCGCGAATATATCGGCGTGCTGGCCTGGCCGAATCTGCCGGCCTGCCGACTGCTGATCGGTGAGCCCGGAGCGAGTTTTGCCGATGTGGTGAAGCATCCGAAGGTGCTTGCCTGTTTCAAGGACGGTCTTCGCGCGCATAACGCGGCCAGCGTCGGCGCCAGCAGCCGCCGCATCGCGCGTGCGATGCTGCTGGTCGATCCGCCGTCCATCGATGGCAACGAACTCACCGACAAGGGCTACATCAACCAGCGCGCCGGCCTCGAGCGCCGCGCCGCGCAGGTGGCGCAGCTCTACGCGCAGCATCCGGACGATGATGTGATTGTATTGAAATGAGGAATGCACGCGCCACAAGCTCCGCCCTCATCCTGAGGAGCCGCGCAACGCGCGGCGTCTCGAAGGATGGCCGCGCGCTTCACCCACACCATCTCATGGTTCGAGACGGCGCTACACGCCTCCTCACCATGAGGGACTGAGATCATCCAGAACTCCGCAAGAGAGACACCGCCATGAATTTCGACTTCTCCGACGACCAGAAGCAGCTCCGCGACGAGGCCCGCCGCTTTCTCACCGAGAAGAGCCCGCCCAAGGCGGTGCGTGCTGTCATCGACGGTCAGGCGCCCTATGATCGTGAGCTCTGGAAGGGGCTCGCCGATATGGGCTTCCTCGGTGTCGCTATTCCGGAGACCTATGGCGGCTCGGGCGCCGGTCATCTCGAACTTTGCGTGATCGCCGAGGAAATGGGCCGTGCGCTGGCGCCGGTGCCGTTTTCCTCCACCGTCTATCTCGCGGCGGAAGCGCTGCTGCTCGCCGGTTCCGAGGCGCAGAAGCAGAAGTGGCTGCCGGCCATCGCGCAAGGCCATGCAGTCGGCACGCTTGCGCTGTTCGAAGGCGCCGGCAATCCATCGCCGAAGGCCATCAAGCTCACCGCGTCGAACGGCGTGCTGAACGGCACCAAGAAGCCGGTCGCTGACGGCGCCATCGCCGATTTCGCCATTGTCGCGGCGCGCACCGCATCCACCGGCCGCGACAGCGACATCGCGCTGTTTCTTGTCGACCTCACCTCCGAGGGCGTCGAGACGAAGGCGCTGACCTCCATCGATCCGTCGCGCAACCAGGCCGAAATCGTCTTCACCAATGTCAAGGCCGAGCCGCTCGGCGCCGTGAACGAAGGCTGGAGCATTCTCTCCCAGGTGCTCGACCGCGCCGCCGTGCTGGTCGGTTTCGAACAGGTCGGCGGCTCCGATCGCGCGCTGGAAATGGGCCGTGACTACGCGCTCGACCGCATCGCCTTCGGCCGCCAGATCGGCTCGTTCCAGGCCATCAAGCACATGCTCGCCGACATGTATGTCTCGGCCACCCTGGCGCGTTCCAATTGCTATTACGGCGCCTGGGCGCTCTCTACCAACGCATCCGAACTGCCGGAAGCCGCTGCCTCCGCGCGCATCAGCGCCACGCAGGCCTTCCAGCATTGTTCGAAGAACAACATTCAGGTCCATGGCGGCATGGGCTTCACCTGGGAGTTCGATTGCCACCTCTATTATCGTCGTTCGAATGCGCTGGCGGTAGGGCTCGGTTCGCTGAGCTATTGGGAAGACCAGCTGATCGAGCGCATGCGCAAGAAGAACGCGGCCTAACTCCGCTCCTCACCCTGAGGAGCACGCTCTGGCGCGCGTCTCGAAGGGTGAGTGCCACCAACTCATGGTTCGAGACGGCGCTATCAGCGGCGCAATTGCGCCGCTAGGCCTCCTCACCATGAGGGTCAGAGGATGATGCGAAACATGAATTTCGATGACACCCCGCAAGAAGCGGAATTCCGCGCCAAGGCGCGCGCATGGATCGCAGCCAATGCGCCGCGCGAGTATGAGGACGAGCTGAAGAAGGCCGCGCTCGGCCGTATCCAGCTCAAGAGTGCGAACATCCTCGAAGTCGCAAAGGCCTGGCAGAAAAAGAAGGCCGATGCCGGCTGGGCCGTGCCGCACTGGCCCAAGGAATATGGCGGCCGTGGTGCCTCGCCCATCGAGCGTGTGATCTGGCAGCAGGAAGAGGGCGTATTCGGCAAGCTCGGCGCGCTGTTCATTATCGGCCAGGGCATGTGCGGCCCCACCATGATGGCCTATGCCTCGGAAGAGCATAAGCGCCACTATCTGCCGCCGCTCGCTTCCGGCGAAAAGGTCTGGTGTCAGTTGTTCTCCGAGCCTGCCGGTGGCTCCGACGTCGCTGGCCTCCGCACCCGCGCGGAGAAGAATGGCGACGACTGGGTCATCAACGGCCAGAAGATCTGGACCTCCGGCGCGCATTATTCCGACTACGGAATCCTGATCACGCGCACCGATCCCACCGTGCCCAAGCACAAGGGTCTCACCATGTTCTTCCTGGACATGAAGAGCCCGGGCGTCGAGATCAAGCCGATCAAGCAGGCCAATGGACAGGCGGAATTCAACGAAGTCTATTTCACCGACGTCCGCATCCCGGATCATCAGCGTCTTGGCGCCGTCGGCGATGGCTGGAACGTATCGCTCACCACGCTGATGAACGAGCGCATGGCGATCGGCGCGGGTGTTGCCACCGGCTTCCCGGAGCTGTTCGACTTTGTCAGCAATCTCACGCTGGAGGATGGCCCGGCCATCGACAATCCCGCCGTGCGTTCCAGGCTCGCCAACTACGCCGTACGCGCCTCGGGCCTTCGCTATACCAGCTTCCGTTCGATCTCGGCGCTGTCGCGCGGTGAGCGCCCGGGGCCGGAAAACTCCATCGGCAAGCTGGTCGCCGGCGCCATGACGCAGGAGGTCGCGACCTATGCGCTCGATCTGCAGGGCGCCGCCGGTGTGCTGAGCAGCCCGGAGGATGCGGAGGTCGCCGGAAAATTCCAGGCGATGCTGCTGCGCTCGCCTGCAACACGCGTCGAGGGCGGCACTGACGAGATCCTGCGCAACATCATCGCGGAGCGCGTGCTGGGTCTTCCCGGCGACATCCGTGTCGACAAGGACGTGCCGTTCAACAAGATCCCGACGCGGGGGCGCGCATAATTTCCGCCCTCATCCTGAGGAGCCGCGCAGCGGCGTCTCGAAGGATGGCGGCAAACTCCGAGCCTAGCCAGCTCATGGTTCGAGACGGCGCTTCGCGCCTCCTCACCATGAGGGACAGAGAGAAAGACGAAAGCCATGAATTTCGATGACACACCGCAGGAAGCCGCCTTCCGCGCCGAAGCCCGCAAGTGGATCGACGCCAATGCGCCGAAGGAGCTTCATGCAGCTCTCTCGGATCCCAACGCCAAGCGCGACTCCATGCTGTCAGCGTCCAAGGCTTGGCAGAAGAAGAAGGCCGAGGCCGGCTGGGCGTGTCTGCACTGGCCGAAGGAATATGGTGGCCGCGGATCGACGCCCATCGAGCGTGTGATCTGGCAGCAGGAAGAGGGCGTCTATGACAAGCTCTCGCGCCCCTTCGCCATCGGCCAGGGTATGTGCGGGCCGACCGTCATGGCCTATGCTACCGAGGATCAGAAGCGCCATTACCTGCCGCCGCTGGTTTCCGGCAAACATGTCTGGTGCCAGTTGTTTTCCGAACCCGCAGGCGGCTCCGACGTCGCAGGCCTGCGCACGCGTGCAGAGAAGGACGGGGACGACTGGATTATCAACGGCCAGAAAATCTGGACGTCCGGCGCGCACTATTCCGACTACGGTATCCTGATCACCCGCACCGATCCCAATGTGCCGAAGCACAAGGGCCTCACCATGTTCTTCCTGGACATGAAGAGCCCCGGCGTCGAGATCAAGCCGATCAAGCAGGCCAATGGCATGCAGGAATTCAACGAGGTGTTTTTCACCAATGTGCGTATTCCCGACAGCCAGCGCCTTGGCGCGGTCGGCGATGGCTGGAACGTGTCGCTCACCACGCTGATGAACGAACGCATGTCGATCGGTTCGCGTGTCCACACCGGCTTCCCGGAGCTGTTCGACTATTGCAGCAACCTGATGCTCGAAGACGGCCTCGCCATCGACGATCCCAATGTGCGCTCGAAGCTGGCTGGCTGGGCGGTGAAGAATTCGGGCCTTACCTACACGAGCTATCGTTCGATCTCGGCGCTGTCGAAGGGTGAGCGTCCGGGACCGGAGAATTCGATCGGCAAGCTGGTGTCGGGCATGATGATGCAGGATATCGCTATGTTCGCCGCCGATCTGCAGGGCGCATCCGGTGCGCTGGTGGGGACGGACGCGGAAGCTGGCGGTGAATTCCAGGCCACGATCCTGTCCTCGCCGTCGATGCGCATCGCCGGCGGCACCGACGAGATCCTGCGCAACATCATCGCCGAGCGGGTGCTGGGTCTGCCTGGCGATATCCGCGTCGACAAGGATGTGCCGTTCAACAAAGTGCCGACCAAGGGGCGATAATATCTCCGTCCTCATCCTGAGGAGCGCGCCGCTTGGCGCGCGTCTCGCAGGATGGCGGCACACACCGAGCCAAGCCATCTCATGGTTCGAGACGGCGCCGAGGGCGCCTCGTCACCATGAGGGGCAGAGTCAGGAAGTCTCCATATGACCGACGCCATTGCCACTCTCGAATCCCTCCTCGCCTCGCGCTATTCCTGCCGGGCTTACAAGCCCGACGCCGTTCCGCGCGAGATCATCGATCGTATCCTCGGTGCCGCGCAGCGCACGGCGTCGTGGTGCAACAGCCAGCCCTGGCAGGTGACGATCACGTCCGGTGAGGCGACGAAGAAGTTCCGCGACGTCCTCTATCCCGTCGCTGCTGCCGGCACCGCTAATTCCGGCGACTTCCCGTTCCCGCGCGAATATCGCGGCGTCTATCTCGACCGCCGCCGCGAGAGCGGTTTTCAGCTCTACAATACGCTCGGCATCGCCCGCGGCGACAAGGCCGCCTATGCCGAGCAGGCGCTGCAGAATTTCAACTTCTTCGGCGCCCCGCATGTGGCGATCGTCACGTCCGATGAAGCGCTCGGCGTCTATGGTGCGGTCGATTGCGGCGGCTACGTCAACAATTTCATGCTGGCCGCGCAGGCGCTGGGCGTCGCCACGGTGCCGCAGGCTGCACTGGCATTCCATTCGGCCGTGGTGCGCAAGCATTTCGACATGCCCGACGACCGCCGTGTCGTCTGCGGAATCTCGTTCGGCTATGCGGATGGCGAGCACAAGGTGAACAGCTATCGCACCAGCCGCGCGCAGCTCGGCGATGTTGCAAGGTTTGTGGAGTAGGGAGGGGGCTCCCTCTTTCCCTCTCCCCTTGTGGGAAAGGGTGGATCGAACGCGAAGCGTTCGAGACGGGTGAGGGGTTGCCACAGGCGCTGAGCCTAGCCGTACCCTCATCCGCCTCCGCTTCGCAGAGGCACCTTCTCCCACAAGGGGAGAAGGAAGGTGGAGCCTCGAGGAGAGTTCACCTTAAAATCTCGGCGCCCGTTTCTCCGCAAACGCCTGCGTGCCTTCCTTGATCTCGTCGCCGCGCATGCTGTCCCGCGCGCGCCGGTTGGCCGCTTCCTCATCCAGTTCGCCGCGGGCGAATTCGTTGATCGCCTGTTTCATGCCGCGCATCGCCATCGGTGCGTTGCCGGCCAGCACGGTCGCCAGCCTGTCCACTTCGCCATCCAGCGCCCGCGTCGTCGCGATCGACGTCAGATAGCCGATCCGCAGCATCTCATGCGCATCGATCTTCTCCGCGGTGAGAAACAGTCGCTTGGCATTGTCGACGCCCAGCCGGCTCACATACCGCTTGATGCCGCCTGTATAGTAATGCAGCCCGAGCCGCGCTGCGGGCATGAACATCTCCGCCGTATCGAGGCCGATCCGGAAATCGCAGGCGAGGGCGAGATCGGTCGAGCCGCCATAGACGCCGCCATTGAGCCGGCAGATGGTCGGCACGCCCAGATCCTCCAGCCGGTTGGCCACCGTCTCGAAGGCAGAACCGGACGATGAGTCCGCCGGTGTGCTGACCGCCCGCGCGGCGATGGCCGTTAGATCGAATCCGGCACTGAAGGCGCGGCCGGTCCCGGTCAGCACCAGTACCCGAATGGCTGGATCTGCCTCTACCCGGTCGAAATGCACCATCAGCGTGTCCAGGTCGGCCTGCGACAGCCGGTTGAGCTTGGCCGGGCGGTTGAGGCGAATGGTGGCGCGGGGACCGTCGACGGCCAGGATCGGGGCGGAATTGTCGGCCGTGTCTGTCGTTTCCGACATGTTGTTCTCCTTCTCAGCGCGCGCACGGTGCCCGGACCGTCCAGGCGCGTCAATTGCCATCCCCGATCGTCTCATTTTCAGAAGCTGCGGGGCGGGGTATGATGGCCGCAAAGGTTCTATCGCGGCTCTTGCGCTTCCCGGTCATCCGCCTTTCACACGGACGGGAGACATAGCGGTCGCTTTCTCGAACATCGGTTCGCGCCCATGGACATGTCCTATCTTCATCATTTCGGCAGTGCTGCCGCCACGATTTTCGTGGTGGCGACGGCCACCATGCGGACGATGATTCCGCTGCGGGTGTTCGGCATCATGGCCAATCTGTTGCTGATCGCGATCTCGATCCCGACGCACAATTACCCGACCTTGGTGCTCCATGCGGTGCTGCTGCCGGTGAATGTCTTTCGTCTGCGCCAGATGCTGCAGCTCGTGAGCGACGTGAAGAAGTCGGTGAATTCGGACCTCTCGATGGAATGGCTGAAGCCGTTCATGGCCAAGCAGAAGTGCAAGGCAGGCGAGATTCTTTTCTACAAGGACGAGAAGGCCGACCGGATGTTCTACATCGTGTCGGGACGCTATCGCCTCGTGGAGTCCGGCATCGAGCTGCCGGTCGGTGCGATCGTCGGCGAACTCGGCATGCTGTCGCCGCTTGGCGAACGCACGCAGACGCTGGAATGTATCGAGGCGGGTCTCGTGCTGAGCGTCACCTATGCACAGGTCGAAGAACTCTACGTGCAAAATCCGGAATTCGGATTTTTCTTCCTGCGTCTTGCGAGTGCGCGGCTGTTCGAGAATATCGGCACGCTGGAGGCGCGGTTGTCGCAGCGGGAGGTGCTGGCGCCCACGTCCGCGGCGGCAGCACAGTCTGCATAACACTCAGGAATCTTCGTGGTCGGCTTCACCAATGTCATCCGTTCGACTATTCGCGAGATCGCCGGCATCAATGATGTCGCGTCGGTGGAGTATCCGGCCGGATTGCCCGCAGCCGTGCGTCCGGTCGCGCAGGATGGCGTCGCGCTTCTGATCGATTACCAGAGTCCGGCCTATGCGCAGCTCTATTGCGATCGCCTGCGCCGCTTTGTCGGCAAGCGCGGCGTCGACGATGCATTGTTCGTGGAGATCGCGCGGCTGCTCCTCGCGCGCATGAGCTATCTTGATCCGATCCGCATTGCGCAATTGAAGCTGCAGGAGCCGGTGACCCCAGGCCGCAAACCCGCAGTGGACAAACGCCGTTTCCGCCTCGACGAGCTGGTGTCGTCGCTCCCGGATATCGTCGGCAAGCCCGCGATGCGGCTGCTGGAGCGCATCTATTGCGCCCATCGGACGGTGCAGATCCGCTTCAGCAAGGCGAGCATTGTCGGCATCAAGCGGCTGGAATTCGAGGCTTGGCTCCGGCACTGGCGCCGTCTCTCCACGCGTTATGAGATAGAGCGCGTCTGGGTCGAGCGCTGGCTGCATATGATCGACCGCGCGCTGGCCAGGCGGCCCGATGCGGTCGTTGCGGTGGTGCGCTCGGCCACCATGATCGAAGGCTATGGCACCAGCTATCGCCATGGCATGGCGGCCTGGCATCAGATTATCGACGGGCTCGCCAAGCCGAGCTTCGACGGCACGCTCGACATTGCCGATCTCGGCGGCGCTATCGAACGCGCTCGTGCAGTGCCGCGCGATCCCAAGGGTGAGCAATTGCGCAAGGCGATCGGCGAACTTCGTGACCATGCGCTGGTGCATTGACGGCGCGGCTAAAGGCGTAACACGATACGGTGAGTTTCAGGGTTCCGCGACGTGCATTCCCTGCGTCGGGATGTCATAAATGGGGCGAGCGACGGCCTGCCTGAGGGGCCAGCCCGTCGTGACTGCAAAGAGGGGCCAGCGTGTTTCCTGCAATGTCATCGTCGATTGCTCTGGGCGGGCTTGTCGGCTGGATGCTCGCGCTCACCGTGAAGCATGTCATCGCGGACTTCTTCCTGCAGAATGCCTGGCTGGCAGTGGGCAAGGATCAGAAGACCGGCTGGGCGTTGCCGTTGCTGATCCATTGCGCGATTCACGGTGTGCTGACGACCGTGATCATTGCTGCAGTTGAGCCGAAACTCTGGTTTCTCGGGCTGGTCGATTTTGCGCTGCACATCACCATCGATCGCTGCAAAGGATGGCTGGTGGCGCATTTCGGCGTGACGCAGGAAAGCCGCTGGTTCTGGTGGCTGATTGGAATCGACCAGGCGCTGCACCATCTGACCGACTTTTTTCTCGCCATTTACATCGTCGCGAACAGCTGAATCGTCGAAACCCTTGCGGCAAGCTTGCGTCAGGCTTGTGGCGGCGGCTGCCATATTTACCACTGTTGCGCAAGAGTCGCACATGGCCGTTAAGCCTATTGGTTAACCGCACATTAGCAAATTGGATCGCATCCTCGGCATCGAGGAGAACAACCCATGTGGTCCAGCCGTCAAGCTTTTGAGAACGATCGTTGCCCGGTCAGCGATGACCTGCTCGGTGCGATGTATCGTGCGAATGAAAATGGCCTGCCCCATCTCGTTGCCAGCGTGCCGTCGGATGTGCGCGCGATGCTGGCGCTGTTCTGCTATCGCCGCAATCACATGCATGCGCTTGCGATCTCCATCGCCTCGAGCTGCAGCGAGCGCGAGCTGATCGAGCATGGCGGTCGCGTCGGTTCCACGCTCTATGCGCTGGCACACGAAGCGCCGGCGGTGCGCAGCGTGTCGGTGTCGGCCTATAGCAGCCGCAAGGCGATCACGTTGTCGACCAAGCCGCTCTCGACCCTGGCGCCGCTGGATGACGATCTCGACGACGAGATCGAAGCCGAGCGCGACCGCGTCATCGCTTAAGCTGACGCTCTACCAATCCGGGGCTGCCAGCACGGGCAGTCCGTGGCGGCGCCTTGCCACCGCGCATTCCGGGTCGCCGGGCATGCAGGTTCGGCATACATCCGGCCGGATGTCATAGATCCCGCAGGCGACGAATTCTCCCACTTTGCCGTTCAGCGCACTGCAGCGATCGCCGTCGCAGCGCATGCCTGACTGTCGCTCGTTCACGAATTTCGCCGGGATCAGGTCGAGTTCCGCATCGTCCTCGATGGTGAAGCGCGGCCAGTTGCTCGAATAGGAGCAGCAGGCGCCGCAGGCCTGGCACGGGCTGGCGTCATCATGGGTGATACTGGTCGTCATGCCGCGCGGTTTAGCGCGATCCGCCATATGCTGCCAGCCAATCACGCATCCGTCGGCCGTTCCCAGGCCAACGTCTTGCGCCAGCGGCTACGGAGCACCTCCCGACGCTCGGGGTATTTCTCGTCGAGATATTCGGCCGTCACCGCGCGGTCGGTGCGGAAGCTGCGGAAATCGTTGCGCAACTCGCACCAGGCCGCGAGCAGGCGCACGGCTTCGAGATAGCCGACCGCGATCGGCCAGATGATGCGCTCGCTGTCGCGGCCGGATTCGTCACGGTAGCAGAGGCGGACCTTCTTGCCGGCGTGAATATGCGCGCGCATCTGCGCCATATCGAGCGCGTCCACGGCGCCGCGGAAATGGGGCCGGGCGCGGCTCGCCGGCTCGAGCACGAAGGGCCGCAATTTTTCCGGCACGGTGTCGGCGATCTTGGCGATCAGGTCCTTCGCCGCCGTCGCCAGCGCGGGATCGGCATGGCCCATCACCCATTGCGCGCCGAGCACCGCGGCCTCGATCTCGTCGGGCGTCAGCATCAAGGGCGGCATGTCGAAACCGCTTTCCAGGATGTACCCCATGCCGGCCTCGCCGCGAATCGGCACACGCTGGCCGATCAGGGTCGCGATATCGCGGTAGATCGTGCGTTTCGAGGTCTCCAGCTCGGCTGCAATCGCATCCGCCGTCAGCGGCTTCTGCGTTCGTCGCAGAACTTGAATGATCTGAAACAGGCGATCGGCGCGTCTCATGGCGTCCTCGTTGCACACTGCTGACAGCATGTTGTCAGCAGGGGTCCGTCATACAGGAGCCAACCCCGCACACGGAAGGATTCCTGCGATGAACGCATTCGAAAGCCTGGGCTTTCCCCAAGGCGACCGGCTCTGGCGCCTGCGCGCCTGGCTGCTGGAGCGCGTGATCACCCTCATGGCCGGCGATTGGCGCTGGGCGCTGTTCGGACTCGCTTGCCGCCTGATGTCGGCGTCCGTCGCGCAGGCGCGCCTCTGGCTCATGTCCACCATCCGCTGCTGACACCACGGTGGCAGCAGCCCCCCTCTAGAAGGCCATCGCCAATCACCAACGGGAGAACGACATGATCACGCTGCACGGCGGAGGCGCGGGCTTTGGCCTGCCGGAAGTCAGCCCCTTCGTCACCAAGACCGAGGTCCAGCTCAAAATGGCGGGGCTTGCCTATCGCAAGCAGCCATCGAAGCCGATGGCCTCGCCGAAGGGGCAGATCCCATTCATCGACGACGGTGCGGAGACCATCGCCGATTCCAGCTTCATCCGCGCTCATATCGAGAGCCAGCATGGCATCGATTTCGACGAGGGACTCGATCTCGCGCAGCGTGCTGAAGCCTGGGCGATCGAGCGGATGATCGAGCATCACATCTATTTCGCGTTGGTCGGCGCGCGCTGGTTGAACGACGAGAACTTTGCCAAAGGCCCCGCGCAGTTTTTCAATGATTTGCCGGAAGCGCAGCGGGAGGGCGTTCGGGCTGCCGTGCGCGATCAGGTGGAGCACAATTATGTCGTCAGCGGCCTCGGCCGGCATTCGCCGGAGGAAGCGCTCGAACTCGCCGGGCGCTCGCTGATGGCGCTGTCGTTGCTGCTTGCGGACAAGCCCTATCTGATGGGCGAGCGTCCATGCGGGGCCGATGCGACGGCCTTTGCGGTATTGGCTGGCATCATGACGCCCTATTTCGACTCGCCGCTGCGGCAGCGACTGATGCAATTCGCAAACCTCACCGCCTATGTGGATCGCATGATGGCGCGGTTCTATCCGGAGCATGAATGGGAGCGTCAGGCCGAAGCGGCTTAGTTGCTCTCGTAGGATGGGTTGAGCGCAGCGATAACCCATCGGCGGAGCCTACAGCAGGCGACGGACAGCATGGGTTGTCGCTGCGCTCAACCCATCCTACGCTTCGGAGCTTGACGACAAAGTCTGCTTGAGGCTGGCCAGCTCGGCCTCAAGCTCGCTGATCCTGGCATCGCGCAAGGCAACGGCTTGCGCGACATCGGCCGCATCGAATTTCTGCGGGATGTGTTGCGGGCAGTTGGTGTCCCACGCGGCGACGGTGAACAGGATCACCTGCTCGGGACGGGCGCGATAGCCTTTCGGCATCATCGAAGCTGTCAACGCCGGATCGTCCTCGACCACTTTTGCCGTGCCCCAGATCTTCACGCGCCGGCGATGCACGTAGTCCATGATGAAGATATTGGCCTTCGGATTCTCCGTCAGGTTTCCCTGGGTGATGTATTGCCGGTTGCCGCTGAAATCCGCGAAGGCGATCGTGTGCTTGTCGAGCACCTTGATGAATCCCTTCGGGCCGCCACGGTGCTGCATATAGGGCTGGCCGTCGGCGCTGGCCGTGGCGAGATAGAAGCTGTTGGTATGCGCGAGGAATTCCGCGAGATTGTCGTCGATCTCGGTCTGCCAGCCGCCGCTCTCTTCCACATGGGCATAGGACTTGCGCGAGCCCTTGCGGGCCTGGATCGCCTTGACGGCAGGCGTAAAGGCGACGTCGCTGGAATAGACATGGGTGTCGGACATCTGAGCCACCTTTCTGTTTCACTGCCCAATATGGCCTTCGGCCATGTCCGCAACAATTATCGCAATTGACACTTCATTGTTGCGGATATTGAAATAGTTGTCGGGCCGGCATTCCCGCTCCGGTCCCTCATGGTGAGGAGGCGCGTAGCGCCGTCTCGAACCATGAGATCGCCGGGCTCCGAGTGCGTGGCCATCCTTCGAGACGCGGCCATCGGCCGCTCCTCAGGATGAGGGACTGAGTGTAAATGGACCGCATCGAAGCGATGACTGCCTTTGTCACGGTGGCTGACCTGCAGGGCTTTGCTCCCGCAGCGCGCCGCCTCGGCATTTCCGCATCCGCCGTTACACGGCTGGTCGCATCGCTGGAAGAACGGCTCGGTGCCCGATTGCTGCAACGGACCACGCGTTCGGTGACGCTGACCGATGTCGGTGCGCGCTATCTGGAGCGGGCGCGGCGTATCCTTGCCGACCTCGATGAAGCCGATGGCGCGGCCCAGGCCGAGCAGGCGCAGCCGAGCGGGCGGCTGACGGTCGCAGCACCCGTAGGCTTCGGACGGCTGCATGTGACGCCGCTGATGTCGGTCTATCTGCAGCGCTATCCCGAAGTGTCGGGTGAGTTGCGGCTCAATGATCGCATGGTCAATCTGGTGGAAGAGGGCGTCGATGTCGCCGTCCGGGTCGGCGAGCTGGCCGATTCGAGCCTGGTGGCGCGACAGGTTGGCGACATGCGTCGCGTGGTGGTGGCGTCTCCTGACTATCTCAAGCGCCGCGGCGAGCCGAAGGTGCCGGAAGCGATTGCCGAGCATGACACGATCCAGTTCGGTGCGGCCGTCGTCTCACCGGAATGGAGATTTGCGCGGGACGGGCAGGATCTGCGCATCCCGTACACGCCACGCTTCATCTGCAATGTCGCGGATGCGGCCATCTGGCACGCGGCGCAAGGTGGTGGCCTGACGCGTGTGCTGGCCTATCAGGCGGCCGAAGCGCTCGCGGCCGGAAAGCTGAAAGTGGTGCTTGCCGCCTTCGAGCAGCCGCCGATTCCGATCCACGTCGTCTATCCGACGTCGCGTCTGCTATCGGCGAAAGTGCGGGCGTTCATCGATCTCGCGGTGGAGACGACGGATTGGCACTTTGGTGGGAAGCGTAGGATGGGTAGAGCATAGGCGCATCGCGCCGGAGCGAAACCCATCATTCCGTCGGTGCGGCAGGCTCCGCCGATGGGTTTCGCTGCGCTCTACCCATCCTACTGTTTCTGCGTGACCACACTGAACGTGCCGTTCGCCCGCGCACATGGCACGCCATCGGCAGTGATCAGCGCCTGCGCGAAACACAGCCGGCTGCCGGTCTTCACCACTTCGCTCACGATCTCCAGCCATTGGCCGATCTTTGCGGGGCCGAGAAAGTCGGCGGAGAGATTCACCGTCACCAGCCGCGTGCCGCCGCCGGCGACATGGCCGCAGCTCAGGCCCATGGCATTGTCGGCAAGCGCGGTGATCAGGCCGCCATGCGCCATGCCGCGCGAATTGGTATGCGCTTCGGCAATGCGCAGGCCGAGGATGACAGCGCTGTCGGTGGTTTTCGAATAAATCGGCTCCCACGGTTCGGTGAGCGGACTCTTTCGAAAGTGTGGGGCAAAGCCGTCGGGGATCGCGCAGGTCATAGGGCTGTCCTTTCATGCGCACATAGAAGCGAAGACGCGCGGGAAGAACAGGCCAACAAAGTTTCAAACGGGGACGATGGGGCGTTTAAAACGGGCGGGATGAGGGCGGCGTAGGATGGGTAGAGCGCAGGCGCGCAGCGCCGGAGCGAAACCCATCATTCCGTCGATGTGGCGAGCTCCGCCGATGGGTTTCGCTGCGCTCTACCCATCCTACGATCCGAGCCTAATACGGCAGCCCCACATAATTCTCTGCCAGCGATGCGCGCGCCACCTCGGAATGCACGACATAGTCGAGTTCGGCCTGCTGCAGTTTGGTGCCGAAACCGTCGGTATCGGGGAAGCGGTGCATCATCGAGGTCATCCACCACGAGAACCGCACGGCTTTCCAGACGCGCTTGAGCGCCGTGGCCGAATAATTGTCGAGGCCGGCGGAGGACTTCTCGTCGTAATATTCGCGCAGCGCCATCGACAGATAATGCACGTCGGAGGCCGCGAGATTGAGGCCCTTGGCGCCGGTGGGCGGCACGATATGGGCGGCGTCGCCGGCCAGGAAGAGCTTGCCGAAACGCATGGGCTCCGCGACAAAACTACGCAGCGGCGCGATGCTCTTTTCCAGCGACGGGCCGGTGATCAGGCTCTCCGCGGCCTCTTTGTCGAGGCGGCGGCGCAGCTCGTCCCAGAACATGTCGTCGGTCCAGTCCTCGACCTTCTCATCGAGCGAACACTGCACATAATAGCGGCTGCGGGTGGGCGAGCGCATCGAGCACAGTGCAAAGCCGCGCGCGTGATTGGTGTAGATCAGTTCCGGCGAGACCGGCGGCGTGTCCGAGAGCAGGCCGAGCCAGCCGAACGGATAGACGCGCTCATAGGTGTGCACGGCAGAGGCGGGAATCGCCTGCCGGCTGGCACCATGAAAGCCGTCGCAGCCGGCGATGAAATCGCACAGCAGCTCATAGGTGACGCCGTCCTTCTCGTAGCGGACGCGGGGCTTGTCGCTGTCGAAATCGTGCAGGCGCACATTGTCGGCGTCATAGACAGTCTTGAGGCCGGCCTTTTCGCGCGCATCCATCAGGTCGCGCGTCACTTCGGTCTGCCCATAGACGGTGACGACCTTGCCGCCAGAGGCCGTCTTCAGGTCGATGCGGTGACGTGTGCCGCCGAACAGGAGCTCGATTCCGTCATGGATCAGGCCTTCGTGATGCAGGCGTTCCGTAATGCCGAGCTGTTCCAGCAAGCCGACCGTGCCCTGTTCGAGTACGCCGGCGCGGATTCGCCCAAGCACATAGTCCCGATCCTTGCGCTCGAGAATGACGTTATCGATGCCATAGGAATGCAGAAGCTGCCCGAGCAGCATGCCCGCCGGACCGGCACCGATGATCGCAACTTTCGTTCGCACCACTTGCTCCATCATAGTCTGTGTCTCAGTCTCAAGGCTGAGTTGACAAGTCAAGCGGTCTGGCGAGACTGGTCCGTGCCAGACTTGCAAAGATGGTTATAAAATATAACAATCTTTGCCAAGAGCCATTCAAGGTTCGGTGAACACGTTCGATAGAACGAGTCCGAGAGGACGGGTCCAGTGGAAAAATCCACGGACGCACAGAGGGAGAGACGTCGATGAGGAAGACGCTGATGGCGTTGCTCGCGGCCGGCTGCTTATTGCCCGGTCTCGCGCAGGCGCAGGACAAGACCGTCAATCTGAAAGTATCGCTGTGGGTGCCGCCGGCGCATCCGCTGGTACCGGCCACGCAGGCCTGGGCCGCGGATATCGAGAAAGCTTCGGGCGGCAGCATCAAGCTGTCGGTGTTCCCGTCGGAACAGCTCGGCAAGGCGTTCGACCATTACGACATGGCGCGCGACGGTATCGCCGACGTCACTTATGTGAATCCAGGCTATCAGCCGGGCCGCTTCCCGATCGCTGCAGCCGGCCAGATTCCCTTCGTGTTCAACGAAGGCAAGAAGGGCACGCAGGCCTTCAACGAATGGTACCAGAAATACGCCAAGACCGAGATGAAGGACACCAAGCTGTGTTTCGCCTTCATCCACGCGCCCGGCACGCTGCACGGCAAGAAGAAGATCCTGGTGCCCGACGATCTCAAGGGCGTGAAGGTGCGCCCGGCGCAGAGCACGATCGGCGAAATGGTGAAACTGTTCGGCGGCACCAATGTGCAGGCCTCGGCGCCTGAATCTCGCGATGCGCTGGAGCGCGGCGTGGCTGACGAGATCGCCTTCCCGTGGGGATCGATCTTCCTGTTCGGCATCGACAAGGTGGTGAAGTATCACATCGATGTGCCGCTCTATTCGACGGTGTTCACCTACAACATCAATCTCGCCAAATATAATTCGATGTCGCCGGCGCAGAAGAAGATCATCGACGATCACTGCTCGCCGGAATGGGCGGCGAAGGTGACAGATCCGTGGGTGGATTACGAGTTCGCGGGCGTCGCCAAGATGAAGGCGTTGCCGGATCACGAAGTTTATCCGCTGACGCCGGAGCAGCTCGCTTTGTGGAAGAAGGGCGTCGAGCCGCTGCATGCCGCCTGGGCCGCAGCGGTGAAGAAGGCCGGCGGCGATGCTGACGCTATCGATGCCGAGCTGAAGGCGTCGCTGAAGAAGCATAACGCCGGGCTTTAACCTCTCCCCGCTTGCGGGGAGAGGTCGCTCGTCACATGCGAAGCATGTGGTGAGCGGGTGAGGGGGACTCTCAGCAAGCTCTGCAGCAAATGGATAGCCCCCTCATCCG
>JAEXHR010000328.1 GCA_023449855.1 Pseudomonadota bacterium | reverse complement strand
GGATTGCGCTGCGCTCCATCCGGGCTACAAGACCAGCTCCCACGTCTCGCCCACCAGATTCTGCCCAAAGCTGCGATGCGGCTCGACGGCGACGAGCTTGAAGCCGGCGCGTTCATAGATTTTTCGTGCGGCGAACAGATTGCTCTGCGTCCACAGCGTGATTTTCCGATAGCCGCATTGCCGCGCAAAGCCGATGGCTTCGGCGACCAGCCGATGCCCGAGGCCCTGGCCGCGGCCAGCGGGATCGATGATCAGCAGGCGGATTTTGGCGACGTCGTCCGACCCCTTGACGAGAAAGATGGAGCCGACCTGCCGGCCATCGAGGTCTGCGATCCAGCAGCGCTCGCGCGAGGAATCGAAGCTCGCGAGATATTTGGCGACGATGTCGGCAACCAGCCCTTCGAACGAGGCGTCGTAACCGTATTCGGCCGCATAGAGTGCGCCGTGGCTCTGCACGACCCAGCCTATATCGCCGGGGCGCGGGCTGCGCAGTACAGCCTGCGGCGTCTCGCGTTCCGCATTGCCGAGCAGATTCTCGATCGTCTTCATGGCCTGCACCACGCTCGGTGCGCGGTCGCCGAGCCCGTCGAGCATTGCTTCCACATGGTCGTGCGAACCACGATTGAGGCGGCCGAAGGCAAGGCGGCCCTTGGCGGTCAGGCTGAGCTGATATTGCCGTCGGTCGGCCGGCGACGGCTTTCGCGTGATGAGCGCCTTGTCGGTGAAGCCCTGCAGGATGCGGCTGAGATATCCGGCATCGAGGCCGAGATTTGCGCCGATCTCCTTGGCCGATTGCCCCTCTTTATGGGCGAGTTCGTACAGCACCCGGGCTTCGGTGAGCGAATAGGGGCTTTCGAGCAATTGCTGATCGAGCACGCCGAGATGCCGCGTGTAGAAGCGGTTGAAGGAGCGGACGATAGTGATGTGGTTCTGGGGTTGCGACATAGTTGCCAATGTCAATCAATTGATTGCTTTTATCAAGTATAAAGATGCGACGCGCTCCATTGTCATCCCCGCGAAAGCGGGAATCCAGTGGACACCGCTGATCGCGGTTTGGTCGAAAGGCCGGTGTTTACCCGATTGCTCGCTTTCGCGGGCAATGACAGCGGAGTTTTGCCGTCAGGCCACCATCATGATCCGGCTGCGCAGCATGGTGCGCGAGGAGCGGCCGAGCTGACGTAACAAGCGCGCCTCCGCGCGGCTCGCATCGGCATAGCCGCCGAGGCGCTCGTAGTGATCGCGCGCGATCAGGAGGCCTTGATCGCCCTTGGGGCCGCTGATCTTGCGAAGCAGGTGCTTCACCCCATCACGGAAGCCGGGCTCGTCATAGGGCGAGCGCGCATAACGGAAGATGCCGGCACGGGGGCGGTCGCTGGCGGCGACGCGCTGGATGAATTGCTGGGTCTCCTCGATCCAGCCGTTATCCAGCACGGCACCGGCATGGAGAAACATCAGCCAGGGCGAGCGGGCGGCCTTGGCGCCGGCAGCCATGGCTGCGGCCCGCGAGCCGGTCGAAGTCAGGAAATCGCAGCCGGCGACATCGGCGACGCGCTCGATCACATCGGTGCCGGCGCGATCGACCAGCAGCACCTCGCGGATCACGCCTGCAGCCGCACCCGGCACCAGCGCCGCCAGAGTGGCGACCGCGGGCTGCTCGACGCCGTCGGTGGGGATGATCACGCTCAGCATGGATGTGGATAATACCTCAATGGCCCCGCGCTTGCGTTATCATTTCGTCATACTGAAAGCAGCCGCAGATGCTATCCTTGCTTAATGCGCCGCTGTGGACGTCGCCGGCAGCTTTGCTTTTGTTCTTGATATGTTCTTTAGAGCTGCTAGCGTAGCAGCATGAATCAGAACGCCGCAGCCCTCCAGATGCCGACTGCTCCCGCGCCGTCCGAGATCGCGGGACTATCATCGCCATTTCCGGCGATCGAGGTCGCGATCGACCGCCAGCGGCGGCGCGGTCGCGGCGCCCAATCCAATGACAGCGGCCGTTATGAAAAGGAGGCGCGCGTCGCCTTCGACGATGGCTGGCAGAGCCTTGACGACCTGCCGCCGTTCAAAACGACGGTGGCGACGGATACAGCGCGAACGGTCATCACGCGCAACGAGTCGCCGGATATCGGTTTCGATCGCTCGATCAATCCCTATCGCGGCTGCGAGCACGGTTGCGTCTACTGCTTCGCGCGGCCAACCCATGCCTATCTCGGCCTGTCGCCGGGGCTGGATTTCGAATCGAAGCTGTTCGTGAAGCCCGATGCGCCGGCGCTGCTCGAGAAGGAGCTGGCGGCGGCGGAATACGAGCCGAAGATGATCGCGATAGGCACCAATACCGATCCGTATCAGCCGATCGAGCGCGAGCGTCAGGTGATGCGCGGCATTCTCGAAGTGCTGGAGAAAACCGGTCATCCGGTCGGCATCGTCACCAAATCGGCGCTGGTGGTGCGCGATATCGACATCCTTGCCCGCATGGCGAAACGCAATCTCGCCAAGGTCGCGCTGTCGGTGACGTCACTCGATCCTAAACTGGCGCGCACCATGGAGCCGAGGGCCTCGACGCCGCCGAAGCGGCTGGAAGCGCTGCGGCAACTGTCGGAGGCGGGCATTCCGACCACCGTGATGGTGGCGCCTGTCATCCCGGCGCTGAACGACAGCGAGATCGAACGCATTCTCGATGCCGCTGCACATGCCGGCGTGAAGGAGGCGAGTTATGTGCTGCTGCGCCTGCCGCTGGAGGTGCGCGATCTGTTTCGCGAGTGGCTGATGGCGAATTATCCGGACCGCTATCGTCATGTGTTTACGCTGATCCGCGAGATGCGCGATGGCCGCGATTACGATTCGCAGTGGGGCACGCGCATGAAGGGCACCGGGCCGATGGCCTGGATGATCGGTCGCCGCTTTGAAGTCGCCTGCGCCAAGCTCGGCCTTAACAAGAAGCGCGCGAAACTCACGCTCGATCATTTCGCCAAGCCGGCCGGCGCCGGCCAGCAACTGAATCTGTTTTAGTCCCGCGTCCCGGCGCAGCGCGGCAGCATTTCAAGCTGCAGCGCGTCCCGGACGAAGTTGAAGTTTACTCCTGAAGGTCTCGCAATCTTGGGAGCAACTCGGAGAAGGGGGCGTCGGCCGGAAACCAGAGCCGGCCGGCGATCCCTTCTCCGCTTTTTGTTTTGAGAAGAAAGAAGGACTGAGAGATGACGAGCAGCGACCGTCCCAAACTGGTGCCGCGCATGACCGTGGTGACCCTTGGCAGCCACGATATGCGCCGCAGCATCGCATTCTACGAGGCGCTGGGATTTGCGCGAAAGGCCAAGGAAACCGGAGAGGCCATCGCTTTCTTCGACACCGGCGCCAGTATGCTGGCGCTGTTTCCCTGGGATCAACTGGCCGATGACGCCAAGCTTCCCGATCAGCCGCGTCCGCAGGCCTTTCGTGGCACCACGTTGGCCTGGAATTGCCGGTCGCCCGAGGAGGTTGATGCGGTGCTGGCCTTGGCGGTGTCCTGCGGCGCGACGCTGATCAAGCCGGCGCACGAGACCTTCTACGGCGGCTATTCCGGCTATTTCGCCGATCCGGACGGCCATGCCTGGGACGTCGTGACAGCGCCTGGCATCGAGGTCGGCGACGACCGGCGGGTGCATCTGGCAGATTAACTCTGCCGTCCTCCCGGCCAACGCCGGGAGGGCAGATTGGATAGTGGGCACTATTCCGGGTTCCCGGTTGCGCCCATGGAGCCGGATGCGCACGATCTGCCCATGATTCGGAACACCAAGACAGCATCGGCCAAAAAGGCGCCGGCCAAGAGGACCATCGTGGCCGGGCCGCCGAGCTTCGCACGCGAACATGCGCTGCTGAAGCAGGGAATCTGGCCGGCGGCCGGCTGCGACGAAGCCGGCCGCGGGCCGCTGGGCGGGGCGGTGGGGGCCGGCGCGGTGGTCCTCGATGCCCACAAT
>JAEXHR010000320.1 GCA_023449855.1 Pseudomonadota bacterium | reverse complement strand
TCCGCCCTACGGCTCGGCGCAAAACAAAAAAAGCGCCGCTGTTTCCAGCGGCGCCTTTCGATCTCGGAGCTTCTCGCCCTTACGTATTCATCGAATCGAAGAATTCCGAATTGCTCTTCGTGTTGCGGAGCTTGTCGAGCAGGAAGTCGATAGCGTCCATGGTGCCCATCGGATTGAGGATGCGGCGGAGGACATACATCTTCTTGAGCACCTGCGGATCGGTGATGAGCTCTTCCTTGCGCGTGCCCGAACGCGAGATATCGATGGCGGGGAAGGTGCGCTTGTCCGAGACCTTGCGATCGAGGATGAGTTCGGAGTTACCGGTGCCCTTGAACTCTTCGAAGATCACTTCGTCCATGCGGCTGCCGGTATCGACCAGCGCGGTGGCGATGATGGTAAGCGAGCCACCTTCTTCCACATTACGCGCGGCACCGAAAAAGCGCTTCGGGCGCTGCAGCGCGTTGGCGTCGACACCGCCGGTGAGCACCTTGCCCGACGACGGAACGACGGTGTTGTAGGCGCGGCCGAGACGGGTGATCGAATCCAGCAGGATGACGACGTCGCGGCCGTGTTCGACCAGGCGCTTCGCCTTCTCGATCACCATTTCGGCGACCTGGACGTGGCGCGTTGCCGGTTCATCGAAGGTCGAGGACACCACCTCGCCCTTCACCGAGCGCTGCATGTCCGTCACTTCTTCGGGACGTTCGTCGATCAGAAGAACGATCAGGTAGCATTCCGGATGATTGGCGGTGATCGAATGTGCGATGTTCTGCATCAGCACGGTCTTGCCGGTCCGCGGCGGCGCCACAATCAGGGCGCGCTGGCCCTTGCCGATCGGAGCCACGATGTCGATGACGCGCGGCGACAGATCCTTGCGGGTCGGGTCTTCCAGCTCGAGGCGGAAGCGCTCGTTCGGAAACAGCGGGGTCAGGTTGTCGAAATTGACCTTGTGCTTGGACTTCTCAGGATCCTCGAAGTTCAGCGTGTTGACCTTGAGCAGCGCGAAATAGCGTTCGCCTTCCTTCGGGCTGCGGATATGGCCTTCGACGGTATCGCCGGTGCGCAGGCCGAAACGGCGGATCTGCGAGGGCGAGACGTAAATGTCGTCCGGGCCCGGAAGATAATTGGCGTCCGACGAGCGGAGGAAGCCAAAACCGTCGGAGAGAACCTCGACGACGCCTTCGCCGATGATGTCGGTTTCCTGCAGCGCCAGCTGCTTGAGGCAGGCGAACATCAGCTCCTGCTTGCGCATGGTGCTGGCATTTTCGACCCCAAGCTCTTCCGCAAACGAGACGAGCTCGGCTGGCGTCTTGGCCTTGAGGTCTTGAAGTTTCATTTCCCGCATGGGGGGTGGTCCTGTGGAGAGTCGGTGGGGAGGTGCAAGCTGCTGGAGAGGTGCGGACGCTCAGACGTGTCACGAAAGTCCGCAGGTCCCCGGCAACGAAGTCTTGAGCGATAAAGGTGCTGAAGAGGCTTCAAGCCTGATGCGGCGGCCGGCGGATTTCAAAAGCCGGGTCGAACCACATCGCCTGCGTCGGGTGGGAGAGCCACGAACATATGAGACATCCGCCCAACGCGCAAGATCGCGGGAAGTGCCGGCGTGAACGAAATCTTGGCGCCGAGATTGCCGTTCAAAACGGCTTCACCACCACCAGGATCACGATCAGGATCATGAGGACGGTCGGCACCTCATTGATAATCTTGTAGAATTTCGCGCTCCGCGTATTGCGATCGAGGGCGAAGTCGCGCACCCGGCTGGTCAGAAAGCCATGAACGCCGGACATCAGCAGCACCAGCAGCAGCTTGGCGTGAAACCAGCCGGAAGCGAACCAGCCACCGGACCAGGCCAGATAGAGACCAAGAATCCAGGTGGTGATCATCGCGGGATTGATGATCGCCTTGAGCAGCCGGCGCTCCATCACCTTGAAGGTCTCGGACTGCTTCGATCCGATCTCGGCATCGCAGTGATAGACGAACAGCCTTGGCAGATAGAGCATGCCCGCCATCCAGGAGATGACGGCGATGATGTGCAAAGCTTTCGCCCATTCATACATTGCTAAGCCTTGCCCTCTATCAGGATGCAACGGGGTTTCTATGAGGAACATCTGCCCGGGATCGCGGTTGCTCCGCAAGCGCGATCGGTGCGGTGATCCCCGCTCTATCCGCACGCACCCCCTTCCTCAAATCTATTATTAGATTCTTAAGGTTTGAGTCTGATTGGCCGTGGATTTGGCCGGCACAATCCTGTCCCCGCATCATCCCATGCTTGTGCACATGGCGATCTGAATCTTCAGCGAGTCATCTTGCCATCGACAAAGACAGGCCGCGCAGGGACTTGTCGGGGGTCCGACAGGGATTCCGAAGAGACAAATTCACATAACCCCATTATCATGACGGATGTTGCCGAACGGTATCCCCGCAGGCAGGCCTGTGAAGAAGAATCCGGGTTATCCCGGCCGCCGCGCCATCGCCGCCAAACAGGGCGAAAAGCTCCACAGGGATTCACAGAACACACAGGGTCATGGTGCATACCACCGGCAGCTTTTTTCACCTTCATCTGGTGTCCGATTCCACCGGCGAAACGCTGATTACCGTCGCGCGCGCGGTAGCTGCGCAATATTCCAACGTCACGCCCGTGGAACATGTCTATCCGCTGGTGCGCAGCCAGAAGCAGCTCGATCGTGTGCTGACCGAGATCGAGGAGGCGCCCGGCATCGTGCTGTTCACGCTGCTGGAGAAGGATCTGGTCGAACGGCTGGAAGCCAAGTGCCAGGAAATCAATTCGCCGAGCCTGTCGATTATCGGTCCGGTGATGCAGCTGTTCCAGAATTACCTCGGTGCCTCCACCTCCGGTCGTGTCGGCGCGCAGCACGTGCTCAACGCCGAATATTTCAAGCGTATCGACGCGCTGAATTATTCGATGATGCATGATGACGGGCAGCATACCGAAGGGCTGGAAGAGGCCGATGTCGTCCTTGTCGGAGTGTCGCGCACCTCGAAGACGCCGACCTCCATCTATCTGGCAAATCGCGGCGTCCGCACTGCCAATGTACCGCTGGTCCCCGGTATCCCGATTCCGAAACAGCTCGAGACACTGAAGAACCCGCTGGTGGTCAGCCTGCATGCAACGCCGGAAAGGTTGATCCAGATCCGGCAGAACCGGCTGTTGTCCATTGGTGGCGATACCGCCAATGACGATTATATCGATCGTCAGGCGGTGACCGATGAAGTCACCTATGCGCGCAAGCTGTCCGCCAGATATGGCTGGGCCTTGCTGGAAGTGACGCGGCGCTCGATCGAAGAGACGGCTGCGGCGATCATGAAATTGCTGGCGGATCGCCAGCGACAACGGATGCAGGAATGACCATCTGGCGCGGCGAAGAGCCGCTGATTCTGGCGTCGCAGAGTGCGGCGCGGCGTATGCTGCTGGCAGGTGCCGGCATCCCGTTCGATGCAGCTCCGGCAGATATCGACGAGCGCGGTATTCAGCAACGGTCCAATCTGACGGCTCCCGGGGACATTGCGGCCCTGCTCGCCGAGCAAAAGGCGGCCTTCGTCTCGCTGCGGCACCCAGGCCGTTATGTCGTTGGTGCCGATCAGACACTGTCAGTAGGTGATCGGCTGTTCAACAAGCCGGCAGGTCGCGACCAGGCCGCGCAGCAATTGCGCGACCTGTCCGGCAAGACGCATGAGCTGCATTCAGCCATCGCGGTGGCCTGCGATGGTGCGACGATTTTCTCGCATGTCTCGGTGGCGCATATGACCATGCGCCAGCTCGACGATGCCGCCATCGACGCCTATCTCGATGCCGCCGGCGACAAGGTGACGACCAGTGTCGGCGCCTATCAGCTCGAAGGGCTCGGTGTGCATCTGTTCGAATTGATCGAGGGCGATCATTTCACCATTCTCGGTCTGCCGCTGCTGCCGCTTTTGAAATTTCTCCGCGGCGAGCGAATGATTGGAATCTAAGAAAAACAAAACGGGGAATGGAATGCGCGTGTTGGGGCTGACCGGCTCGATCGGTATGGGGAAATCGACCACGGCAAAACTGTTCGTGGAGGCCGGCGTGCCGGTCTATGATGCCGATGCCACCGTGCACATGGTCTATGAGAACGAAGCCGTTCCGCTGATCGAGGCGGCGTTTCCCGGCACCACCGCCGACGGCAAGGTCGATCGCACGAAGCTGTCGCCGCTGGTGGTCCACGATGCCGAGGCGATGAAGAAGCTCGAAAGCATCGTACATCCCCTGCTCGCCAGGCATCACAAGAAGTTCCTCGACGATGCCGAAACCTCCGGTGCGCCGGTGGCGGTGGTGGATGTGCCGTTGCTGTATGAGACCGGTGGCGACAAGCGCGTCGATGCCGTCGTCGTCGTCTCCACCGACGCGAAGACACAGCGCGAACGCATTCTTGCCCGCGAGGGCATGACCGAAGAAAAGCTCGACGCCATTCTGGCGCGGCAGTTGCCGGACGCCGAAAAGCGCAAAAGAGCCGACTTCGTGGTGGATACGTCCCACGGCGTCGAGCCGGTGCGGACGCGGATCGCTGAAATCCTCGTCGAGGCTGCTAAAATGCCCCGACGCCGCCCCTGATTTGTTGAGAAGACTTCGATGCGCGAAATCGTCATGGATACGGAAACCACCGGCCTCGATCCGCTGCGCGGCGATCGGCTGGTGGAAATCGGCTGTCTCGAAATCTTCAACCGCATGCCGACCGGCCAGACGTTTCACGTCTACTGCAATCCGGAACGCGACATGCCGCAGGAGGCCTTCAACGTTCATGGCCTGTCGGCGGAGTTTCTTTCCACCAAGCCACTGTTCCATGAAGTCGCCGATGACTTTCTGGCCTTCATCGGCGATTCGCCGCTGGTGATTCACAACGGCTCGTTCGATCTCGGCTTCATCAATATGGAGCTCGACCGCATCAAACGCCCGCCGGTGCCGCGTGACCGTCTCGTCGATACGCTGCTGCTGGCGCGGCGAAAACATCCGGGCGTGTCGAACCGTCTCGACGATCTCTGCGCCCGCTATTCGATCGACAATTCCCGCCGCACCAAGCACGGCGCCTTGCTCGACTCCGAACTTCTCGCCGAGGTCTATATCGATCTCGTCGGTGCGCGGCAGTCGTCGCTGATTCTGGCGGATGAAGCGCCGATCCTGGTCCGCGGCGTCGATGCCCCGCGCCGTCAGCGTGAGGTCGCGCTGGCTCCGCGGGTGACGGAGGACGATCGCACCGCGCATCGCGCCTTCGTGGCGACGCTGGGCGACAAGCAGATCTGGTCGGAATTCTGGGGTGAGCCGGAAAAGCCGGCGGGGTAACGCCGGAATCGTAGCCCGGATGGAGCGAAGCGCAATCC
>JAEXHR010000293.1 GCA_023449855.1 Pseudomonadota bacterium | reverse complement strand
ATCTCCTTCCTCGCAGGCCCCCACAATGAACCAGCACACCCCCGTTCCCTTCATCGACCTCAACGCCCAGCGCCAGCGTCTGGGATCGTCGGTCGACGAGGCCGTCACCCGGGTGCTCAATCACTGCCAGTTCATCAATGGCCCGGAAGTCGCCAGGCTCGAAGCAGAACTCGCAAAGTATTGCGGCGCCAAGCATGTGATCAGCTGCGCCAGCGGCACCGATGCGTTGATGATGGTGCTGATGGCCAAGCAGGTCGGCTCCGGTGACGCCGTGCTGTGTCCATCTTTCACGTTCTGCGCGACCGGCGAAGCGGTGGCGCTGGTCGGTGCGTCGCCGGTTTTCGTCGATGTCGATGAAGCCACCTTCAATATCAGCGTGGAATCGATCAAGCGGGGCGTTGCTGCAGCCAAGAAGGCCGGCCTCAAGCCGCGCGCGATCATCCCGGTCGATCTGTTCGGCCAGCCCGCCGATCTCGATGCAGTGGCCGCGATTGCCGAGGCCGAGGGCATGTTCGTGCTCGAAGACGCCGCACAGGCCTTCGGCGCCACCTACAAGGGCAAGCGCGTCGGCACCTCGGCGCTCGCCACCACCACCAGCTTCTTCCCGGCCAAGCCGCTCGGCTGCTTCGGCGATGGCGGCGCGATCTTCACCGATGACGACCAGCTCGCGGATACCCTGCGCAGCATCCGTATTCACGGTCAGGGCTCGGACAAATACGACAATGTTCGCCTTGGCATCACCGGTCGCCTCGACACCATCCAGGCCGCTGTTCTGCTTGAGAAGCTGAAGATTTTCGACGACGAGATCGCCGCCCGCAACAAGGTGGCTGATCGCTATGCCCGCAGTCTCGGCAACCTCGTGGGCGTTCCGCGTGTCGCCGAGGGCAATACGTCGATCTGGGCCTGCTACACCATCCGTCTGCCCAAGGGGACGGACCGCGACGCCTTCGCGAATGCGCTGAAGGCGCAGGGGGTGCCGAGCGCCATCTATTACGCGAAGTCGATGCATATGCAGACGGCCTACAAGGACTATCCGGTGGTCGATGGCGGCCTGCCGGTCTCGGAAGCGCTGTCGGCCGATGTCATCAGCCTGCCCGTGCATGCCTATCTCGACGAGGCCGCACAGGATCGCGTCATTCAGGCCGTGCGCGACGCGCTGGCGTGAGGTCGGAGCGTGTGGCGACCCCCACCCCGGCCCTCCCCCGCAAGCGGGGGAGGGGGAAGGGAGCAGCCGGGCTCAGGCCGTGCTCCGGAACGCCATAGACTCCCTCTCCCGCTTGCGGGGGAGGGCCGGGGTGGGGGTGCCCCACGCTCCAAAATTCTTGACCCATTCATCCTTCGCGACTCCTGCGCTAGAACGATCTGATGCTGGGGCGCATTTTCACCGTCGGCGGATATACGCTGCTCTCGCGGATCACAGGATTCGCGCGTGACATCATGCTTGCGGCGATCCTCGGCGCCGGCCCGGTGGCGGATGCGTTCTTTATCGCGCTGCGTTTGCCCAACCATTTCCGGGCCATCTTTGCCGAGGGCGCCTTCAACGCGGCTTTCGTGCCGGCCTATGCCCATGTGAGCGGGAAGGGCGGGCAGGACGTTGCGCATCTGTTCGCCGATCGCATTTTCACGCTGCTGTTCGCCTCGCAGGTCGTGCTGCTGGTGCTTGCCATCGTGTTCATGCCGCAGGCCATGAGCATCCTTGCGCCGGGCTTCACCGACGATCCCGCCCAGCGCGCACTGGCGATCGAGCTGACGCGCATCACCTTCCCCTATCTCCTACTGATCACGCTGGTGACGCTCTATGGCGGCATGCTCAACGTGATGCAGCGCTTTGCCAGCGCTGCGGCGGCGTCGATCTTCCTCAATATTTCGATGATGGCGACGCTGGCGCTCGCCGCGTTCTTCCCGAGCGCCGGCCATGCTGCCGCCTGGGGCGTGCTGATCTCCGGCGTGCTGCAATATCTCCTGCTCGCCGGCGACCTGCAGCGCCATGGCGGCCTGCCGCGCTTTGCGCCGCTGCGGCTGGATGAAGACATCCGCGGTTTCTTCCGTGCGCTCGGCCCGGCGACGCTGGGCTCCATGGGCACGCAGGTGGCGCTGTTCGCGGACACGATCATCGCCACTTTCCTGCCGGTGGGGGCGTTGTCGGCGCTGTATTATGCTGATCGCTTGAACCAATTACCCATCGGCGTGATCGGCATCGCCATCGGCACCGTTCTGCTGCCGGAAATGTCGCGCCGGATGGCGGCGAACGATCATCTCGGCGCCATGGGCGCTCAGCGCCGGGCGTTTCTGTTCACGCTGCTGTTCTCGCTGCCGTTTGTTGCCGCCTTCCTGATGGTGCCCGATGTCATCATGCGCGCGATGTTTGCGCGCGGAGCCTTCAGCAAGGCTGATGCCGCTGTGGCAGCCGCGACGCTGGCCGCCTATGCCATCGCGCTGATCCCCTTCGTGATGATCCGCAGCGCCGTTGCCACCTTCAATGCCCGCAAGGATACGACAACACCGATGATCGCGGCGCTTACAGGCATCGCCGTCAACGTGGCGCTCAAGATCATGCTGATGGGCTCGCTGGCGCAGATCGGCCTCGCGCTCGGCACGGCGGCGGGGGCGTGGATCAATCTGCTGCTGGTGATCTTTTTCGCCATGCGCGCCGGCTATCTCGAATTCGACCGCGGCTTCCTCATCGCGCTTAGCAAGTTCGCCGTTGCCGGCATCATCCTTGCGGCCGCCTTGTGGGGCACCGCGCAACTGGCGGCGAAGCAGTTCGCCGATCTCACGCTCCGCGACGAAGCGACGCTGGGTGCTCTCATCATCGTGACTTTCGTCGTCTATTGCCTGTCGATCCTCGCGTTGTTTGGCAGGAGCTGGCTGCGCAATCTGGTGCGTGGACGTTAGCGTAGGGCGGATTAGCGCAGCGTAGTCCGCCGGCAGAATGCATGTGGCGAAGAACGGCGGATTACGGCTTCGCCCAATCCGCCCTACGACATCGTGTTCACGATGCTGCGCCGCCCACTTGCCGCTCTCCCTCCGCTGTGTAGACTGTTTCTAAATTGCAGTCGGAGGTTACATGGCTCCCATCAAGTTCGGTGTCGGACAGAGCGTCCTGCGTAAGGAAGACGACGCGCTGATTCGGGGCCGTGGCCGCTATACCGACGATCACGCGCCCGCGACGCTCCATGCGCTCGTGCTGCGTTCTCCGCATGCCCATGCCACCTTCGCCATCAATACCAGTGCTGCGCGCGCCATGCCGGGCGTTGCGGCCATCCTGACTGCGGAAGACACGAAGGATCTCGGCGGCCTGCCGTGCCTGTTCAATCTTGAAGATCATCCCTTCACCGGCCCGGACTATCCGATCCTTGCTGCGCGGGAAGTGCGCCATGTCGGCGATGCCATCGCCTTTGTCGTTGCCGCGACGGTCGAGCAGGCACGCGATGCCATCGAGGCGATCGAGGTCGATTGGAAGACGCTGCCCTCGGTCAATGGCGTGGCGAATGCCGTCGGCAAGGGCGCACCGCAAGTCTGGGAGAAGCATGCCGGCAATGTGCTGTTCGACGTGCCGATCGGCGACAAGAAGAAGGTCGATGAGATCTTCGCCAAAGCGCCCGTGACGGCCGAAGTGAAGATCGTCAATCCGCGTGTGGTCATCAACTACATGGAGACCCGTGCGGCGATCTGCGAATACGACGCCAAGCGCGATCACATGACGCTGACCATCGGCAGCCAGGGCAGCCATCGCCTGCGCGATATCCTCTGCGACAATGTCCTGAAAATGCCGAAGGACAAGATGCGCGTGATCTGCCCCGATGTCGGCGGTGGTTTCGGCACGCGGCTGTTTCCCTATCGCGAATATGCGTTGGTGGCCTTTGCCGCCAAGAAGCTCGGCAAGAACGTCAAATGGGCGGCGGATCGCACCGACCATTTTCTCGGCGATGCGCAGGGACGCGACAACGTCACGACAGCCCGCATGGCGCTCAGCGAGGATGGCAAGTTCCTTGCCATGGACGTCGATCTGATGGCCGATATGGGCGCGTATCTGTCGACCTTCGGTCCCTACATTCCCCACGGCGGCGCCGGCATGCTGCCGGGCCTCTACGACATCCAGGCTTTCCATTGTCGCGTCCGCACCATCTTCACCAATTCGGTGCCGGTGGATGCCTATCGTGGTGCCGGTCGTCCCGAAGCGGCCTATGTGGTCGAGCGTCTGGTCGATCAATGCGCGCGCAAACTCGGCATGTCGCCCGATGCGATCCGCCGCAAGAACTTCATCGCGCCGAAGGCGATGCCGTACACGACCGCTACAGGCAAGATTTACGATAGCGGCGATTTCACCGCGCATATGAAGCGGGCGATGGATGTCGCGGGCTGGAAGGAGTTTCCGAAGCGCGCCAAGGCCGCCAAGAAGGATGGCCTCGTTCGCGGTATCGGCATGGCTACCTATGTGGAAGTTTGCGGCACCATGGGTGACGAGACCGCCAATGTCGCCCTCGGCGCCGATGGCGACATCACCATCCTGATCGGCACGCAATCGACGGGGCAGGGGCACCACACGGCTTACGCGCAGATCGTCGCAGAGCAGTTCGGCGTCGCTCCCGAGCGCGTGCATATCATCCAGGGCGACACGGCGAAGGTTGCCACCGGCCTCGGCACCGGCGGCTCGGCCTCGATCCCGACCGGTGGCGTCAGCGTGCAGCGCGCAACAAGACAGCTCGGCATCAACCTGAAAGAACTCGCCGCGGATGTGCTGGAAACCAGCACGGCCGATCTCGAGATCGACGGCGGGATCGTGCGCATCGCCGGCACCGATCGCTCAGTGTCCTTCGCCGATCTTGCCAGGAAGGCCGATCCGTCGAAGCTCAACGCCAGCGAGACGTTCAGCAGCGCCGACGGCACGTTCCCGAACGGCACCCATTCGGTGGAGGTCGAGATCGATCCGTCCACCGGCAAGATCCGCATCGTCAATTACGTCATCGTCGATGATTTCGGCGTCACGCTGAATCCGCTGCTGCTTGCCGGCCAGGTCCATGGAGGCACCATGCAGGGCATCGGTCAGGCGCTGATGGAACAGGCGGTCTACGATCCCCATGACGGCCAGCTCGTCACCGGCACGTTCATGGACTATGCGCTGCCGCGCGCCGCGGATGGCGCCGCGTTCTCCTTCGAGACGCACAACATCCCCTGCACGACCAATCCGATGGGTGTGAAGGGGGCAGGCGAGGCTGGTGCGATCGGTTCGTGTCCGGCCATCATGAACGCCATCATCGAAGGCCTGCACCGCGAATACGGGATCGAGCACATCGACATGCCGGCCACCCCCGAGCGTGTCTGGATGGCGATCCGCGAGCAGGAGCGGCTCCACACTCTCTGACAGTCTGTCGCAGGCTCCGGCCAAGCCGGAATAGCCGGCGTCAGGCGGGGTTCACACGAATATTGCACATTAGTCCTAGTCGAATTCCAAAGAAGGAAGGTCTTGATGAAATACGCATTTCTCGTCGCCGGCGCCCTTGTGCTCGGGATCGGCGCCGTTTCGGCCCAGCAGGATATCGTCAAGGACCGCCAGACGCAGATGAAGGCCACCGGCCGCGCGCTCGGCGGCACGCTCAGCGCCATGGCCAAGGGCGACAAGCCTTACGACCAGGCCGCCGTGGACGCCGCCTTCACGACCCTGACCGAAACCGCGACCAAGCTGCCGGCGCTGTTTCCGGACAGCACCAAGGGCCTGAAGGAAGGCAACGAATACGCGTCCTCGCCAAAGGTGTGGGAAGACAAGGCCGGCTTCGCCGCGCATATCGCAGACTTTGGCAAGGCGGTTGCAGACACCAAGGCCAAGGTGAAGGATCTCGACAGCCTCAAGGCCAATGTCGGCGCCATCGGCAAGCAGTGCGGCGCATGCCACGAGACTTATCGGCTGAAGAGCTGAGGCTGCCTAGAGCTTCTCGTAACTCCGACGATCCACCTCGCTATCCCACTCGGTGAAGGTAGCGAATGGATCGTCGATCCGCTTACGTTGGTTAGCCTGGTCGATCCGATCGGTGGACTTCTTGCGCCACCAAGATCGAATAACGGCATCCAGGCAATTACCGATCAGGATGCGGAATTTGCTTGCAACCATTGGCGCTTCCTCCCGTTGGAGAAATAGGCGTTCAGTATAGTCTCACATTCGTGGCCTTCGCCCCGTCTTTTGAGATAGTGATACTTGAATAGCAGGGCTGCCGCGTGCTGAAACGCTTCCTCATCCTTTTCGCCTTTTTCTTTGCCGTCGGCCTCGGCGTCTATTGGTGGGTGACGATCCCGGCCACGGTCGCAGCCAGCACGCTGCCAGCGCATACGCCCGATGTCGCCAATGGCAAGCTGGTGTTCAACGCCGGCGGTTGTGCGTCGTGCCATGCGACGCCGAAGCAGGATGACAAGCTCGCGCTCGGCGGCGGGCTGGCGCTGGAATCGCCGTTCGGCACCTTCTATGCACCCAATATCTCGCCCGATCCGACTGCCGGCATCGGCCGCTGGAGCGAGGCGGATTTCGTCACTGCGCTGCTGAAGGGCACGTCACCGAAGGGCGAGCACTACTTTCCGGCCTTTCCCTACACGTCCTATCAGCGCATGACCTCGACGGATGCGCGCGATCTGTTCGCTTATGTGAAGACGCTGAAGCCCGTGACGACGAAGGCGCCGGAGCACACGGTTGGTTTCCCGTTCGATCTGCGCCGCAATCTCGGCGTGTGGAAATTCCTGTTCATGGACGGCAAGCCGTTCGTCGCCGACAGTTCGAAATCCTTGCAATGGAATCGCGGCGCCTATCTCGTGAATGCGCTCGGCCACTGCGCCGAGTGTCACAGCCCGCGCAATGCGCTCGGCGGTATCGAGGAGAAACAGCGCTTCGCTGGCGGTCCCAATCCCGAAGGGCAGGGCTGGGTGCCCAACATCACCCAGAGGGGCCTGAAGGACTGGAGCGAGAAGGACATCGCCTATTTCCTGAAGACCGGCGAGACGCCGGAGGGCGACACCGCCGGCGGCTCCATGGCCCCGGTCATCCGCAACACCACGCAGCTCAGCGACGACGACCGGGCGGCCATGGCGATCTATCTGAAATCGCTGTCCGCCGTGGAAGGGCCGCCGAAGCCGGCGAAGAAGGGCTGAGCCGTAGGGCGGATGAGCGGAGCGTCATCCGCCGCGGAGTCTCGGCAATGAACTCGGCCGGCGGATTACGGCTTCGCCTCATCCGCCCTACGAGCGCCTTCGGCGACGGGGCCGGGGCGCTCTCCGTTTCCCCATGCATGGAAACCTGCCAAGCCATGTCCCCGTGGTGGTTTTCTCGCGTCTGCACACGTGATTGTGTGATGCAGCATTTCGCCATGGGCGATTCCTTGAAATTTTATTCTCCTGTCTCCCATGAACATCTTCAAAGCCGTGTCGCTGAAAATCGCCAGCACCATGGCCTTTGCCATCATGGGGGCGCTGGGGCGCTATCTCGGCAGCGCCATTCCGCTCGGTGAGATCGTGTTCTGCCGCGGTCTGTTTGCGTTGATCCCCATCGTGCTGTTCTTCGGCTGGCGCGGCCAGCTCCGCGGAGCGCTGCAGACCAGCCGGTTTTCCGCCCATCTGGTGCGCGGCTCCTTCAGCGTGATCGGCACCTTCTGCACCTTCGGCGCGCTGGCCCGCCTGCCGATTGCTGATGTCACCGCCATCGCCTTCATCGCGCCGCTGATCACGGTGGTGTTTGCGGCGATCTTCCTGAAGGAAAAGGTCCACGTCTATCGCTGGTCGGCGGTCGCGGTCGGCTTCTCCGGCGTGATTCTGATGCTGTCGCCGTATTTCCATAATCACGCGGCGCTCGATACGGCGATGACCATCGGCCTCGTACTGGCCCTGATGAACGCCTTCACCGCCGGAGGTGCCACGATCCAGATCCGCCGGCTCACATCCACGGAATCCTCGGCATCCATCGTTGTCATCATGACGCTGATCGTGATGGCCGCATCGCTTCTCACGGCCCCGTTCGGCTGGCGCTGGCCGACCGGTTTCGAGCTGGTGCTGCTCATTGGTATCGGCATTTTCGGCGGCCTCGGCCAGATGCTATTCACCGAGAGCTATCGCTATGCGCCGGCATCCTTTCTGGCGCCGTTCGATTACACGGCCATGCTGTGGGCGTTCCTGCTCGGCTACTGGATGTTCGGCGAGGTGCCGACCGTCTATGTCGTCATCGGTGCTGTGATCGTCGCTGCGGCCGGCATTTTCGTGATCCTGCGCGAGCGCCATCTCGGCCTCAAGCGGCTCCGCGACACGCCGATGTCGCCGATCTCCGCCATGGCCGATGACGAGGCCGATCCCGATGCGCCGGTCACGGTGCTCGGGAAGAAGCGATAGCAAGTGGGTATTGCTGCGCCGCACACAAATCGAGCTGCGGCATTTTAGAATTTGGAACATGCGCAAAGTGGCAGGCCTTGCTCCGGCCACCTCGGTGCACTTAAATGCCGCCTGCCGCATCCACGCGGCATCCCGTGCATGGCGGGCTCGATCCGGTGGAATGATCGCGCAAGGATGCTTGCCGCGCAGGCCGCCGTCCCACACGAACCGTCAGCCAAATATCAGTCTGCATCTGCGTTCAACGAAAAGACGCTCCCGTACTCAAAGAGGTTACCAATGGTCAACCGCATGCAATTCTACATTGACGGCGCCTGGGTCGATCCCGTCGTCAAGAAATCGACGCCTGTCGTCAATCCGGCGACCGAAGAAGCGATGTATGAAGTTGCCCTCGGCTCCAAGGCCGATGTGGACAAGGCCGTTGCTGCCGCCAAGCGCGCCTTCGAGACCTTCTCGCAGACCACCCGCGAAGAGCGCGTCGCGCTGCTCGAAAAGATCATCGAGGCCTACAAGGCCCGCATGAAGGATATCGGTGCATCCGTGTCCGACGAAATGGGCGCGCCGCTGCCGATGGCCGAGCGCCTGCAGGCCGGTGCCGGTCTCGGCCATCTGACCGCGACCCTCGATGTGCTCAAGTCCTATCCGTTCGACGAGAAGCACAACCAGGCCGTCATCACCAAGGAGCCGATCGGCGTCGTCGGCATGATCACGCCTTGGAATTGGCCGCTCAACCAGATCGCCTGCAAGGTCGCGCCCGCGATCGCTGCCGGCTGCACCATGATCCTGAAGCCGTCGGAATTCACCCCGACCTCGGCGCTGATTTTCGCTGAAGTCCTGCACGAGGCCGGCGTGCCGAAGGGCGTGTTCAACCTCGTCAACGGCCTCGGCCCAGAGGTCGGCGTCGCCATGAGCGAGCATCCGGATATCGACATGGTGTCATTCACCGGTTCGACCCGCGCCGGCATCGACGTCGCCAAGCGCGCCGCCAACACTGTCAAGCGCGTCAGCCAGGAACTCGGCGGCAAGTCGCCGAACGTGATCCTCGAAGGCGCCGACTACGTGAAGGCGGTCACCGGCGGCGTCGCGCACATGTTCAACAACTCCGGACAGTCGTGCAACGCACCGTCGCGCATGATCGTGCCGCAGGGTGCGATGAAGGAAATCGCCGCCATTGCGAAGGCCCAGGCCGACAAGACCAAGGCCGGCGATCCGCGTGCGGACGGCACCGTGATCGGCCCGGTGGTCAATCGCGGCCAGTGGGACAAGATCCAGGGCCTCATCCAGAAGGGCATCGACGAAGGCGCGACGCTGGTCGCCGGCGGCCCCGGCCTGCCGGAAGGCGTCAACAAGGGCTTCTATGTGCGCCCGACGATCTTCGCTGATGTCACCGAGAACATGACCATCGCGCGCGAGGAAATCTTCGGGCCGGTGCTCGTGATCATGGGCTCGAAGGACGAGGCCGATGCACTCCGCATCGCCAATGACACGCCCTATGGTCTCGCCGGTTATGTCTCGGCCGACACCATTGAGTCCGCCCGCAAGTTCGGTCGTCGCATCCGCGCCGGCAACGTCAATCTGCAGGGCGCTCCGAACGACCGCACCGCGCCGTTCGGCGGCTACAAGCAGTCCGGCAACGGCCGTGAATGGGGCAAGGCCGGCCTCGAGGACTTCCTCGAGATCAAGGCCATCGCAGGCTACGACGCGGCGTAAGACCGCGTTTCGAAGCTTCGTGCTTCGTGACTGAAAACGCCGGGGCGAAAGCTCCGGCGTTTTTGTTTGCTCGTAGGATGGGTAGAGCGCAGCGAAACCCATCGGCGGAATTTGCCAT
>JAEXHR010000248.1 GCA_023449855.1 Pseudomonadota bacterium | reverse complement strand
GCTCCGGCGGCGGCCGAGGCCAAACCGGCGGCTGCGCCGAAGACGGCTGCTGCTCCCGCGGCGGCGCCCGCGGCGCCATCCGGCCCGGCGACCTTCCCCTCGGCGGTCGATCCGAAATACGCCAAGGAGACGGCCGGCAAGCAGCGGATGCATACCTGCGTGGACCAGTACAATGCCAACAAGGCCACCAATGCCAATGGCGGCATGAAATGGATCCAGAAGGGCGGCGGCTATTACAGCGAATGCACCAAGCGCCTGAAGGGCGCAGCGTGATCGGAGCTGCCTTGCAGTCGGCCTGATCGACATATTCCACTCCGCGGGCGATAACGCCCCGATCCCCGCGGAGCTTCCATGATTGCCAGTCTTTGCCTGATTCTGATGTGCCAGCTTGCCGGCGAGATCGTCGTGCGCAGCCTGGCTTGGCCCATTCCCGGTCCGGTCTTCGGGATGTTGTTGCTGTTCGTCCTGCTGTTGTTGCGTGATCGGGCGGCGCTGTTCGCGATCGGCCCGCTGCAAGGCGGCGGTGTGGAGAGCGCGGCCAAGGGACTGCTGGCGCATCTGTCATTGATGTTCATCCCGGCTGGTGTCGGTGTCGTGCAGCGCCTCGATCTGCTCGCCGAGCATGGCGCAGCGATCGCCGGCGTGCTGGCGATTTCCGTCGTGATCACGCTCCTGGTCACCGTCGGCACGTTTCTGGTCATCAGCCGAGTCATGACGCGAGGCCGGCAAGCGTCATGACCTCAAATCCGTTCGCGCTGTGGGTCTATCTCTCGCAGCAGCCACTGCTGTGGCTGACTGTTACGCTGTTCGTCTATGCCGCCGCCGATGCACTGTCGCAGGCATCGGGACGGCATCCATTCGCCAATCCCGTCTTTCATTCGATGTGGATCATCGCGGTCTTTCTGCTGCTGACAGGCACGTCCTACACGACCTATTTCAGCGGCGCGCAATTCGTGCATTTCCTGCTTGGCCCGGCCACCGTCGCGCTGGCCGTCCCGCTCTATGAGAACCGCAGGACGGTGCTCGCGGCCATCGTGCCGATGCTGGCGGCGCTGGTGGTGGGCTGCGTCACCGCGATCGTGTCCGTGGTGATGCTGGCGAAGGCCTTCGGTCTGCCCGACAAGGTGACGTTGGCATTGACGCCAAAATCGGTCACGGCCGGCGTCGCCATGGGTATCAGCGAGTCCCTTGGGGCGGATGCGTCGCTCACGGCCGTGTCCGTGGTGCTCACGGGCATCATGGGCGCGATCATCGTGACGCCGATGATGAACCGGATGCGGATTACCGACTATCGCGCCCGCGGTTTTGCGGTCGGTCTGGCCTCGCATGGCATCGGTGTTGCCCGGGCGTTCCAGGTCGATGCCATGGCGGGCGTATTTGCCGGCATCGCCATGAGCCTGAACGCGCTGGTCACCTCGCTGCTGGTCCCCATCGCCGTCACGCTGCTGGTGCGTTGAGGCGGACAAAACCGTTCACAAGCTGCTGAGCCATGCGCTTCCCTGCATGGAGGTGCAGGAAAAACGCCACTAAGGTCCCTGCCGTAGCAATCGCGAATCGGCGGGTCATGATCACGGTGATGCAGGGCGTGCTGGGGCTGGCTTCCGGCGCACTGGTGGGGTTTTCGCTCGGTCTCGTCGGCGGCGGCGGATCGATTCTTGCCGTGCCGCTGATGGTCTATGTGGTCGGTGTTCCCAATCCGCATGTCGCGATCGGCACCAGTGCCATTGCGGTGGCCGCCAATGCGGCGGTCAATCTCGGCAATCACGCGCGCGGCGGCAATGTGCACTGGTCCTGCGCACTGGTCTTCGCAGCCGCCGGCATTGTCGGCGCATTCGGCGGCTCGGTGCTCGGCAAGCGGATGGACGGGCAGAACCTGCTGGCGCTGTTCGCGGTGTTGATGCTGGTCATTGCCGTCCTGATGCTGAAGACCCGCGCCCGCGTCGGCGAGCAGCGTGTGGAGATCAGCTCGGCCAATACGCCGGCATTGGTGGGCCTCGGCCTGATCACCGGCACGCTGTCGGGTTTCTTCGGCATCGGCGGCGGCTTCCTGATCGTGCCGGCTTTAATGCTGGCGACCGGCATGTCGATCATGAGCGCGATCTCGTCGTCGCTGGTCGCGGTCACGGCCTTCGGGCTCACGACGGCGCTCAGCTATGCCTGGTCGGAGCTGATTTCCTGGACGCTTGCGCTGGTGTTCATCGTCGGCGGTATCGTCGGTGGGCTGGTCGGAACCGCTGCAGCGCGCTCGTTGTCGGTCCGGCGAGGCGCGCTGAATATCGTTTTTGCGATTATCATTATCCTCGTGGCACTCTATATGTTGGCCCGGAATATCTACGTGACATGACAATTGGCGCATGATGCGTCTTCGGAGAACATCATGAGCGACCGTCATTTTCATACTTTCGCACCGACGCGCCGGGCCGCGCTCGGCCTCGTTGGCGGCGCCGTGCTGCTCGGTGCGAGCGGTCGTGCCATGGCGGCGCCGGGCGCCGATGAGGACGACGAAGTTCTCAAGGAAGCCCTCGTGCTGCGCGATCCCGACATTCCGGCGTCGGGCAATCCGAAGGGTGATGTCACCATCGTCGAATATTTCGACTATCAATGCCCGTATTGCCGCAAGCTCGCGCCGGATCTCCGCGCCGTGGTCAAGGAAGACGGCAATGTCCGTCTTGTCTCGAAGGACTGGGCGATTCTCGGTCCCGTGTCGGTCTATGCCGCCGGCCTCGTGCTGGCGACCCGCTATCAGAACAAGTTCATCGAGGCGCAGGATGCGCTGATCAGCCTCAACACCAAGCTGACGGAGCAGGTCGCGCGCGACACGCTCGCCAAGGCGGGCATCGATGTCGATCGCACGCTCGTCGATCTGCAGACCAATCGCGATGCCATCGTTGCCAAGCTCAAGCAGATCGACAAGCAAGCGACGGCTTTCGGCTTTCGCGGCACGCCCTCCTTCATTGTCGGGAAATTCCGCATTCCGGGTCCGATCAGCAAGGAGCATTTCAAGTTGGCCATCGCTGATGCGCGCAAGGCTGCGGCCGAGAAGAAGTAATCGGCAAATAAAAGCGCCCCGTCTTGTGACGGGGCGCTTTGCAAGCCAGCTTCAGCCGATCTGATTGATCCCTGTTCGATCCCTGTCGATTCTCGCGCCGTTTCCTCCGCAAGCCGCGTTACGATTTCATCTGTGCCGTCAGTTTGGCCCAATCCTCTTTGGTCCGTGTCTTCAGCGCTTCCCAGTTGGTCTGGGCGACATCCCAATTGACGATCGTGCGGCGCTCCTGCGCGGTCTGGCCGTTTGCCACCGACGAAGTTGCCATCGAGTCGTGCAGATAAACGCCGATACCCAGGATCAGCGCACCCAGGATCATTCCGAAAATCGTCCGCATGACAAAAGCCTCCATTGAGCCCCGACAACGCGGCGCGGAAGACTTTGGTTCCCCTACGGCCGAGGTTGCCAGACATTGATCCCTCATCCTGAGGAGCAACCGGAGGTCGCGTCTCGAAGGATGGTGACGGAGCTCCAACATCTCATGGTTCGAGACGGCGCTACGCGCCTCCTCACCATGAGGGCAGAGCGAGTCATTGATTCTCGCGTCGCCGCATGGTGACGTCGTCTCATGACCGTTCATCTCACCGATCAGTCCGTCCTCGAAGACGCCATCCGGCAACTGGTGAAGGCGGATCCACGCCTGAAACCGATTCTCGCAAAGGCGGGCATGCCGGCGCTGCGCCAGCGCGCGCCGGGCTTCGAGGGGCTGGCGCAGATCGTCTGCGGACAGCAAGTCTCCGTTGCTGCAGCGGCGGCGATCTGGGGGCGGGTCTCAGCGGCCTATGTGCCATTCGATCACCACGCCATCCGCAAGGCGCGCACCGATCGACTCGGCCGGCTCGGCCTGTCGGCGGCGAAGATCAAGACGCTGAAGGCCATCGCCAAGGAGCTTGTCGAGCAACGGCTCAATCTCGATGTGCTTGCCGAAGAGGATGCCGACGCTGCTCACAATACACTCGTCGCGCTGCACGGCATCGGCCCATGGACCGCGGATGTGTATCTGCTGTTCTGTCTCGGCCATGGCGATGCCTGGCCCGCCGGCGATGTCGCCCTGCAGGAAGCGGTCAAGGTTGGGCTCGGATTGGATGAGCGCCCGACCGTGAAGCAGATGGCGCCCGTCGCCGAACCATGGCGTCCGCTACGCGGAGCGGCGGCGCATCTGTGGTGGGCCTATTATCATGCGATCAAGAGGCGTGAGGGCGTGATCGCGGGGACGTCTGCATGAAACGGCGTTTGAAACGAACGGCGTTTTAAACGCCAGGCCTGTCGCAAAACGGACATTGCCTGTGGTGAGACTTGTCGCAAAGAGGAGACAGCGATGAGCAGCATCAAGCAATTCAACGTCGGAAAAGACGATCTAGCACGGATATCAATGACGGAAGCTCCGCAGCCATCGCGCGAGATGCTGCCGGACGATGGCCTGCTGGTGAAGGTCGATCGCTTCGCCTTCACCGCCAACAACATCACTTACGCCATGCTCGGCGATGCCTTGAAATACTGGCAGCTGTTTCCTGCGCCGGATGGCTTCGGCAATATCCCGGTATGGGGCTTTGGCGACGTCGTCGCTTCGAAGCATCCGCAGATCGAGGAAGGCGACCGCCTGTTCGGCTACTTCCCGATGGCGACGCATCTGGTGATCGAGGCGGCGGATGTCAGCAAGCGCGGCCTGCGTGATGGCGCGGCGCATCGGCAAGGCGTCGCGCCGGTTTACAATGCCTATGCGCGTGTAAGCGCCGATGCTTCATTCGCGGGTCGTCAGGGCGATTATCAGGCGCTGCTGCGACCGTTGTTCATGCTGTCGTTCCTCGTTGACGACTTTCTTGCCGAGGCGGAGTTCTTCGGCGCAAGGCAGGTGCTCCTGTCGAGTGCGTCCAGCAAGACCGCTTTCGGTCTTGCGCATTTGTTGCATACCAGGCGCCAACCGATCCGGGTCATCGGTCTTACGTCGCCTGGCAACGCCGACTTCACGGCGGCGCTCGGCTGCTATCACGAGGTCGTCCCCTACGATCGCATCGGCACGCTGCCGCCGACGCAGGCGACCGCCTTTGTCGATATGGCCGGCAATGCCGATCTGCGCAGCCGGCTGCATCGTCATTTCGGCGATCGTCTCGTCTATAGCGGCCGGGTCGGTATGACCCATCAGGACACAGCCGAAGCCGACGATCTGCCCGGTGCGCGGCCGTCGTGGTTCTTTGCGCCGGATCAGATTCGCAAGCGCGCCAAGGAATGGGGACCCGGCGGCATCGATCAGCGTTTTGGCGCGGCCTGGGCCGGTTTCGTGCCAATGCTGGAGCAATTCCTCACGATCGTTGAGGGATCTGGTGCGCAGGCCGTCGAGCAGATCTATCGCCAGACCCTTGCAGGGCTGGTCGCGCCAAGCGAAGGCCACATGCTTTCGCTGGCCGAGCGCTGATCCGCTCTCACATCTCGCCGAGTGCTTCGCGGCGCCGCTGTTCGGATTCCTCGGCATAGCGGCGCGTGGCATGCGCCTCCGACAGCGTGCCGACCACGCGGTAGCTCTCGGCTTCGACGACCGCGAGGGACTCCGCTTCGTTACCCTCGAACACCACCATGGCGTCGCGGATGTTCATCTCGGGATGCAGCACCACATTTCGGCAATGTAGCAGGCTGTCGAGACGGAATGCGCTGACGTCGGGCGAATGCGCCTCGGGCACGCTGGCAAGGCCGACATAGCTGCCTTCGGTATCGACCACCACGACCTGATTTTTCGATCCGAGCGGAAACTTCGCGCGGAATTCATCGAGCGGCATGGTCGACACGACCATGGAAATGTCCGGCCGCATCAGGCGCTGTACGGTGAGATCGCGAATCCAGCCGATATCGGCGGCGCTGCGGATCGTCTCGCCGCGCAGATGCAGGCGCCAGGTGGCGAAGGAGTAACCGAACAATTCGCGGGTAATCTGCGTGGAGATGATGACGGCCACCAGCACGGCGGTGGTGAGCCAGAGATTGCCGGTAGATTCCAGCGCGATGAAACTCATGGTCAGCGGCCCGCCGATCACCGAGGCCGACAGCGCGCTCATGCCGATGATCGTATAGATGTTCGGATCGACATTGATTTCGGGCCACAGCGCATTGATGCCGGTGGCGAACAGATGGCCGCCGAGCGCGCCGATGAACAGCGAGGCGAAAAACAGGCCGCCGCGAAATCCGGTGCCGAGCGAGATGATCGAGGCGATGGTCTTCAGCGCCATCACGAAGGCGACCAGTGCGATCGGATAGGCGGTCATGCCGCCGAAATGCAGCGCGCCGTGACCGGACGACATCACCTGCGGCGTCAGCAGCGCCAGCCCTCCCACGCCGAGCCCGCCGAGGGCCGGGCGCAGCGGCGGCCATAGTCGGATCTTGGCGAGCAGCCATTCGCACCATGTCACCACGCGCATGATGCCGATGCCGTAGGTGGCGGCGAACACCCCGAGCAGGGCGGCCACCGCGAGGTCATGGCCCTGCACGTCGCCGAATCGGCCGGCGACGACGCCGAGCGTCAGCGGAGAGAACGAGTGGGCGACGAAATAGCCGGTAACGGCGGCGACGCCGACCGGCATCAGGCTCGCCGAGCTGTAGGCGCCGATCACCAGTTCGAACGCGTAGAAGGCGCCTGCCAGCGGCGCACCGAAGGCACCGGCGATTGCTGCCGCGGCGCCGCAGCCCACCAGCACGCGCTGGTCGGCGCGACGCAGATGGAACGCGCGACCGATCGAGGCACCGAGCCCGCTGGCGAGCTGGGTGTAACCGGCCTCTAGCCCTACCGAAGCACCGACACCGCTGGACCAGATGGTCTGCAGCGAGACGATGATGCTGCCGCGAAACGACATCCGGCCGCCATAGAGCGCATTCGCCTCGATGGGGTCGATTTCCCGGGACGGCCGCCAGCGCAGCAGCAACAGGAAGGCAATACCGAGTGCCAATCCGCCGAGGGTGGGAACCAGCAATGCGCGGACCGGGTCGATCCAATACTGGCTCGACAGCCGTTGCCCCCATTCCAGATTGAACAACATGGCGTGTAATACGCTGACCGCCGCGCTCATGCCGGCCACCACCAGGCCACCGATCACGCCGATGATGGCCGCCAGCAGCGCAAGGCTGGTTTCATGCGCGCGAACGAAGGCGCGCAGCCATTGCGGGGCCTCAAGATATCGTGACGAAGTGACCATCGGGCAGCGTCCGGACGTGGCAAGCCTCGCGCAAGGACCGCTTCCGGTGTCTAGCGGTAGCCTTCGCGTGAGACCACCCGATGTAGCGGAAAAGGCCGGGATTGCGGCATGCTTTTGCGGAGGGGATAGACCAGAGCTATGCCCTTCACAACCCTGTCACGCTGCCTGTAGTATGTGAAACACAGGCTGCTTCGCGCAGTCGAATTGTGGAGTCAGGAGCGTTACTTGAACGCACATGTCTCGCAAGGCGGCTGGCCGGTTCTGGTTCTGAATGCGGACTTCCGGCCGCTGAGCTACTATCCTCTTTCGCTTTGGTCGTGGCAGGACGCGGTCAAGGCGGTCTTTCTCGATCGCGTGAATATCGTAGCTCACTACGATCACGCGGTGCGGAGCCCTTCGTCCGATTTTCAGCTACCCAGTGTGGTGTCGCTGAAGTCGTTCGTGAAGCCGACGACGCATCCTGCTTTCACGCGCTTCAACGTCTTCCTGCGCGATCGCTTCTCCTGCCAGTATTGCGGGTCGCGCGACGACCTCACTTTCGATCACATCATTCCGCGCTCCAAGGGTGGCCAGACCACCTGGGAAAACGTCGTCGCCGCATGCTCGCCCTGTAATCTGCGCAAGGGCAATCTGACCACGCATCAGGCCGGCATGTTCCCGCGCCAGACGGCATTCGCGCCGACAGTGCATCAGCTCCATCGCAACGGCCGGCTGTTCCCGCCGAACTATCTGCACCAGAGCTGGCTCGACTATCTGTATTGGGACACGGAGCTCGATCCGTAAACGCAGTGACTGCGTTGCCATCTCCCGGCGTGTTCAATTCTGTTGCCGACTTACATGTCTACCGCACCTCGTGTGCGAAAATCTGTTCGCATGTATTTAGCAAGAAAATAGCAGCGCGAACTGAGTCGCGCAGTTACATACCAGTCGATATCGACTTGTCTTTGTCCGGTACTTGTTCGCCGCAAGTAACGAAGCATTGATACCGATTATCGGTGATCTCCGCGCGTTAGGAACGTCGACAATCTCGCACGCTTTAATCCGCCTGTCGCACTGATGCGATCGGGATTGGAGCACGGTGATGCGATCCAGCATTCATAACATCCATCACGCATTCCTTGCGGGCGCGGCCATGGCAGTGCTTGGCGCGGCAACGAATGCAGGGGCGCAGGGCATTCGCCTGCCCTCGATCGGCATCAATGCCGGCAGCATCGGCGTCAATGTCGGGAGCGTCGGTGTGGGGCCCGGTGGTGTCAGCGTCGGTTCGACCGGGGTCGCCGTGGGCGGTGCAGGCGTAGGTGTCGGCGCTGTGGGTGTTGGCGCGGGCGGAGTCAGTGTCGGCGGCGTAGGAGTCAATGCGGGCAGTGTCGGCGTTGGTGTTGGCAATGTTGGTGTCGGTGCAGGCGGCATTGGCGTTGGCGGCGTGGGCGCGAATGTCGGCAGTGTCGGCGTGGGCGTCGGTAGTGTCGGTGTTGGTGCCGGCGGCGTCGGTATCGGCAATGTGGGCGTTCAGGCCGGGAGTCTTGGCGTGGGCGGCAGCGGAGTCGATGCGAACACAGGCCGTGGCGCTGTGGGTCCGGTGAGCAGCGGTGCTGGCTTCGGTGGTGGCGCCGGATTCTTCTCGGGCGGTGCGCAGTTCGGCGATGGCGACGCGCGGCCGCAGACCGGGCCGTATGGCGGTGATTCGATCCATCTCAGCCCGCGTCAGGCGCGAGCCGCGCGCGCAGCGGAAATCTCGGTCGGCAGATCGCGCACGGCAAGCGCACGTGGCGAACGTCCGTTGGTCGGAGCCAATGCGCTGAGTGCGGGTTCCACCGGGCGTGGCCGGCTCGCCAATGTGAATGTGCTGAATCGTAATGGTGCAAGGGTTGCGTCGGAAGGCCGTCGCGGATCGCTGGCCGCGGTCAATGTCGGCAATGCAGGCGCTGGTCCGCAGGGCGGATTGGCGACAGTGAATGCGCTCAACGGCCAGAGGTCTGCTCCCGCCGGCGGAGAAGGGGCGCCGCGCGGCGCCATCGCTGCCAATGTAC
>JAEXHR010000163.1 GCA_023449855.1 Pseudomonadota bacterium | reverse complement strand
GTCTCGAACCATGAGTTGATGGAGCTCTACCAGCATCCTTCGAGACGCCGCGCTATGCGCGGCTCCTCAGGATGAGGGCGGAGTTGAAGATGAGACCAAACAAAAAGCCCCGGAGCGATCCGGGGCTTTTGCATTCTCAGGCCATAGGATGGGTTGAGCATAGCGATACCCATCACAACAAACTCAGAGCGCGCGGTGATGGGTATCGCTCCGGCGCTGGCGCGCCTTCGCTCAACCCATCCTACGAGACCTCAATAGCGATAGTGCTCGGCCTTGAACGGGCCTTCCTGCTTCACGCCGATATAGGCGGCCTGCTCGTTGCTGAGCGTGCTCAGCTTGACGCCGATCTTGGCGAGATGCAGACGTGCGACTTTCTCGTCGAGCGACTTCGGCAACACGTACACTTCCTTCTTGTACTTACCTTCCTTGTTGTTGGCGTAGAGTTCGATCTGCGCCAGCGTCTGGTTGGTGAAGGAAGCGGACATCACGAAGGACGGATGGCCGGTCGCGTTGCCGAGATTCACGAGGCGGCCTTCCGACAGCAGGATCATGCGCTTGCCGTCGGCGAAGGTGATCTCGTCGACCTGCGGCTTGATGTTGTCCCACTTCAGGTTCTTCAGCGCACCGACCTGGATCTCGTTATCGAAGTGGCCGATGTTGCAGACGATGGCACGATCCTTCATCGCGCGCATGTGCTCGATGGTGATGATGTCCTTATTGCCCGTCGCGGTCACGAAGATGTCGGCGCGCGGCGCGGCGTCTTCCATGGTCACGACTTCATAGCCTTCCATCGCCGCCTGCAGTGCGCAGATCGGATCGATTTCCGAGACAAGCACGCGGCAACCGGCCTGACGCAGCGAAGCCGCCGAGCCCTTGCCGACGTCGCCGAAGCCGGCAACCATGGCGACCTTGCCCGACATCATGACGTCGGTACCGCGGCGGATGCCGTCCACCAGCGACTCACGGCAACCATAGAGGTTGTCGAACTTCGACTTGGTGACGCTATCGTTGACGTTGATCGCGGGCCACAGCAGCGTGCCGGCCTTCTGCATGTCGTACAGACGATGCACGCCCGTAGTGGTCTCTTCCGAAACGCCCTTGATGCTCTCGGCGATCGCCTTGAAGTAGCCCTTCGGCTTTTCCTTGAGCTGCTTCTTCAGCAGCGCGAAGAACACTTCCTCTTCTTCCGAACCCGGCTTGTCGAGGAACGCGGTGTCGCCGTTCTCGGCGCGCAGGCCGAGATGGACATACATGGTGGCATCGCCGCCGTCGTCGAGGATCATGTTCGGGTGGCCGCCACCGTGCCAGTCGAACAGCTTTGCGGTGTAGTCCCAGTATTCAGTCAGGGTTTCGCCCTTGACGGCGAACACAGGAATGCCGGCAGCGGCGATCGCCGCGGCGGCGTGATCCTGAGTCGAATAGATGTTGCACGAGACCCAGCGAATGTCGGCGCCGAGCGCCTTCAGCGTCTCGATGAGCACGCCGGTCTGAATGGTCATGTGCAGCGAGCCGGCGATGCGAGCGCCCTTCAGCGGCTGCTTCGGGCCGAACTCTTCACGGGTGGCCATCAGGCCCGGCATTTCGGTCTCGGCGATCGAGAGTTCCTTGCGGCCGAAATCGGCGAGCGAAATGTCCTTGACGATATAGTCAGTGAAACCGGCGGGAGCGGTCATGCGGGTGTCCTTGTGTAGTTGGGCGCCGAGTGGCGCTGAAAATTCTCGGCCGTCATGCCCGGGCTTCCCCCCGGGCATCCATCTTTGACTTCGCGAACGAAAGCTGGGTGGCCGGGACAAGCCCGGCCACGACGTTACTTGTGATTAGACGTTGCGCTTCAGCGCATCGACGAGGTCGGTCTTCTCCCAGGAGAAGCCACCATCCGCATCCGGCGTGCGGCCGAAATGGCCGTAGGCAGCGGTGCGGGCATAGATCGGCTTGTTGAGATCGAGATGCTTGCGGATGCCGCGCGGGGTCAGATCCATCGCAGCGGCGACAGCCCTCTCGATGGCGTCGTCAGCGACCTTGCCGGTACCGTGGGTGTCCACATAGATCGACAGCGGACGCGCCACGCCGATGGCGTAAGCGAGCTGCAGCGTCGCCTTGTCGGCGAGGCCGGCGGCAACGATATTCTTCGCCACATAACGCGCAGCGTAGGCAGCCGAACGATCAACCTTGGTCGAATCCTTACCCGAAAATGCGCCGCCGCCATGGGGAGCTGCGCCGCCGTAGGTGTCGACGATGATCTTGCGGCCGGTGAGGCCAGCGTCGCCATCGGGACCGCCGATGAAGAACTTGCCGGTCGGGTTGATATGCCAGATCGTCTTGTCGGTGATCCAGCCTTCCGGCAGCGCCTTGCGCACGTACGGCTCGACGCGCTCGCGCACCTGGTTCGAGGTCATGTCCTCGACGAGATGCTGATGCGAGACGACGATCTCGCGCACACCGACCGGCTTGCCGTTTTCATACTGCACGGTGACCTGGCTCTTGGAGTCCGGGCCAAGCACCTTCTCGGTGCCGTTGTGACGCGCTTCGGCGATCAGGCGCAGGATCTTGTGCGCGTAGAAGATCGGGGCGGGCATCAGCTCAGGGGTTTCGTTCGAGGCGTAACCGAACATGATGCCCTGGTCGCCTGCGCCCTCTTCCTGGTTGGTCGGCTGCTTGGCGTCGACGCCCTGGGCGATGTCGGCCGACTGCGGATGCAGCAGGATGTCGATATCGCAGTTCTTCCAGTGGAAGCCGTCCTGCTCGTAACCGATGTCCTTGATGGCGGCGCGGACGACGGCCTCGATGTGATCGTTGGTGACGGTCGAGGGACCGCGGGTCTCACCGGCGATCACGACCTTGTTGGTGGTGGCGAGAGTTTCGCAAGCAGCGCGGATGTCCCAGGGATCGATGCCGGCCTTCGGGCCTTCGCGGAAGAACAGATCGACGATCTCGTCCGAGATGCGATCGCACACCTTGTCGGGATGGCCTTCGGAAACCGATTCACTGGTGAAGAGATAGGACGCGCGCATCAACTGATCCTCTGTGGTTGCGCCGGAGATGGCAGACTTCGTGCTGAGCTATTGAATGTTCTGATTGTCAGTCGCGACGCCGCGAGATGACGTAGGATTCGTCGTAGAACCAGAGACCGTTGTGCTTGCGCAAAACTTCTCTCGTGGCATCCAGATAACGGCCGCTCTGCGTCACTTCCGTCAAACGGTCATCCTCGATTTGGGCCACATAGACCGCCGCGTTCCAGGCTGCGAATGCCGTCGAGGTCCCGATCGATCCGGTGACCTCGTTCGGCAGCGCCTCCATGGCGTAGCGAAAGATCGACCGTTGGTCGGAATAGGCATTGAAGTTCAGATCGCGGCCGGCGGAGCCCAGCTCGTATTTCACCGCCCGCAATAGCTCATGCCGGCTGACGGCGAAAGGATTTTCTTTGGGCCAGACGGCTTGGACAATCTCCATGCCGGGGTCCTGCCCATGCGAATGAATCCCGATCAGCCGCCCACCCGCCCGCAGCGATTTTGCCAGTGGCGCGATGATGCGGCGGGCGCGGAACTGGACGGAACTCTTCGCCCGATAGGGCTGGGAAGCGATAATCAGGTCAAAATTGGCCTCGGTACGGCCGGCGCGGGGGATGATGCTGTCGAGCAGAAAGCGGTGATCCTCGCGGTAAACCACCAATGCCACGGGCCGCTCATAGGTCGGCATGCCCGAGCGCGGATTGATGCTGGCGCGCCAGTTGTCCTCAAGAAAAGCTCCAAGATTCGCAATCTGGTCGGCGAATTCGCCCGATGAGGCCCCGCGCAAGGGAACTTCGTGCCAGATCATCGCCGCCGCCGCAGCGGGCGATGCGGGGGTCAGGGCGGGCGCTTCGGCATAATGCATGTTGGTGAGGACGAAGACCGTGGCGGGATGCTCGAACAGCCTGTCCGGGATCTTGTCGAGGGTCAGCCGCGCGTCCTCCAGGCTGAGCTCCTTGCCGGCAATATAGAACGGCATATGCGGGAAACGGCCGTGCATCGAACGCATCACGCGCGACAGCACGGTGCCATCGCCGACGCCGGCGTCGAACACCCGCAGCGCCGGCGGGCGCGGATGGATGTTGGCGAGTTCCAGCGCCACGCGATCGGCGATCACCCGTTTTTCCGAGCAGGTGTGCACGAAAAGCAGGTATTTCTGCCGGTTTTCGAAGAATCGGAAATTGCTGCGCGGGTCGCGGCGCTCGATCGGCGCCTCCAGTCCAGGCGGCGGCGGCACGCCTTCAGGCATCGACTGGGCGATGAACCCCTGGATGCGCTCCAGCGTATCGATGGTGATCCGCTTGCCCTCGCGCAGCCGCGCGACCAGCTTGCCGTCATTCACCGCGCGGCGGCCGAAGGTCGATTCCGCCATGCCGGCCTGGCGGCAGAAATCGGCGATCGTGGCGAGGATCTGATCGTTCTTCATGCGATCTCTTGCGGCTTTCTTGCGGCAGGACTTGTGGCCGACTTGCGGCAGCCACACGGCGCGGAGTGGGCAGAAACGACTTCTGCCCACTCCCTAGCACGCCTTGCCCACGGGGGAAATGGTCCTTAAAAGTTACGGATTGTCGCGCGACGGTCGCCCGGCTTTGATAAGACGCCGCAGCTTTCTTTCCGCGCTCCAGATAAGGTTGTTCCCATGCGCATCGCGATGATCGGCACCGGTTATGTTGGCCTCGTCTCGGGGGCCTGTTTTGCCGATTTCGGCCATCAGGTGACCTGCGTGGACAAGGACAGCCGCAAGATCGAGGCGCTGCTCCGCGGGGAAATCCCGATCTACGAGCCCGGCCTCGACGCCCTCGTCGCGGCCAACGTCAAGGCCGGCCGTCTGGAATTCGCCACCGACCTCGCCGGCCCTGTCGCGGCCGCGGACGCCGTCTTCATCGCCGTCGGCACCCCTTCCCGCCGCGGCGACGGTCATGCCGACCTCTCTTACGTCCATGCCGCCGCGCGCGAGATCGCGGCCAATGTCCAGGGCTTCACCGTCGTCATCACCAAATCCACCGTCCCGGTCGGCACCGGCGACGAGGTCGAGCGGATCATCCGGGAAGAGAATCCAAACGCCGATGTTGCGGTCGCCTCGAACCCCGAATTCCTGCGCGAAGGCGCCGCAATCCGCGACTTCAAGCATCCCGACCGCATCGTGGTCGGCACCGAGGACGACCGCGCGCAAAAGGTGGTCGCGGAGATCTATCGACCGCTTTATCTGAACCAGGCGCCGATCATGTATACGGGCCGCCGCACCGCCGAACTGATCAAATACGCGGCCAACGCCTTCCTCGCGACCAAGATCACCTTCATCAACGAGATCGCCGATCTCGCCGAACGCACCGGCGCCGATGTGCAGGACGTTGCCCGCGGCATCGGCCTCGATAACCGCATCGGCGCGAAGTTTCTGCATGCCGGCCCCGGCTTCGGCGGCTCCTGCTTCCCGAAGGATACGCGCGCGCTGGTGAAGACCGGCCAGGATTATGAAGCGCCGCTGCGCATCGTCGAAGCCGTGCTCACCGTCAACGACAACCGCAAGCGCGCGATGGCCCGCAAGGTGCAGCACGCCCTCGGCGGCAGCCTGCGCGGCAAGACCGTCGGCGTGCTCGGCCTCACCTTCAAGCCGAACACCGACGACATGCGCGAGGCGCCGTCGATCCCATTGATCACCGCCCTGCAGGATCTCGGCGCCAGCGTGCAAGCCTACGATCCCGTCGGCATGGAGCAGGCGAAGGCCGAACTGCCCTCCTCCGTCACCTATTGCGACGACGCCTATGCCTGCGCCGACGGCGCCGACGCGCTGGTGATCGTGACCGAATGGGAGCAGTTCCGGGCACTCGATCTGGCGCAGCTGAAGGCGAAGATGAAGCAGCCAGTGCTAGTCGACCTGCGCAACGTGTATCGGCCGGACGAGATGGAGAAGGCCGGCTTCACGTATGAGAGCGTGGGGCGCGGGACGCAGCGCCCCCAATAACCCAGGCCGCGATGTTGCAGGGCGCTCGCTCGCAAGCGCCCTGCACTCTTGCCGCGGACGAGAACTTACACACGCCCGCGAGGATCGGCAGGTTTCGCCTAAGCCCTCCCGTTCGACATTTCAGATCGATCATGCCCTCTGTTCTCGCAAACCGCAGGATGTCGATCAGGCCGCTCCCTGGCGTCGGATTTGAGCCCGCGGCACTGGGGCCACGCCCCCCAATCAGCAAGACATCGTTCTGCATTTTTCTCCGAAAGTCGACCGACGCCGGCTTCTTGAGACCGTTCAACGGAAAGCTGCGGAATGCATGCCAGAGCATCCCTTGGTTCACGATTCTTGACGACGCAGGTGAGAAAGCGGGAGGATCGGCGGAGAGACGACAGCAAAGATTCGTCGACACGGCGTGATAGGCACTAAGATGCCGATAGCGTCGTTGAACACCTTGATCATGCCTCCGCCTAGCCCCCTAAATTTCAGTTCTTTGCCAGCCTTATTCCAGAGAGCACTTCTCGCACGCCTCAACCATTGCCTGCACAGACCGAAAACTCAACAAAAGGTGGGGACATACATCTCATGAACGCCTGCCATTTGTCGCGCTATTTATTACGATCTAAAAGGAGCGCTGTACAAGTTGCGAGTCTTGGCAGCAGATGAACTTATTCTTCAATCGGCAGTTAAAAAAATCTGAGATCGCCAGCCTATTCGTTGTAGCGATTTTCACAGCCGCCGCCGTTTGGGCGCGACAAATACAGCTCAAACCATTTTGGTATCATCAGGAATATAGTGTCCTTGTTTTCGGCCGGATGCCGGAGAACATTGGACAACATCCGCTGTTCTATTCAAACAGCTTCGTTCCTCTCCTGCACTATCTACCCTACTCGTTGCTCAGGAACGAGATTTTCGTCGTAGTGGCGGTCTTCGTCATGGCAGCAGCCCCGTGGCTGTTGCTATTTTTGTGCCTGCGGAGACTTTCCATATCTCCGCTCGCGGCACTGCTTGCTGTCGTTGTTACATTTTATGTTGGCACGACCTATGCGCTCGACTATTTGCAAGAGCCCAATCCATTTATGATCTTCCGCTATGTCAATTTTCGGATGATCATTTTTCCGATTTTTGGGCTCTTTATTTACTTCTGTGCAACGAGGCGTTGGCTTCTTGCTGGCTTGGCAATGGGTTTGATCGGGGCCAGTCATGCCAAGTTCGGTGCAAAACTATGGTTGCTGACGACAATCATTATCGTCGTCCTCGCGATCTGGCGTAACGCGCCATTAAAGCGGCCGAATTGGAGAAATATATGCCTCCTTCAATTGGGATTTTTTGCGGCTTTTGCCTTCACGGCCTGGCAACTCGTCTACGCATCTATTCACCTTGCTCAATTGAACGGGGCACGAGCGAGCGAACTTATTTCCCCGTTCGGCTATCTCCTCAAAAACGAACCCGATGATTTTCTGTTTCTCTTCAATCCATCGAAACAGATCTACGGCGCATTTATACTGGCGGCAACGGGAGCCCTGTTGTCGCTCTGGCTGACATTCTATGGCAGAATCTCCGCCCTGAGAGAGCTTGCAACTATCGGGCTCATCTCGAATATCGTCGCCCTGCTGGCATTCGCCTTCGAAGCCTGGTTCGAGACGATGGGCATGTCGCTGCTGCCTTCGGCCACCATGTTGAAAGTGTTCTTGCTTCGACCATGGGATTTCTTGTGGGTTGCCCCCCTGACCCTTGGAGTCCTCGGATCACTGGCTTTGTCGCTCCAACCCAGACAGCCGATTGGCAGCTTGATGGCGGCTGTAGCGCTGGCGATATGCGCGACGGGATCCATTCAACAACTGACCTCGGCCCCTGCTCCCCGGTCTCTCGTAGACCGCATAGAACACACCGTCAGCGCTGTCCCCAACTACACGAGACTCACGATATGCTCGTCATTGGCAGATCAGCACAAACGTGCCAAAGAAGCTGGAATTCGGGCTCTTTGGAACCGTGATCGCCAAGAATTCGACCGAGCGATCGAGCAGATGAATCTGCTATTCAGACAAGCCAACAACAGCTTCCCCAAGCTGAACAGCGATCCTGAAGCGGACAATTTAAGAGCCATGTTCGACTTTCGCACAGGCAACTACGCTTCAGGATACGCAATTCTCCTTTCCCAGAACGCCCTTATCCTGAACCCGGCGCCGAACGCTTATGGCTGGATGGGCGACGTGACTTGGGAATGCAATGCATATACGACACCGGAAAGCATCGGCTTTCAGAACGTTGTAAAGCCCTGGAAGGATTTCGCTGAAGCGACGGCATGGATCGAAGCAAATGCCCCGGCACGATCGCGGGTCATCAATATGCCTTCGCTCACTCCGGTCATGTCTCGCACGAAGCACGTAAGCTTTTGGGAAACCCAAATTGATTCACACCCGATGTACTCTTTTCCCGGCTATTATGGCATCGGACTAGACCGACTTGAGGCGATTGCCGGTCCGAACTCGATCGAACTGTCGCCCGGCTTCCGGTATGGCGATCCGGGCGAGGCAGGGCGCCAGGCTTTCCTTTCCCTGACTCGCGAGAATTTCAAGCGCATAAGTGAGAAGTACGGTCCCTATGAATTCATCCTCACCGAGCGGCAGCACCGGATCGACCTGCCGCTGGTCTATTCAAACGAGAGCTTCGCTGTCTATCGTCAGTAGTAAGAAGCATTATCGGGTTGGACGTCGGCGTGGTACTGAGCGCGCGACATCGACTTCAGGCAGCTAATGAACCTTTTTCGGATACTCATAACGGCGCTCAAACTCGCGGCCACACTCGGCTTGTTGTGGTTTGCGTTACGCGGCATCGACCTGACCGCGGTTCTCGCGCGCACCGAGAGCATTTCGTGGCCCTGGCTGTTCTTCGCGTTTGCAGCGTGCCTGTTTCAATTCGTCTTCATCGCCGAGCGCTGGAGAGAACTCTCTCGCTTCTGCGACATAGATTTGACGCGGCTGGAGACATTTCAACTCGTGATGATTGGAAATTTCTTCAGCCAGGTCTTGCCGTCCTCACTTGGCGGCGATGCTGTCCGGCTTTGGCTGCTTGGACGACAATCGGGCTGGCGGGAAACGACCTATTCAATATTGATCGACCGTGGCTTCGGCCTATTGGCCATTTCCACCATCATCGTCGTAGTAGGGCCTATAGGCCTCGGTTACCTCAAAGATGACGCCATGGGTATCACGCTCATCGCAATCGGAGGCGGCACTCTTCTCGCCGGCGCAGTTTTCGCGGCAAGTGGCTTTGCCCCTCTCCCTGCGCTCGACCGAATCCCACTGTTGCGCCAACTGCATGACTGCGCAAAGATCGTTGCCGCCGTCCTCCGCTCGCCACTAAGTGGAAGTCTCGTCATATCGACCTCTGTGATCACTCATGTGATTGCTATCGTTATGACTTACGGGTTGGCGCGCGCCATTTCGGCGCCTGTCAGTCTGGTGGAGTTGTTCGTGTTGCTGCCGCCGGTGATGCTCATTGCAGCACTGCCGGTGTCGATCGCGGGATGGGGAATCCGCGAGTTGTCGATGGTTACCGCCTTCGCCTATGCTGGGCTGGAGCAAACCGACGGTCTTGTCATCTCCCTTCTGACCGGACTTCTGCAACTTGCCGTTGGAGTCGCAGGCGGTGTGATGTGGATTGTGCTCAGAATGAGCCCCAAACGCCGCTCCAAAGCCGCAACCGCGTCGCCGGATCGCTCCGAGCTCACCGCCGACGGTGAGATCTGACCCCCTGCGGATTCGCTTGTCAGAAATAGAAATAAACAAACAAGATCAATATTTTAATATCGATCAGGCCATCCGACATTTAGTGCTGGATTGTTTTGAACGAGCCTCTAAAAGGTCACCATCTCCTTTCGGATAACCAATATGCCACAGCCGATCACCCGCTGCCGCGTCTGCGGGAACAGTCATCTGGTCCAGTTCCTCGATCTCGGCGACATGGCTCTGACCGGGCTTTTCCCCAAAAGCCGGGAGCAGCCCGTGGGGCGCGGTGTGCTGCAACTCGTCAAATGCGTGGGCGATGGCAGTTGCGGACTTGTGCAATTGACCTGCTCGCACGAACCTAGCGAAATGTACGGGGACGAATACGGCTATCGCTCGGGCCTCAACCCGAGCATGACGAAGCACCTCCATCAGAAGGTCGAGCGTATCCGCGCCATGGCTCCGCTGCGTGACGGTGATCTCATCGTCGATATCGGGAGCAATGACGGCACCACGCTCGCTGCGTATCCGATCGACGGCTATCGCCTCCTCGGCGTCGACCCCACGGGTGCCAAATTTCGCCACCACTACCCGCCGCACATCGAACTCATCGCCGATTTCTTTTCACTGGAAACGCTGCGTAAGGATATCGGCCAGAAGCGCGCGCGCGTGGTCACTTCGTTCTCGATGTTCTACGACTTGGAGACTCCACTGGAGTTCATGTCGGAAGTGCTTCGCCTGCTGGAAGACGATGGCATCTGGGTCTTCGAACAAAGCTATTTGCTGTCGATGATCGAGGCGAACAGTTACGATACCGCCTGTCACGAGCATCTCGAATATTATTCGCTATCGACAATTAAATGGATGGCCGATCGAGCCGGCGGCAAGATTCTCGATGTCGAATTCAACGGCGTCAATGGCGGCAGCTTCTCAGTAACGATGGCACGGCAAAACGCCCCGCAACCCGAAATGAAGGAGTTGAGCGAGCTTCTGGCGCGCGAACAGCGCGGCGGCTTCGATGGTCTCGCGCCTTTCCAGGCCTTTGCCGAGCGCGTTGAACGCAGTCGCGCTGCGTTGGTCCAATTCCTGGATGGCGCCAGACGCTCGGGAAAGCTCGTATGCGGTCTCGGTGCATCGACCAAGGGGAACGTGCTGCTGCAGTATTGCGGGCTGACCGAAGACCATATCGCCTGCATCGGCGAAGTGAATCCTGACAAGTTCGGCAGCTTCACACCCGGCAGCCTGATTCCCATCGTTCCCGAATCCGAGCTTTTTGCCCGCAAGCCCGACCATACGCTCGTACTGCCGTGGCATTTTCGGCCGTTCTTCGAGCAGAGTGCGAAACTCCGCGAACTCAACCTCGTGTTCCCGCTCCCCTCGCTTTCGGCCGCCTGATGTCAACGCCTCAATCAGAGCAGCGGCTTTCACGCGGCAGAGATTTTCTCGATCAACTCGACCTGCGCGAGATGACGATCGAGCATCTCGACGACATCTCCCGTCTACATCACAAGGAACTGTCCTGGTCGTTCAATGGCCAGCTAGGTCCCGTGCATATTCAGAAGCTCTACAAAGCACTGTTAAGCGATCCGCACTTTTTCGGCTATGTCGTCGTTCGTAACAACCGCCTGCTCGGCTTCGTTACCGCAACAACCAATTCCGGCGAGATGCGAAAAAAGATACGCGGGGTCTATGAACGCAAGATTGTTCAAGTCGCGCTGCTGCTCCTGCGCCACCCGACCTTCCTTCTAGGTGTGCTCGAGTCGCTTTTTGTTGTACCCGTCGCGTTCAAACGTCACGATACAAAAGCGGAGTGGCTGACATTCGTGACCGACACCGAGGGCGGATATCTAACACCGCTCGTGGCGATGAAATTAATCGATGCCATTCGCGACCACTTCCGCGACCGGGGAACACACACCTATCTGGCTCAGGGCGTCAAACAAAATCCGAAAGCCATGCGCCTGTACAGCAAGCTCGGTTGGGAGGTCACCAATCGCTTGTTTGTGCATAATATCTATCTTTACCGGTCGACAGCTCCTGACGCCGCAACGGTCCTGAAGAGGAAATGAGCATGAGCAGCCACATCGGTCTCTTCAAGGAAGGAGAGATATTCTCGGCGAGCATGACCATATCGGCACGCCATATCGAAGCATTCCGCGATCTCTCCGCAGATACGAACGCAGTCCATTGCGACGCCGCCTATGCACGCAAGCATGGTTTTCGAGAACCGATCGTCTACGGAAATATCCTCGGCGCGCTAATCTCCAAACTTGTAGGAATGCACCTTCCGACACCGGAGGTCATTATCCTGCGTGAAAGCATCGATTTTCGAAATCCGACATATAGCGGGGACACCGTATTGCTGCAGGCCACTGTATTCAAAGTGCACGAGGCCGTGTCGTCCGTGCAGCTGAAACTGGATTTTACGACCGAAAACGGTCAAGTCGCTACAGGGCTTTGCGTGATTAAATGTCTGTAGCCCCTGAGACGGCCACGCGGATCGACAAATTCCGGCATCTGCTGCGCCCACAGCAGTTGCGATCTCTACCCGCGCGCGACCTGCTTGCAGAAACATCCCGCTTCGCACGCGTAGAACCCGAGTTTATCGAGGCTTACAGCGCCCATTACAAACCGCTTAGCCTGACGATCCTCGCATCGCTCTCGGCCCAGCATCTATGCTCGACTCTGAAGCTTTTTCTTTACGCTGAAGGTCTGGCTCCCACCATCCATCTAGGTGGTTATGACTCCGTTACGTCTGGTACATTACAACCGAACGCCGAGGTATGGACCACGCAACCCGACGCCCTTCTTCTCCTGCCCGTGACCGAAGATATCAAGACTTGGCCACGAATGTTCGCGTCGCAGGCCGAAGTCGATCGGTGGGTCGAGCAACAAGCTAGGGTGTATCTGGCCATCTGGGATGCCGCAGCCGCCAAACTTGCTGCGGGCCGCGTCTATCAGACGCTTTTTGTTCAACCGCTGGAGCGCCCGCTCGGTAACCTAGAACGACAATACCCATTCTCCCGAACCCAGAGCCTGCGCGCGCTGAACGATTATCTGATCGAGCAACGGCCCCCACATGTCTCCCTGATCGATATGGATAGCCTAGCCTCATTTGCCGGGCGGCGGGAATGGTTCGACGAAACGGGGTATTTTCTCAGCAAACAACCTGTATCTCTGCGAGAGCTGCCCCTTGTCTGCGCCTATCTGGCGCGGCGTATTTCGAGCGGCTGCGGCTTCGTCAAGAAATGCATTGTCCTGGATCTCGACAATACTCTTTGGGGCGGCGTTATTGGTGACGACGGCGTTGACGGGATTCGGGTGTCCACATCGGATCCAGTTGGTGAAGCGTTCGTCTCTTTTCAGAAATATCTGCTCGCACTCAAAGAGCGAGGCGTGCTGCTCGCAGTATGCAGCAAAAATGACGATACCGTCGCTCGCAATGCATTCGCAGCTCGACCGGAGATGCCGCTGCAGTTATCCGACTTCTCCGCATTCGTTGCGAACTGGGACGACAAGGTCACAAATATCCGCCGAATTGCGAGCGAGCTGAATATCGGCGTCGATTCTCTTGTCTTCTTTGACGACAATCCAGCGGAGCGGGCTATTGTTCAGGAGTATGAACCCGACGTACTAACGATCGACGTTCCCAAAGACCCATCGCTCTATGTTCGCGCACTCGATGTCTCATTTGCCTTCGACTGGGAGCAATTGACAGAAGAAGACACTGCACGCGCCGAAACTTACGCCAAGGACCGCGAACGTAGGGAGCTGGAAACGCAGTTCACCGACTACGACGATTACTTGCGATCACTCCAGATGAAGGCTTGGATTCAGCCTGTCACAAGCGATGGTGTCGCGCGGGCAACTCAGCTGTTTGGGAAAACGAATCAGTTCAACACGCGTGGCGAAAGATACTCCGAGGGAGCGCTCGCTGGTCTATCAGTCGCAGCGGATTCATCTGCACTGCAGGTGAAATTTGCAGATCGCTTCTCGCACTACGGTATTGTTGCGAGTATGGTGCTCAAACAATACGGACGCGCTGTTTTCATCGACAACTGGACCATGAGTTGCCGTGTTTTCGAACGCGGGCTGGAAAAGGCTACGCTCGAAGCGATGATTGCCTACGCTCGAGAGCACAACTTTGAAAGGATCGTCGGCGAGTTCATTCCGACTCCGAAGAATACCTACATTGAGAAACTGTTCGAGAACCTCGGCTTCCAACCAGACCTGAACAATGCCGACGGCATCGCCCGTGTGGGCGGCGGCGTACTCTATGTACTACCGCTGGATGACCTGCCGCCAATCGAACATCAGATCGACGTAGTGATCGGACCATTTGTGCGCTTGCCTGAAACGACGAGCGAAGCACACGAGATAGAACAGAAAGGGCTCTCATGATCGTCGCGGGCAACGGGAAGACCCCATTTATCGATATTATTTCGGAAGTACTTGCCAAGGAGGCCCCCTTCCTGGCCGGAGTGATCTCAAAGCAGGCTGACCGTTTTGGCGCCTCATGGACGAGTGCCTTCGAAGACGACCTCCAGGTTTTCTTCAGGTACAATGACGAGGGCCTCCGCACTGCAACGCGCGGCTACATCCGTTTTGCGCTTGACGGCATGCTGCTTCAGAAGCGGTTCGACAAGACAGGCGAATACGAAGCCAAGACTTACGAACAGGCTTCTCTTGAGGTCTACAACAACGAAAAGTACATGCACTCGCTGTACCTACCCGGCATCTACCTCTCGCATTTCCTGTGGCGCCACCACTATCTTCAGCAGGTTTTCTTCGCCGAGCGCTTCGTGCCGCTCGTCAAGAAGCACGGCGGCAAGACCTTCTACGACGTCGGAGTTGGCACGGGCTTCTATTCGCGAGAATGCTTGCGGCAAATCGACGGGCTGACCGGTACGGGATTCGATCTAAGCGAGCACTCTCTGTCATACACGCGCAAGATGGTCGATGCTTTCGGCCTGTCCGCGCGTTACCAAGCTTTCCGTCGGGATATCCTGACAAATCCTCCGGAAGAACAGGCGTCCTTCCTCGTCAATGTCGAGGTCCTTGAGCACCTGGAAGACCCATTGAGTTTTCTGAAGGGACTTTATCGCATGCTCGCGCCAGGCGGACTCGGCCTCATCGCCGCGGCTGTCACTGCCCCGAACGCAGACCACATCTATCTCTACCGTTCTGCTGAAGAAGTCGTCGAACAGGTTCAGAAAGCCGGCTTCAACGTGATCGAGTATCGCGACGATGCAGCATATGAACCGCGAAACCCGCAGGAAAGCGTCCCGCGCAACGCGCTTCTTCTCGTTTCAAAAGGATCTGTCTAATGAATACTCGGGAAAAACTGGCAAACTCCTTTTGCCGCGTCTTCGAGCTCGACCAGATCGTGCTCAAGGATGAAATGACAGCGAAGGACGTTCCAGGCTGGGATTCGCTGGCACACATCAACCTCATCATGGATATTGAGGAAGAGTTTGGCCTACGTTTTACGGTCGATGATATCGCTGATCTGAAAGATGTGGGCGAGATGATTCAAATGCTCGACCGGAAGATCGCGCAGTGACAGACGTCGGCCGGAACATTCCCTGGGCGAAGCCAACATATTGGGGGCGCGAGGAGGAGTATGTCCTCGAAGCGCTACGCTCTACCTGGATTTCCGGCGGGCCGTTTATCGAACGATTTGAACGAAACCTGGCTGAGTATTTAGGCGTGAAGCATGCCCTGGCCGTGTCCAACGGCACGGCGGCCATTCACCTTGCCTATCTCGCTCTGGGCTTGAAGGCCGGCGACGAGGTCGTCGTTCCGGCCTTCGGCTTCATGGCGGCTGCCAATGTTGCGCTTCAACTCGGCATGCGGCCAGTGTTTTGTGACGTCGCCCCCGATACGTGGTGCCTGCGCGCACAAGAGGTCAAAGCTGTTCTCACGCCACGGACACGCGCCATTGTCGCGGTCCACTCTTACGGCATCCCCTGCGAGATGGACGCCCTGCTGGATCTTGGACTGGAACACGGAATTCCCGTCATAGAAGACGCCGCAGAGGCGCTGGGGTCTCGCATTGGAAGTAAAGCGGTCGGGACGCTTGGAAGGATCAACACGTTTTCTTTCCACGCAACGAAGACGATCACCACCGGTGAAGGCGGACTTGTCACAACGGACGATGACGACGTCGCAGGTATAGCTCGCCTTTACCGTAGCCATGGCTTGCGCCGTGAAAGGCACTACTGGCACGAGGTCCCGGGAAACAACTTTCGCATGACCAACTTACAGGCTGCGCTTGGATGCGCGCAGTTCGAACACATCGCGCATATCGCGTCGGAACGAACACGCGTGTGGGACCGATACAAGACCGCACTCAAACGGATCGATGGCGCGACGCTTCAGCACCCAACCGCTAATTCCTCTGCACTCATCTGGGCGATTGGTGTGTTGCTTTCTCCCGATGTATTTCCGCAAGGCCGCGATGCCGTCGCGGCGGCGCTTGCTGCCAAGGGCATCGAGACGCGACCAGGCTTTCAACCCCCCTCAGAAATGACTTACTTTGCGAAGCAGCCATTTGCCGTGAGCGACCAACTTGGACGCTGGGTCCTCAGCCTGCCCACATTTGCAGATCTGACAAACGACCAGATCGACTACATCTGTGCAGAACTTCGTTCCCTGGCAGCGCGCTGAATCATGTCGAACGCAAGCTGCAATATCTCAATCGTGCTTCCGACCTATAATGAAGCCGGCAACATTCTGCCATTGATCGACAGCATCCAGACCGCAGTTCCGCCGGGCTTCAGCTACGAAATACTCGTTATGGACGACAACAGTCCGGACGGCACGTATGAGCTGGCACGACAACGCGCTGCGCAAGACCCTCGGGTCAGGGCCATCCTCCGAACCACCGACCGCGGCTTCGCAAAATCCATCCGTGACGGCATCGAGCGTGCGAACGGAACGCGCATCATCGTGATGGATAGCGACCTAACCCACAATCCGGCAGACATTCCTCGCCTTTTGCACGTCGGCGAGATCTTCGACATCGTCAGCGGTTCACGCTTCTGTGCTGGCGGACGGATGGTCGATACATTCCACTACGTAGCCAGCATGGTTTTCAACTGGAGCCTGCGCGCCATGATCGGCACCCAGGTTCAGGACAACCTGGGTGGCTATTTCACGGCGCATCGTAACGTTGTCTTGAAGCTGCCACTCGACGAGATTTTCTATGGCTATGGTGAGTACTACTTCAGACTCCTCCATTTCGCCCAGCAGGCCGGCTGCTCCATCGTCGAAATACCGAGTTCCTACCTGCTTCGCGGAACCGGCAAGAGCAAATCGAACTGGCTACGAATGATCCGCACTTACAGCCTGTCTGCCATCAAACTGCGGATCAGCATCGCCCGATCGAACAGATATCGAAAAGACGTCGCCTAAATCGACTTCCCGATTGTTCCGAGATCGTGATCCATCATCTCACGCACCAGCTCGTCCAAGGACGTCCTGTGACGCCAGCCGAGCTTCTGCATCGCCTTGCTGGCATCGCCCAGGAGATAGTCGACCTCTGCCGGGCGGAAATATTCCGGGTGCACTTCCACCAGGACCTTGTTCGACGACGCATCAATACCGCGCTCGTCGACACCCGTGCCGCGCCAGATGATCTCCCGCCCGACATGCCGGAAGGCCTTCTCGACGAATTCACGTACGGTATACGTCTTTCCTGTGGCTAACACATAGTCATCCGGCTGCGGTTGTTGCAGCATCAGCCACATGCCTTCCACATAGTCGCGCGCATGCCCCCAATCGCGCGAAGCATCGAGATTTCCGAGAAAAATCTTGTCCTGCATCCCGAGCTGGATCGCGGCTACGGCCCGCGTGATCTTGCGCGTAACGAATGTTTCACCGCGCCGAGGGCTCTCATGATTGAAGAGAACGCCATTGGAGGCGTGGATGCCGTACGACTCGCGATAATTTACGGTGATCCAGTAGGCATAGATCTTGGCGGCCCCGTAAGGGCTACGCGGCCTAAAGGGAGTAAGCTCTGATTGCGGCCGCTCCGGCGTATTGCCATAGAGCTCCGACGTCGACGCCTGGTAGAACCGAGTTGTTTTCTCGAGGTTCAATATCCGAATGGCCTCAAGCAGGCGAAGCGTTCCTAGCGCGTCGGCGTTGGCGGAATATTCCGGCGTTTCAAAGGAAACATGAACGTGGCTCTGAGCGGCCAGATTATAGATTTCCGTCGGCTGCGTAGCCTGCACCAAGCGAATGAGATTGGTACTGTCGGTCATATCGCCATAGTGGAGAAACAGGCGAACATCATCTTCATGCCGGTCATGATAGAGATGATCGATGCGCTCGGTATTGAAAGATGAAGAGCGTCGCTTCACGCCGTGAACGATGTAGCCCTTCTCGAGAAGCAGTTCGGCGAGATAAGAGCCGTCCTGTCCGGTCACGCCCGTGATGAGAGCGACTTTCTTGCGGCTGCTATTTTCCAAGGTCATGACGTGCGATGCATCGGTTGAATTTATCTTCAGGATTGCTGCGTTGTTTTCTTTAACGCGTAGAAAAACAGACACCCGTCTCCACGGTTAAGAGAGCGCCTAAGCGTCTCCAGAGCGCGAGCGACGGCTCCAGCATACAGCGGACGAATACCCGGCAGCAAAATCCACCGATTGAACACTTTCTTCGCCACGAGCCCCGGCAATGCCAGCGCCGTCATGAGGTCATATGCGGTCGACAAATCGCGTGGCACATAGGCGATATGCTCAACGACCTCCAGACCTGCGGCGTTGAAGAGACGTCGCCACCCGTCGTCGTCGTAAGCGTGATGGTGCCGCCAGAAGCGATTGTAGAATCTTCCATAGCGCCGCGCGAGGGCGTCCAGCCCCAAAGCTGACAGGAGCCGGGCCGGCGCCGTCGCCAGCTCCAGCCTGTCCGATGGCACCGTGATGTAGAAGCGGCCATCGTCGGACAACAGCCGATGCGCTTCCTTGAGCACGGGAAGAAGGTCAGGAATATGTTCAAGAACGCTATTGGACACAATCGTGGCGTAGCTTCCATCAGGCTTTGGAATGCTGTCGCCGAAGCACACGATCAGTTCCTGATAGGCGCCCGTTTCCTTTGCACAGTCGACTTCGGAAGCGTTCGGATCGATACCTGTTGAAATCTGCCCGGTGCACAGCATCTTGGCGAACAAGCCATCGCCACAGCCGATATCGAGAACAGGTTCGTGCCATTCGTTGCGCGATTGAATATCGCACTCAATGGCACGCTCAAGCGCGAGCGCTGCCGGCGTTATGTCAAGATATCTGCGTAGGAAATCCCCGGCAAAATTCACATCACCCTCAGGCTTCGTCGGATCCAGTTTAGAGGCCTGCTTCGCCCAAATTGCAATCCAGCGCAAGGGCACTCTCCGGAACTTCGGCCTTCCGGATTGTGATGAGAAGCTGGGTAGCGGCCCTGAAGTCGCGCGTGTGGCCTAGCTGTGAGCCTTCTACAGGTTGTCCATCCCTTCCCGGTCGTGGGAGCTAAAGTAGTCGAAGCTTTAGCAGCCACAAAAGAAACCGGATGAATATCCATCAGAATGCCGGACTTACGCCGCGCGGTCGAGAGCATATGGTGCGGCAGATCGAGAGCGGGCAGACGCTGAAGGCCGCCGCACATACCGCAGGCGTCCACCCGCGGACCGTGCGCAAATGGTGCCGCCGCTTCAATCAGGAAGGTGTGACGGGGCTTCAGGATCGCTCTTCAGAGCCGCATCGCCTGTGCAATCCGACGCCTCAGACGGTGGTCGATCGGATCGAGGCGCTGCGCCGCCAGCCCATGCCCGGCAAATTCATTGCCAGGGAAGTCGGGATGTCACCGGCAACAGTGAGCCGGGTGCTGCATCACCTTGGTCTGCGCCATCTCTATGCTTTTGGACCGGCCGAGCCGGCGCGGCGCTATGAGCGCGAGCACCCCGTTGAACTCATCCATATCGACATCAAAAAGCTCCTCAGATTCAATCGGATCGGCCATCGCATCAGCGGCCATCGTCGCAACGACGACAGCCGCGGCCAGGTCACGAATGCGTCCATGTCGCCATCGACGATGCACCCCACGTTAGCCTTTCGCAGATCCCCGACGAAAAGAAGGAGAGCGCCATTACCTTCCTCGAAGCTGTTGTCGCTTATTATCGCAGCCTTGGCGTCAAGGTCGCCGCATCATGACCGACAATGGTTCCTGCTACCGCGCCAAAGCTTTCGCAAGATCATGCGCGAGGCTCAGCCTCCAGCACATCTTTACCAAGCCGTATCGGCCCCAAACCAACGGCAAGGCCGAGCGCTTCATCCAGACCGCGCCGCGTGAATGGGCTTATGCTCGCGCCTATGAGACATCAGATCAGCGGGCCAGCGAGCTGCCGTTCTGGCTGCATCGCTACAACTGGCATCGTCCGCATGCTAGCCTGAACGCGAAACCACCCATCAGCCGCCTCGGCCTATCCGGGGACCACCTATTGAGACTCCACAATTAGCGAAGCCGTGACCGTCAGGCGGATGACGCTTCGCTGATCCGCCCTCCCGCACTACACTTGCCACGGCCTCGATCTCGATACGGAAACCATAGTGAAGAGCCGGCACGGGAACGACCGCGCGGGCTGGCCTGACAGCGCCGATCCATTCGGCATAAACCCTGTCGAAGACGGGCCAGTCGTTGATATCCGTGACGTAGACGCGAACCTGAACGAGCTCGTCGATCCTCGTTGCTGCCGATGCCAGGGCGGCTGCGACATTGGCCAGTGCCTGACGCGCCTGTTGCTCGAAATTCCGGTCCGAGAGCTTCGTACCATCGGGAGCGATCGGCAATTGCCCGGACACGAAGACCAGACCGCCGGTACTCACCGCATGGCTATAGTGCCCTCCGGGCGCTGCCAATCCATGAGACGCATCGTGGTTGATTTCACCAGCCATTGAAGCGCTTCCAGGTCACAACGGCACCGTCCACGGCGGTATGGTACTGCGAGAACTGCGCTCCGGTTGCGCAGGCGTGGTTCGGAAGGATTCGAAGTCGTGTGCCGATCGGAAAGCGATCGCTAAGGGAAGCCGTGCTTCCAGTCGGCGCGGCCAGAATCCCGTGTTCCTGGTTTGCTGCGATCATGACGACGCCGTCCTTGAGCGGCTCGCCCTCCACATCGCATGCAACTCCATATCCATAATCGTGAGCTTGACGGGCCGTACCGCGATCCCGGCTCATGGCCATCCATCCGGCATCCACAATGATCCAGCCCTTATCCGGCTGATGACCGATTACGGTGGTCAGCACGGACAAAGCGATATCGCCGATCGTGCAGACGCCGACATTTGTCATGAACAGGTCGAAGAACACATACACGCCGGAGCGGACCTCCGTCACGCCATCCAAGGCTCGGGCCGACAGTGCAGTCGGAGTCGATCCGACGCTGACAACGGGACAGGAGAAACCGGCAGCACGAAGTCGCGCCGCCGCGCGAACGCTCAAAGCGCGCTCCTGCTCTGCGAGTTGCTGCAGGGCCTCCGGATCGTTCAGCTCGTAGGAGTTTCCGGCATGAGTCAGCACCCCGCGAAGCGTGAGGCCGCCGGCGTGAAGAACGCGAGCGATCTCGATCAGTCGTGCATCTTCGGGACCGACGCCGGAGCGGTGTCCGTCGGTATCGACCTCGATCAGAACTTCAAAGGGATCGCTGTTACGCGACTGTGTTTCGACGATGGCCTGCGCGATCTCGACCGTGTCGACGAGAATGGTGAGACGGCAGCCCTGCTCCCGTAATTGTCGGGCACGGCCGAGTTTATGCTGCGTGATGCAGACCGCATAGAGAATGTCGTCATATCCTGCCGCAAAGAACTCTTCCGCTTCACGCAAGGTCGAGACAGTGATGCCGTTGGCACCAGCGGCGCGCTGCCGGTCGGCAACGGCAACGCATTTCGTCGTTTTCACGTGAGGGCGGAAACTGACGCCAAGGTCATTCATCCGGTCCTGCATGCGGGCGATGTTCCGCTGCATGCGCACCGCGTCGATGATGGCGGCGGGCGTTTCGATATCCTGAAGAAATGTCATGTTCAGTCCAGATATTCGCCCTTGGCGCGCAGCACGGGCACGTCGTGCTCCAGCCCTCGGGCGATCAGTGCGCTGACAGCGCCGGGTTCGAGATTTGCACCCTGGGGCAATTCGACGCCGACCGCCGTCATCTGCCGCGCGACATCCGGATCGGCGATGGCGGCACGCAGCGCCTCATTCAGCTTGTGAAGAATGGGCGCGGGCGTTCCCTTGCGCACGAATATCGCATTCCAGGAGCGCAGGTTCACATCCGGATAGCCTGCGGCTGCTGCCGTGGACACCTGCGGCACCTGAGGCAGGGCCTGATCGCCCAGCACCGCGATGGCCTTGACCGTTCCGCCCTGCACTTGCGGCAATGCCGTAGTGGTCTGGTCGCACATGAAGTCCACATGACCACCCATGAGATCGTTCATCGCCGGTGCAACGCCGCGATACGGAATGTGCGTGATGTTCAACTTCAGGTTCGACAGCAGCACAACGCAGGCATAGTGCGAAATCGATCCGACGCCGGCACTGCCATAAGTGAGTTTCTCGCGATTGGCGCGGGCATAGGCAACGAAGTCCTGCAGGTTGGAAACGGGCAGATCCTTTCGCGCAACGAGAAGCGTCGACGCCATCCCGGCAAGACCCACAGGTTCAAAGTCGGCGACCGGATCGTAAGGCAGCTTCTTGAACAGCGCGACATTCGCCACATGGGTCCCGATGGTGCCGAAGCCGAGCGTGTATCCATCCGCCGGAGCCTTGATCATCTTGGTCAAGCCGATGCTGCCGCTGGCGCCGCCGATATTCTCCACGATAACGGATTGCTTCAGGTGCTCGGCCATCGCTTGCGCCACGGACCGGCCAAGCGCATCGCTCGGGCCACCCGCAGGAAACGGAACGATCAACGTCAGTTGCTTGTCGGGAAAACCCTGAGCCACCGCCGCAGACAGGTTCAGTCCAACGGCAAACAAGGCTGCCAGCGCGCGAGCTATCATGAAAAATCCTCCAGCCACGGAATGAGATCATCAAGGTCTGCGGATTCGCGTTCGGCCACCGGTGCGCCGTCCGGACGCGTCAGGCCCACGCGGTTGTGCCAATAGGTGCGCAGCCCGACGGCCGATGTGCCGAAGACGTCATAGCCGGAGCCTGCGACGAAGGCGGCGTCCGCGGCCGATACGCCCAGCATGTCCAGAGCGAGACGATAGGGACGCGTGTCGGGTTTGTAGAAGCCGGCTTCCTCGGCAGTGACCACCACATCCCACTGCGTATGCAGACGGGCGGCGGCCATGCGTCCGAGACGTGTCGAGCAATTCGTGACGACGGCGAGACGCGTCCGTCCTGCCAACCGGTCGAGTGCCGCCTGGGCGCCACTCCACACCGGCAAGGACTCCCAGCCTGCTTCGAGCGCGTCGGCGACCGAAGCCGGAAGGCCCGTCGTGATCGCGGCCTGCCGGACCAGGTCCTCATAGGGGACATAGGATCCGCAGCCGTATGTCAGACGGAGATACTCCGCCCGCCATGTCCGGCCTGCGGTCTCGGATCCGGCTGCTGCATTCCAGGCGCTCCAGGAATCCAGGAGCGCGGTGAGAAGATCGAAAAGAACGGCGCGTGGCATTGTCATATCGAACCTCTATCAGCTTGATCGTCAGTTGTGTTTAAGTAGAATTACCTCATCCGTTCAGGAAAATTGAATGATCACGCTGGATGACCTGCGTTTTGTGGCAGCCCTGAGCCGGACCGGGTCGCTGAGTGCGGCCGCGCGCGCGCTCGATGTCACGCCACCGGCTCTGTCCATGCGGCTGAAGAAACTGGAGGCCACCCTCGGGGTGAATCTCGTGGTGCGCAACTCGCGCGGACTCCGCTTCACGCCGGAAGGCGAGCAGCTGGTGCATGAGGCGCACTCGATGCTGTCCCGTGTCGAAGGCCTCGCTGATAGTTTGCGCGGAGGAGCATTTGCCGGCTCTCTGAGGGTTGTTGCGCCGTTCGGCTTCGGCCGTGTCCACGTCGCGCCTGTCATGGCGGCGTTTGCGCACAACTACCCGCAGGTGCGTGCAACGCTGGATCTCGCAGAAGCCCCCTGGAACGGCAATGTTGATGCCGACGTCGTGATCCATATCGGCGCGATCCGCGACTCGTCGTGGATCGCTCATCTTCTCGCGCGTAATGCACGCTGGGTTTGCGCCAGTCCCGCTTATCTCAAGCGATGCGGAACGCCGGCGCATCCCCGGGACCTGACGGAGCATGCATGCTTATCCTTGCGCGAAAACGAAGAAGACGTGACGCTTTGGCGTTACAAAAATCGGAAAGCATCATCCCGGCGATGGGAGACTCTTCGAATAAGTCCGGCACTGACGAGCAATAATGGCGAGGTCGTTCGCGAATGGGCTGCTGCGGGCCTGGGTATCGCTCTCAGGTCGGAATGGGACGTAGCGCCTTCGATCAAGCGCGGCGAACTGCGCAGGCTGTTCAATGACCACGAGTTCGAAGGCGCCGATATTCTGGCTCTGGTGCCGGCACGCCGCGGCGTCTCGGCCCGCGTGTCGCACTTTGTCGAATGCCTGAAGGCGCGATTTCAGCCGAAGACACCCTGGCGAATTCCATCATAGCCCGACCAAGCAAGACGGCCCACATCCGGCCGAACACGGCCTTGATGACGCGCTGGCCGCCGTTTTGGCCCTCTCCCTTTGTCCTCATCTGCAGACGTTGAGCCTGCAGCGTGAAATCCAAGCTGAAGGGGAGCGATGGTGTCGCGCCTGACGACCGCGGCTGCCATTGCCGACTCAGGCCCATCTTGGATAAGGGTCAATATTTCATGTTTATCATGATATTTTAATTGAACAACGAGTTCGCTTGTGCCAATGTCTGCATAGCCAAGCAAACAGCCGTCCACCAAACGTGGAGCGCTCGCGAGCCGCGCACGGACACACCGTGCCTGCGGGGTGCTGCTTGCTGGCATCAAGCCCGTTTTCGTAACGGGCCATACGCAACGCGATCTGGAGTTTGGGAATGATGAGGCGAATGGGCTTTATGATGCTGGTTGCCGCTGCGGCATCCGGACTGATGAGAGATGCGGCGTCTGCTGCTGACCATGGTCAGCCCTACACCAAGGCAGCCCTCCCGCCCGCCTACGATTGGACCGGGTTTTATGCAGGTGTTTATTCGGCCGGAGTGCGCGTGGGCTACAATCGGCAATTCGGCACATTTGTGCTTGGTGCCGAAGCCGATGCGGGGCATCTGGGCGGTCCCACTGCCGATATCGGCGACGGCGGCACGCTCAAGCAGACCTGGAACAGCGGCGCCCGATTCCGTGCAGGCGTGGCTATGGATCGCACGTTAATTTATGGCCTTGTGGGCTACAATGTCGTGCAGTTCAAGGCCGGCGGAACGGTGACCTCCGGCAACAAATGGAAGAGCGGCTATGACTTTGGCGCGGGCATCGAATACGCGCTACTCAAGAATATATCGATCGGACTCGAATACGATTATTCGCGCTTCGACAACGTGACATCGGTCATTGGCGGCACCACGAAGAAGAACAATTTCGGCGATCACACGGTGCGTGCCGGGGTGAACTTCAGATTCTAGAGTCTTGCAGATTGCACCATCTGAAGCCGGGCCGATCGAGATTGGTCCGGCTTCATTCATGTCATGAGCCAAGCCGGCGGCGACAACTCCGCAAACCGTTGCGGCGGTCGAATGAGCCGTCAGTCCGTTTCGGATTCTGGATCGAGATCTGGCGGACCCGGCTCGAACACAAGAATATCGCCCGGCTGACATGCGAGGACCCGGCAGATCTCATTGAGCGTGGTGAAACGGATTGCCTTCGCCTTCCCCGTCTTAAGCACGCTCAGGTTCTGGATCGAGATGCCGACCGCCTCGGCGAGTTCTCCGAGGCGCATCTTTCGTCGGGCCAGCATGACGTCGAGGTTTACGATGATCATGGTCAGATGGTCAGCGCGGCTTCTTCGGCGATACGCGCTGCCTCCCGCATCACCATGCCGACCAGATAGATGACGCCGCCGGCAATGAGCGGCGCCAAATCGATCCCGACGGTCATCGGAAGCGTTTCGGTACCCGTTGTCGCATTGACCAGAAGGCTCGTTAGTGGAGCGATAACGAGACCGCCGAATGCTCCCAGTGCGATCGTGATTCCTGTCAGTTGAAGCATATGCGCCGACGCTTGCGAAAGAAGACTGCCGCATGCCCAGAATCCGAGCAGGCTCCGCAGGAACAGCAGTGGGAGCAGACGCAAGGCCAGATCGACCAATGCGCCGAAGGATGCGACCAGTGCGGCGGCGGCCGGCATCGTTGAAAGATCGAGCCTCGCGATGTCGCCCAGATACACCACGCCACCAAACGAGCGGCTGGCCAGCAACGCTGCTATCGCCAAAAGCGGCAGCGCGATCAAGACGGCGCCGAGCACACGGCGCAGGCGATTGCTCCACAGCGAGATGCGTTGCGTCATATCGAGAAGTGCAGCCATCTATCGAGCGCTCCGATCCAATGCCCAATTATGCATGAACTGGGCGGATCGATAAAGAATTAATGATTATCGATAAATCCAACTTCCTTCGCCCGCGTTAGCCCGCTCTCGCCGACGGGCGAGCGTACGTATCGCGATCACGCGGAGGCGCTTGCCGGGACCGGGATCAAGGCCAAGCCGAATAACTTTGACGCTCAAGCACCTGCATTCGATGGGAACTGCTACCATTCGCCGAGCAGTTCCTTCGGCTCAGCGAAGACGCGGGTCTGTTGCGTAACCACAAACATCCTCGCCAGAAATGACGAAGCCATCCGCCTCACCCAACCGGGCAAGGAAGATGGCCTGGACACCAGATCGAGCGGATCTGTCACATCAATAGGGACCGGGCTTTTACTTCCCCCAAATCTCGTTCGCGACGTCCACCGCGAGCTTCAGTTTGGCCCACTGCTCATCCTCGCTGAGGATGTTGCCTTCTTCGGTCGAGGCGAAGCCGCATTGGGGGGAGACGGCGAGCTGGTCGAGCGGCGCGAATTTTGCCGCTTCCTTGAGGCGAGCCAGAACGTCTTCCTTTTTTTCCAGTTCGCCGAATTTCGAGGTGATGACGCCGACCACGACGACCTTGTTGCCCTTCGGGAGGAAACGTAGCGGCTCGAAGCCGCCGGCGCGGTCGCTGTCGTATTCCAGGAAGTAGCCGTCGTAATTGGTGCCGGCGAGCAGCGTTTCCGCCACCGGCTCATAGCCGCCCGAGGAAATCCAGGTGGAGCGGAAATTGCCGCGGCAGACATGGGTGGTGATCACCATGTCGGCGGGGCGATCGGCGATGGCGTAATTGATGATGCGCGAATAGATCTGCTGCAGATTGTCGGCATCCTCGCCGCGGGCGCGCACCTTGTTGAGTTCGTCTTCCGAGCAGAGATAGGCCCACACGGTGTCATCGAACTGCAGATAGCGGCAGCCGGCATCATAGAAGGCCTTCACGGCCTTGCGATAGGTTTTTGCGAGATCCTCGAAGAACACGTCGATGTCCGGATAGACCTCCTTGGAGATCGCCTTGCGGCCACCGCGGAAATGCAGCACGGCCGGCGACGGGATGGTCATCTTCGCCGCGACCCCGGCGATGTCGGCATGGCGCTTGAGGAAGCGGAAGTGATCGAGCATCGGATGATCGTCGGGGAAATCCAGCTTGCCGATCACGCGCACGGAGTCATGGCGCGTCTCGACACCGGTGAACTGGATGCCGGTGTCGGGATGATAGAGTTCGCAGCCGGTCAGCTTGGCGAGGAAATCGAAATGCCACCAGGAGCGGCGGAATTCGCCATCGGTGGCGAGTTTGAGGCCGAGCGAGGCCTGGCGATGCACCACCTTCTCGATTTCGAGATCCTCGACCTTGCGCAGATCGGCGGCGGTGATCTCGCCCTTCTCCAGCTTGGCACGCGCCTCCTTGATCGAAGCCGGGCGAAGCAGGCTGCCGACTTCATCGGCGCGGAACGGGGCTTTTGTTCTCTGCATGTGGTACTCCCAGATGATCAGTTGATGGATGCGCCGGAAGGTCCGGCTTGATGTTTGTTATGACCGGCCGCACCGGCGACACCGAGAAAATGGTCGAGCACGCCAGGGTCGGTCTTCAGCTCCGCGCTGGTCGCATCATGCACGATCGTGCCACGTTCCAATATCACGACACGGTCAGCCAGCCCCAAAATCTTTCGCGCATTCTGCTCCACGATGATGGAACAGATGCCGCCCGTTCGTGAAATCTTGCCTATGGCGGCCAGCAATTCCTCGACGATGATCGGGGCGAGGCCTTCGGTCGGTTCGTCCAGCAGCAACACTTTCGGATTGAGCACCAGCGCACGGCCCACCGCCAGCATCTGCTGTTCGCCGCCGGAGAGCTGGTTGCCGAAATTGCCTTTGCGCTCCTCGAGACGCGGAAACATCTCGTAGACCTTTTTCACGGTCCACGGCCCCGGCTGCGCCACCGCGGTCATGTTTTCTTCCACTGTGAGCGAGCGGAAAATGTTGCGCTCCTGCGGCACCCAGCCGATGCCGGCACGGGCGCGCTGGTCGGCGCGCAGTGTGGTGAGATCGCGGGCGCCGAGTTTGATGGTGCCGCTGAAACGCCGGGTGACGCCGACAATGGAATTGATCAGCGTCGTCTTGCCGGTGCCATTGCGGCCGAGCAGCGCCAGCACCTGCCCTTCGCCGAGCGACAGCGACATGTCTGGAATGACGACGGCTTCACCATAACCAGCGCGCAGGTTATGGATGGCGAGAAGCTCAGACATCGGCGCCCTCGCCCAGATACACCGCCTTCACCTGCGGATCGCGCGCCACTTCATCGGGCGCGCCTTCCACCAGCATGGCACCGTTCACCAGAACCGAGATACGGTCGGCGAAGGAGAATACGAGATCCATGTCGTGCTCGATCAACAATACGGTGACGTCGCGCGGCAGGCCGGCGACTGCGGCGAGAATGTCGTGCCGCTCGCTTTCCGGCACGCCGGCGGCGGGCTCGTCGAGCAGCAGCACGCGCGGCTTGCTGGCAATGGCGACGGCGATTTCCAGCAGGCGCTGCTTGCCGTAAGGCAACGTCGCGGTGCGCTCGTTCATGACATCGATGAGGTGGAAGCGGGCGAGATTCTCGGCGATCTCGTCATTGACGTCGCGGCGCGTGCCCATCAGGCGCCACCAGTCGCCGCCATGGCCGAGACGCTCGGATACAGCGAGGCCGACGGTCTCGCGCGGCGTCAGATCGGGATAGAGCTGGTTGATCTGGAAGGTGCGCGACAGCCCACGCAGCACGCGCTTGTGAACCGGCAAGTCGGTGATATCAGCGCCCTGCAGCAGGATGCGGCCGCCATTCGGTTTTAGCACGCCGGTGAGCAGATTGATGACCGTGGTCTTGCCCGCGCCATTGGGACCGATCAGGGCATGGCGCGCGCCGGCCGCAACCTTCAGGCTGAGGTCGCGGGTGACGCGCAATCCGCCGAAGGATTTTTCCAGATGCACGGTTTCCAGTGCGAGCGCGGTCATCGGCCCCGCCCTTTCGCGAAGGTCTGCATCACCAGCCGCGGCAGGAACATTGCCCAGCGATGCAGCCGCTCGCGGCCGATCAGCACGATCACCACCAGCACGGCGCCGATCCAGAACTGCCAGAACTGCGGCGTGATGGTGGAGAAGAATTCCTGCATCAGCTTGAAGATCACCGCCCCGATCAACCCACCATAGAGATAGCCGGTGCCGCCGATGATCAGCACCAGCAGCAGATCGGCAGAGCGGTCGAAGGCAAAACCGTCGAGCGAGGCCAGCGCGGTGGTTTGCGTCGATAGCGCACCAGCGACGCCGGCATAGAAGGCCGCCACCGTATAGATGGCGATCAGGCGGCGATTGACGGGAATGCCGATGGCCGAGGCGCGCAGCGGATTGTTGCGGATCGCCCGCACCGACAAGCCGAACGGCGAGTGCACGATGCGCCGCGCCAGCAGGAACAGGACGAACAGCACGACAAGGCAATAGATGAAGCCGACCTTGCCGAAGATGTCGAACGAGAACAGGCCGAGGATCGGCTGCATCTCGATGCCCTGCAGGCCGTCGGAACCGCCGGTGATGTTGGAGAACTTGTTGGCGAGTTCGCGCAGAAGAAGCGCGATACCGAGCGTCACCATCAGCCGCGTCAGGTCCGAGCCGCGCATCACCAGGAAGCTGGTGACGAAGCCGAGCAGCATGGCGGCGAGACCGGACACGATCAGCGCCAGCACCGGCTCCTTGACCATGCCATGCAACGCCAGCAAGCCCGCGCAATACCCGCCGAAGCCGAAGAAGGCGGCGTGGCCGAGCGAGACGATGCCGGCATAGCCGAGGATCATGTCGAGCGAGAGCGCGAACAGCGCGAGCCAGGCGATCTCGGTGAGGATGAGGTAGCGGTTCGGGAATAGCAGGATGCAGCCGGCCGCGAGCAGCCAGAACGCGACCTCGGGCCAGCGCCAGCGCGCGCTCGCCATGGCGACGGTGGCGACTTCGGGATGCGTGGTGGAATCCGCGCTCATGGCCCTACCTCGCCGCCGCGCGGCCGAACAGGCCGTTGGGACGCCACAGCAGGATGACGATCATCAGCGTGTAGATGACGAAAGCGCCGAGGGTCGGCACGTAATATTTGCCGGCGACGTCGCCGATGCCCAGCAGCAGCGAGGCCATGAACGGGCCGGTGATGCTGGAGGAACCGCCGACGGTGACCACGATCAGGAAGTAGATCATGAACTTCAGCGGGAAATACGGATCGAGGCCGAGTATCTCGGCGCCGAGCGCGCCGCCCATGCCCGCAAGGCCGCAACCGAACGCAAAGGTGAAGGCAAAGACCTGCGGCACATTGATGCCAAGACCGGAGGCGGCGCGCGGATCGTCCACCGCGGCGCGCAGCCGGCTGCCGAACCGCGTCTTCGACAGGATCATCTGCAGCGCGATGGTGAGCAGGCCGCAGATCACGATGATCATCAGGCGATAGCGGCCGACGCCGATGCCGAACAAGTCGATCTGGCCCTGCAGATAATCCGGCAGCTTGATGAAGGTCTGGGACGAGCCCATGAAATAGTCCGTGGCCGTCACCGCCATGAAAACGAGGCCGATGGTGAACAGCACCTGGTCGAGATGGCTGCGGTTGTAGAGATGCCGATACAGCGAGCGCTCCATCACCGCACCGATCAGCGCGCTGGCGACGAAGGCGATGGGAAGCGCGGCGAAGAACGGCCAGCCGATGCGATTGACCAGGATGGCGCAGATATAGCCGCCCGCCATGGCAAAGGCGCCATGGGCGAGATTGACGAAATTCATCAGCCCCAGCGTCACCGCCAGCCCGCATGCGAGCACGAACAGCAACATGCCGTAGGCGACGCCGTCGAACAGGATGGTGAGGAGGGTCATGGATGTTTTCGCTTCAAAGTGGTGATGCCCTCATGCTGAGGAGGCCCGCAGGGCCGTCTCGAAGCACGAGGGCATCGATCGCGGCACCATCCTTCGAGACGCCCGCTGACGCGGGCTCCTCAGGATGAGGACGGAGCTAGGTTACTTCTTCGTCTTGCCGGGATCCTTCACCGCCTCGAAGGTCGCGAATTCCACATTGTACAATTCGCCATCCACCTTCTTCACTTCGCGGATATAGACGTTCTGCACGATGTCGCGGGTTTCCGGATCGATGGAGATCGGGCCGCGCGGGCTTTCCCACTTCATGCCCTTCATCGCAGCCATCAGGCTGTCGCCATCGGCCTTGCCGCCGGTCTTCTTGAGCGCCTCATAGACCAGATGGATGCCGTCCCAGCCGCCGACGGCCATGAAGCCCGGACGGGTGCCGAAGGCCTTCTTGTAGTCGGCGACGAATGCCTTGTTCATCGCCGAGGGATGCGCGGCCGAATAGATATGGGCGGTGACGGCGCCGAGGGCAGCGTCGCCCATGCCGTTGAGCAAATCGTCATCCATGACGTCGCCGGGTCCGATCACCTTGATGCCAGACTTGTCGAGACCACGCTCGGCATATTGCTTCATGAAATTGCCGCCCTGCCCGGCCGGCACGAAGACGAAGATCGCGTCGGGCTTGGCATCCTTCATGCGCTGCAGGAACGGCGCGAAGTCCGGATTGGCCAGCGGCACCTTCACTTCCTCGACGACGGCACCGCCGCCGGCGGTGAAGTGTTCCTTGAAGGCGGCGAGCGCGTCATTGCCCGGCGCGTAGTCCGAGGTGAGCGTCGCCACCTTCTTGATGCCGTTCTTCGCGGCCCAGTCGCCGATGATGGTGGAGGACTGCGCGAGGGTGAAGGAGGTGCGGGTGATATAGGGCGAGCGCTCGGTGATGATCGATGTGCCGGCGGCCATCACGATCTCGGGCACCTTGGCCTGGGTCGCCAGCGGCGCGGCGGCAAGCGCCGCCGGGGTCACGCCGAAACCGGCGATGATGTTGACCTTCTCGTTGACGATCAGTTCCTGTGCGAGGCGCTTGGTGTTGTCCGGCAGCGCCGCGTCGTCCTTCAGGATGACCTCGACCTTCTTGCCGGCGACGGTGTCGCCGTTCTTCTGCTGATAGAGCTTGATGGCATTGTTGATCTGCTGGCCGGTGGACGCCTGGCCGCCGGTCATCGGTACGATCAGACCGATCTTCACGGTCTCCTGTGCGCTCGCCACCGCACCGAGCGCGATCAGGCTGGCGGCAGCCACCGCTCCGGAAATGAAGGTCCTCAGCATCGTCTCCTCCTCCTCTGCGTGATGTCGGCTCTTGTTGGCCGGAAGATCGTCGTCCCCATCAACGTCGGTCCGCGATATCGAAGCCATGTTGACGTGTCAACACTCGCCTTGACAATGCGCAACGGACTGGTGAACTGCGTCATTCCGCTGCATCGCGGCGTAGTTCTAAAGTCTAGCAAGCCGCCATGACGCCGCTGTTTCGAGACCTTTGCAGGGCAATTCAGTTCACATGACGAAGCCGGTCATCAATCATACCCGATACGTCCCTGCCCTGATCAACTTCCTGGCCAACAAGCTGGCCGGCGGCGCATCCAGCGCCTATCGCCGCGAATTCGGCGTCGGCGTCACCGAATGGCGCATCCTGTCCAAGCTCGCCAGCGAGGATGCCTGCACGGCGCAGCAGATCTGCCAGTATTTCGACCTCGACAAGGGGCTGGTGAGCCGGACGCTGAAGTCGCTCGCCGACGGCGGCAATGTCACCGTGGTCGATCAGGGCGACGGCAAGCGCATCATCGTGATGACCAAGGCCGGCCGCGCGCTGCATGACAGGATCATCGAACTGGCGCTGGACCGCGAAGGCGTGCTGCTGGATTGCCTGAAGCCGGACGAGGTGGAGGTGCTGATCGATCTGTTGCGGCGGTTGCTGGCACAGACGCCGGCGGTCAATGCGGTGCAGGTGCGGAAGGGAAAGACCCGTAGGGCAGATTAGCCAAAGGCGTAATCCGCCGCGGAGTCTCCGCCATGACCTCGGCCGGCGGATTACGGCTACGCCTAATCCGCCCTACGGCGACCTCACGAGGCTCAAACGGCCCCCGAAGCAAAAGTTTCGCTGGCCCGCTCGGGGTACCTTCAACTTTTCGGAAACGGCCCCATATTGGTGAGTGTTCACCCACTTACTCTCACCGTGTTGCCCCAATGCCCGCATTTCACCGCCTCGCCACCGCTTTTGGCCTTGCCCTGCTCGCCTGCAGCCTGTCCGGCTGCGGATCGATCAGCTCATTCGTGGCGGGGGGGATGGCCGACTTCATCCCGGCATGGGCCGGCGGTCTCCCCGCCGACGCACCGCCGCGGCCGGGAACGCCGGAATATGATGCCTATATGAAGCAGCGCGAGATCTTGCAGGGCGAGGCTCAGGGGCCAACTTCGCGTGGTCCCGATCCCGCAACATCGCCATCGGCCAGCGCGATACATTGAGCTTCACGCTCTGTTGTCGTCGCCCGGCTTGACCGGGCGATCCAGTAAACACCGTAGTCACAGAGTATACTGGGTCACCCGGTCAAGCCGGGTGACGACAAGTCGAATGTGATCTCAGTTCGTGAACACCACCGTCTTCTTGCCGTTGAGGATGACGCGATCCTCGAGGTGATAGCGCACGGCGCGGGCGAGTACGCGGCGCTCGATGTCGCGGCCCTTGCGGACGAGGTCTTCCGGCGAGTCGCGATGGCTGATGCGCTCGACGTCCTGCTCGATGATCGGACCTTCGTCGAGATCGCTGGTGACATAGTGTGCGGTCGCGCCGATCAGCTTCACGCCGCGCTCATGGGCCTGGTGGTAGGGCCGCGCGCCCTTGAAGCCAGGCAGGAACGAGTGATGGATGTTGATGCACTTGCCCGACAGCTTTGCCGACATGTCATCCGAGAGTATCTGCATGTAGCGCGCGAGCACCACAAGTTCGGACTTGGTCTCGTTTACCAGATCCCAGATCGCGGCTTCCTGCTCGCGCTTGGTGTCCTTGGTGATCGGCAGATGGTGGAACGGGATGTCGCCGAAATCGATGCCGTTATAGGTCTCGCGCGGATGGTTCGAGACGATGGCGGTCGGGATCATTTCGAGCTCGCCGGTGCGCCAGCGATAGAGCAGATCGACCAGGCAGTGATCCGACTTCGAGGCGAGGATCATCACGCGGCGCCTGGTGTCCTGATCGCGCATCAGCCAGACCATCTTGAAGCGCTCGGCGATGGCGCCGAAGCCGGTCTGCAGCGAAGTGAGATCGACATTCACATCGGCGGCGTTGAACACCACGCGCATGAAGAACACGCCGGTCTCGTTCTCGTTGAACTGCTGGGCATCGACGATGTTCTGGCCGTTATGGGCGAGGAAGGTCGAAACGGCGGAGACGATGCCGGGGCGGTCCGGGCACGACAGGGTGAGGACGAAATGATGCGACATGCTGGGCTACTGGCTTGAGATTCAGAGGAAATTTCGCCCTCCTCTATCATCCCGCCCGGTCTTGCGCCAATCCAATTGCGCGCTGCAATATCAGGCAGTCAATGAAAGGATGCCAATATGGCTGAGCGACTGGACGGCACCCGCATCCTGATCCTGGAAACCCGCGAAGAGGCGCAATTCTCCAGACTTCTCAAGGAGAAAGGCGCCGACGTGCTGCAATGTCCGATGTTCACCATCGAGGACGCTCCGGACCCCCAACCGGTCATGGACTGGATCGCCCGTTTTGTCGCCAATCCCTTTGACGATCTCGTCTTAATGACCGGCGAGGGTCTGCGGCGCATCCTCAAGGTGGTGCGGCAACAGGGTGGCGAAGCTGCGTTCGTTGCAGCAGTGGCCCGATCGCGAAAATTCGCGCGCGGACCGAAGCCCGGCAAGGCGCTGCGCGAGATCGGCCTCGTCCCGGACATCACCACCGAGAAGCCGACCTCGGAAGGCATTGCCGAGATGCTGGCGACATACGACCTGAAAGGCCGGCGGATCGGGCTGCAGCTTTATCCGGAGAAGGATCACTCGGCGCTGATCGGCGCGATCGCCGCGCAGGGTGCGACGGTGGATACGGTGTCGCCCTATGTCTACGATTCCAAGGCGGCCGATACCAACATCCTCGCGGCCATCGACGAGATGGAGGCCAGCCGCATCGATGCGATCGCGCTGACGAGTTCGGGTCAGGTGCGACGTCTTGTCGATGCGGCGCATGCGCATGGACGTGAAGATCAGTTGCGCAGTGCACTCGCGAAGACACCGATCGCATCGGTCGGTCCTGTCGTTTCCGACGAACTGCACGCTTATGGCTTTCGCGCATCGATCACGCCGGCAGACGACGCGTTCTTCATGCGGCCGCTGATCTCCGCCATGTCCGTCGCGCTTGGCAAATCTGCGGTGCGCGACACTGCAAGCTGACTTGACGCATCGGCTCAGCCCGACATGATGCCCGTCCAAGAAAAGAAGAACGGGTGGAATTGGAATGTCGGAACTCCCGCTGTCGGATTTGCGCGTGGTGGAAATTGGGTCCGGCGATCAGCTGGATTATTGCGGCAAGCTGTTTTCCGATTTCGGTGCTGAGGTCATCAAGATCGAGCCACCCGGCGGCGATCCGATGCGCCAGCATGCGCCTCTCATCGATGCCGGCGGCGGCAAACGCGAAGGCGGCGTTTTCGCCTGGCTGAATACCAACAAGCATAGCGTCATCGCCGATCTCGATAGTGCTGCGGACGTCGCTGCGATCAAGCGGCTGTTGCAGAGCTGCGATCTGCTGCTCGATGCGCGCGCGCCCGCAAGCATTCCGGGATCGCTCCTCGATCACGACGATCTGCGACGGGACAATCCAGGCCTCGCCATCACTGCCATGTCCTGGTTCGGCGAAAACGGTCTCTATTCGGATTTCGAAGCCACCGACGCCATCTGCCGCGCGCTGTCCGGCAACGTCAAACTCGTGGGCGCCAAGGAAGGCCCGCCGGTGCTGCCGGGCGACGGGCACATCTCCATCATGGCCGGCCTCACCGCTTTCATCCCGACCCTCGCCGGTCTCTACGATCGCCAGCGTTGCGCGCGGCGTTTTGCCGTCAGCGCCCATGCAGCGATGCTGCATATCAGCGAATTCGACACCGGCCTCGCATTGGAGGCCGGCTTCACGCGCCCGCGCACCGCGCTCAACCGTTTTGGCCGCGGCTATCCCGTCGGCAATTTTCCGACCAGCGACGGCTGGCTCGGCGTCACTGTGGTGACCCCGGCGCAGTGGGCAGCGTTCTGCGGGATGCTCGGCCTGCCCGAGCTGGAGAAGGAAACCAGATTCACCGACGGCCTCGCGCGCTCCGTCAATTCGGCCGAGCTTGCGGCGATCTTCCAGCCGATCCTGCTGCAACAGAGCGCCGAATACTGGTTCGAGAAGGGTATCGAGCTGCGCATCCCGCTCGCCGTGGTGCCGAGCATGGAGGAGCTGCTGCGCCAGCCTTACTATCGCGAGCGCGGCGCCTTCGCCGAAGTGCAGATCGGCAGCGGATCGTTCGAAGCACCCGTTCTGCCACAGCATCTCACCGGCTCGCCGCCGATGGCGAACGGCAAGGCACCGCTCGCCGGCAGCGACGACATTGCGAGCTTCAAGCCGCGCGAGCGCATCGCAGCGCGACAGGCGACATCCGACGATCCCCTGCCGCTCAAGGGCCTGCGCATCGTCGATCTCACCATGGGTTGGGCCGGCCCGACGGCGACGCGCCAGATGGGAGATCTCGGCGCCGACGTGATCAAGGTGGAGTCGTGCCAGTATCCCGACTGGTTCCGCGGTACCGATCCGCGCGGGCCGTACCATCCCGAGCGGACTTACGAGAAGGTCTACTGGTTTCAGCAGATGAACCGCAACAAGCGCGGCATCACGCTGGACCTCACGCATCCCAAGGGGCTCGCGCTGCTGAAGCGGCTGATTGAAGGCGCGGATGCGGTCATCGACAACTACGCCGCGGACGTGATGCCGCGGCTCGGTCTCGATCCGGCGTCGATGCGCAAGCTCAATCCGCGGCTGATCGTCGTCACCATGCCGGCCTTCGGCATGACGGGACGGTGGAGCGGCGTGCGCGCTTATGGCTCGACGCTGGAGCAGGCCAGCGGCCTGCCCTCCGTCACCGGGCGCGAGGGCGATCCGCCGACCATGGTGCATACCGCACTCGGCGATCCCTATGGCGGCGTCAGCGCTGCGGCGGCGCTGATGATCGGCTTCATGCATCAGAAACGCACCGGGGAAGGCCAGCATATCGACCTCAGCGCCACCGAGGCCCTGCTGCCGATGGTGGCATCGTCGGTCATCGAGCAATCCATCACGGGCACCACGGGTCCGCGGCTTGGCAACCGCCATCCGCGCTTTGTGCCGCATGGCTGTTTCCCCTGCATCGGCGAGGATCAGTGGCTCACGATCGCGGTGCGCAGCGACGACGAATGGCAGGCGCTGTGCAAAGTCATCCATCGGCCAGACCTGGCAGCAGACCCGGCGCTTGCCACCGCCGAAGGCCGCCGCGCCGATGAGGACCGGATCGAGCTGGCGATACGGCACTGGACCATGACGGTGCGCGCCGAACTGGCAATGAACGCATTACAGGATGCCGGCGTGCCAGCCGGCGTCGCCCGGCTGCCGATGGACATGGCCGGCGACCCGCATCTGCTCTCCACCGGCCACTGGCAACCGAAGACGCGCCGCTTCATGGGTCCTCACCTGCTGCCGTCGGTTGCCTATCGGGAAGGCACATCGCACGCGCCGTATGCGATCACGCGGCTAGCGCCGACGCTGGGTCAGCACAATGAGGAAGTGTTGCGCGAGGTGCTCGGGCTCGGCGACAGCGAGATTGCAGAATTGCGCAATGCGGAAATTATCGGCGACACCGCTACGTCGAAAAAGGTGAAGGCGACCGTTACCACGAAGTAATGTGCGTACGACGAAGGAATGGTTGCAGCCTCTGCTGCATTCGCTCACACTCGCCATCAAGAACCGCCGGCGGACGGATCAGCAAGATTCGGCGCCGGGCGTAACGGTCAAAACAAACCAAGATTCAGGGAGAAAACGCATGCACAAACGGCATCTCATCAAACTGGCCATCGGCGCGTCGCTCGCGCTGCCGCTGTTCGGCACCGCAGCAATGGCGCAGGAAACCGTCAAGATCGGCTACATCGATCCGCTTTCCGGCGGCGGTGCCAGCGTCGGCGAAGGCGGCCTCAAAACCTTCCAGTTCCTGGCCGAGGAGCTCAACGCGAAGGGTGGCATTCTCGGCAAGAAGGTCGAGATCGTGGGTCTCGACAACAAGACCAATCCGCAGGAAAGCCTGATCCAGGCGCAAAAGGCCATCGACAGCGGCGTGCGCTACATCACCCAGGGCAACGGCTCTTCCGTCGCCGGCGCGCTGACCGACTTCGTCACCAAATACAACGAGCGCAATCCCGGCAAGGAAGTCCTGTACTTCAACTATGCCGCCGTCGATCCGGTCCTCACCAACGACAAATGCAGCTTCGCTCATTTCCGCTGGGACGCGAATTCCGACATCAAGATGGAAGCGCTGACCAACTACATGAAGACCGTGCCGAGCATCAAGAAAGTGTACCTGATCAATCAGGACTACTCGTTCGGCCAGTCGGTACGCACCCAGGCGCGTGCCATGCTCAAGACCAAGCGTGCAGATGTCGAGATCGTCGGCGACGAGTTGCATCCGCTGCTGAAGATCACCGACTTCGCGCCCTATGTCGCCAAGATCAAGGCGTCCGGTGCCGACAGCGTCATTACCGGCAATTGGGGCCAGGACATCGCGCTGCTGCTGAAGGCAGCCGCTGACGCCGGGCTCAAGGTGGGTTGGTACACCTATTACGCCGGCGGCGCCGGCGGTCCGACCGCCATCAAGCAGACAGGCCTGAACCATCAGGTGTTCCAGATCACCGAGGGCTTCGCCAATATCGACCACAAGACGTCGATGGACTTCGAAAAGACCTTCCGCGCCAAGGTCAATCTCAGCCTGTGGTATCCGCGCGCCGTGAACGAAATGCGGATGTTTGCCGCAGCAGCCGAAAAGGCGAAATCGCTCGAGCCGGTGAAGGTCGCGGCGGCGCTGGAAGACATGAAGTTCGAAGTCTTCAACGGCGGCGAAGGTTTTATGCGAAAGGATGACCACCAGTTCTTCCAACCCATCTACATCTCGTCCTTCGGCGAACGCACCGAGAAGGAGCCGTTCGACGAGGAAAACACCGGCTGGGGCTGGAAGCTCGCCGCGAAGGTGGACACCAAGGACACCGTGCTGCCGACGACCTGCAAGATGGAGCGGCCGTAAGCAGGCGACAACAATGTCGCCCGCGATCAGCATCGCTCCACGCTGTGCTGATCGCAGATCGTCATTGCGAGCGGAGCGAAGCAATCCAGAAAGCGAAGAACTGGATTGCTTCGTCGCTTCGCTCCTCGCAATGACGGCGAGTAGAGGACATTCATGCTCGAACTCATCGTCATATCCACGCTGAACGGCATCCTGTTCGGCATGCTGCTGTTCCTGATGGCCTCGGGCCTGACGGTGATCTTCAGCATGCTCGGCGTGTTGAATTTCGCCCATGCCAGCTTCTACATGCTCGGCGCCTTTTTCGGCTTTCAGATCAGCAAATGGTTCGGCTTCTGGCCGGCGCTGGTCATCGCGCCATTGCTGGCCGGCGCGCTCGGCGCGATGGTCGAGCGCTACGGGCTGCGTCAGGTGCATAAATACGGCCACGTGCCGGAGCTGCTGTTCACCTTCGGTCTCGCCTTCGCCATCGAGGAGATCGTGCAGATCATCTGGGGCAAGAGCCCGGTCGACTTCCGCGTGCCGGCGATCCTCGACTTCCCGGCCTTCACGCTGTTCTCGACCAATTATCCCGCCTTCAAGATCTTCATGCTGGTCATCTCGATCGTGATCTTCGTCGGCCTGCTGATCGTGCTGAAGAAGACGCGGGTCGGCCTGATCGTGCAGGCTGCCCTCACCCACCCGCATATGGTCGGTCATCTCGGCCACAATGTCGGGCGCATCTTCATGCTGGTGTTCGGCGTCGGCACCGCGCTCGCCGCCGTCGCCGGCGTGATTGCCGGTCCCGCTCTGGTGACGCAATCCAACATGGCGGGCCTGCTCGGGCCGATCCTGTTCGTGGTCGTCGTGGTCGGCGGCCTCGGCTCGCTCCCCGGCGCCTTCATCGCCTCGCTGCTGATCGGTCTGGTACAGACCTTTGCCGTCTCCATGAACGGATCGCTGGCCGGCGCCTTCGGCCCGCTGAGCCCCGATCTCGCCGCCACCTGGCTGTCCGACATCTGGAACGTCACCATCGCCCAGATCGCGCCGATCATGCCCTATGTGCTGCTGGTGCTGATCCTGATGTTCCGCCCGATGGGCCTGCTCGGGACGCGCGAGACATGAGGGACACGGCCATGCAAATCGCGCCGCCCGCGCCCACCGCATCCGACCGGCTGAAATTCTACGGCATCTGGGTGCTGGCCGCCGCCGCACTGATCATCCTGCCGAAGATCTTCTCGTCGGGCGGATCCCTGACGACCTTCAGCCTGATCGGCATCTCGATCATCTTCTCGCTGTCCTACAACATCCTGCTCGGCCAGACCGGGATGCTGTCTTTCGGGCACGCGGTCTATTACGGGCTCGGAGGTTTTCTGGCGATTCATGCCATCAACATCATCGCCAAGAACAAGTTCGCGATCCCGCTGCCGCTGGTGCCGCTGATCGGTGGTGCGGCAGGGCTCATCTTCGCGATGCTGCTCGGCTGGGTCTCGACCAAACGCTCAGGCACGGCTTTCGCGATGATCTCGCTCGGCGTCGCCGAACTCGTCGCATCCTCGGCGCTGATCCTGCGCAGCTTCTTCGGCGGCGAGGCCGGCATTTCCGCCAACCGCACCAAGGTGCTGCGGCTGTTCGACTTGAGCTTCGGGCCGCAGATCCAGATCTACTATCTCGTCGCCGCATGGACGCTGATCGCGGTGATTGCAATGTATGCCCTCACCCGCACGCCGCTCGGACGCATGTGCAATGCCGTGCGCGACAATCCCGAACGCGTGCAGTTCGTCGGCTACGACCCGCATGTGGTGCGCTATATCTCCTTCTGCTTCTCCGGCTTCTTCGCCGGCATCGCGGGCGCGCTGGCGGCGATCAATTTCGAGATCGCCAACTCCGCCTATCTCGGCGCGGTGCAGTCCGGCACCGTGCTGTTCGCCACCTATATCGGCGGCGTCGGTTTCTTCATCGGCCCGATCGTCGGCGCCATCTTCGTGACACTGTTGTCGCTCGGGCTCTCCGACCTCACGCAAGTGTGGCAGCTCTATTTCGGCCTGATCTTCATCGCCGTCGTGATGTTCGCGCCGGGTGGCCTCACCGGTCTCATGATGATGCATTGGCCGCTGATCAAGGCAGGCACCATCGGCCGCGTGCTGCCGAGTTATCTCATCGCCTTCGTGCCGACGCTGGCGATGCTGATCGGATTCATTCTGTCGGTCGAGGTGATCGTGTTCCACATGGTCCATGCCGGCGGGGATTCGCACATCAAGGCGTTCGGCATTCCGTTCGATGCGGAGAATCGCGCGGTCTGGGCGATTGCGGCGGTGCTGCTGATCGCGGGCGCCTTCGTCGCGCGAAAGACCTGGAAGATGATCGCCGCTCGCTGGGACGATGCGCTCACCGAAGCCCGTGCCAAGGGAGTGGCCGCATGAGCAATGCCATTGAATTGCACGGCGTCGAAAAGACCTTTGGCATCACGAAAGTGATCCAGGGCGTCGATCTCAAGGTCGCCAAGGGCGAACGTCATGCGCTCATAGGACCGAACGGTGCCGGCAAATCGACCACGTTCAACCTGATCAGCGGTTACATGAAGCCGACCACCGGCACCATTCTGCTGAACGGCCAGAACATCGTCGGCCTGCCGCCGTTCCAGATCAACCGTCGCGGGCTGTCGCGCTCGTTCCAGGTCACCAATGTCTTCGCCAAGATGACGGTGTGGGAGAACCTGCGCTGCGCCGTGCTGTGGGCCACCGGCCATCGCTATGCGTTCTGGAAGAATGTGGACGCCCTGCCCGAGGTGCGCGAGCGCACCGCGCAGATTTTGCAGGACATCAGCCTGGTGGCACGGCGCGATGTGCCGGCGGGACTACTCACCTATGCCGAACAGCGCGCGCTGGAGATCGGCATCACCATCGCCGGCGGCGCCGATGTGATCCTGCTGGACGAGCCCACCGCGGGCATGAGCCATGCCGAGACAGAGCGTGCCGTCGATCAGATCAGGCGGCTGACCGAGGGGCGTACGCTGCTGATCGTCGAACACGATATGAGCGTGGTGTTCGGCCTTGCCGATCGCATCTCGGTGCTGGTCTATGGCGAAGTGATCGCGACCGGCACGCCGGACGAGATCCGCGGCAACAAGAAGGTCAAGGAAGCCTATCTCGGCGAGGAGGCTGCCTGATGCTGGAAGTCAAGGATCTGCATGCCTATTACGGCAAGAGCCACATCCTGCAGGGTGTCGACCTGAATATCGATGCCAGCGAGGTGGTGAGTCTGCTTGGCCGCAACGGCGTCGGGCGTTCGACCACGGTCAAGGCGATCATGGGCGAGGTACCGCCGCACGGCTCGATCAAGTTCAAGGGCAGGGATATAGCTGGCCTGCCGAGCTTCAAGATCGCGCATCTTGGCCTCGGCTATGTGCCCGAGCATCGTGACATCTTTCCGAGCCTGACGGTGCGTCAGAACCTGCAGCTCGGGATCAAGGACCCCCGCAAACCGGGGAAGTGGCGGCTCGACGACATGCTCGACATGTTCCCGAACCTCGCCCGTCGCGCCGACACCGCAGCAGGCGTGTTGTCTGGCGGCGAGAAGCAGATGCTGACCATCTGCCGTACGCTGATGGGCGATCCGGAACTGGTGATGATCGACGAGCCGACGGAAGGCTTGGCTCCATTGATCGTGCAGCAGGTCGGCGACCTCATCGCCGAGATCGCACGGCGCGGCGTCGCGATCCTGCTGGTGGAGCAGAAGCTCTCCATCGCGCTACGCATCTCGCACCGGGTCTATGTGATGGGCCACGGCAAGATCGTGTTCGAAGGCACACCGGCGGAGCTGAAGGCGAACGATCGCGTGCGGAAGGAATGGCTGGAAGTGTGACCTCGTAGCCCCGAGGGCGCCGCCCCCACGCCCGGGGC
>JAEXHR010000108.1 GCA_023449855.1 Pseudomonadota bacterium | reverse complement strand
GGTTGATGCGCGACAGGTCCGACGGGTCGGACTTCGACATCTTCTTGGTGCCGTCGCGCAGGCTCATCACCCGCGTTGCCGGTCCGGTGATGACCGGATCCGGCTGCGGGAAATACGGACCGTTGTGACCCTGCTTCGCGATGGATTCGGAGAAGTCATTGTTGAACTTCTGTGCGATGTCGCGCGCGAGTTCGAGATGCTGCTTCTGGTCCTCGCCGACCGGCACATGGGTGGCGCGATACAGCAGGATGTCGGCAGCCATCAGCACCGGGTAGTCGTAGAGACCGACGGACGCGTTCTCACGGTCCTTGCCGGCCTTCTCCTTGAACTGGGTCATGCGGTTCAGCCAGCCGAGGCGGGCGACGCAGTTGAATACCCAGGCGAGTTCAGCGTGACCGGCGACCTGGCTCTGGTTGAAGATGATCTGCTTCTTCGGATCGATGCCCGAGGCGATGAAAGCAGCGGTGACTTCACGCGTGCAGCGGCGCAGCTCGTCCGGGCCGCCCCAGACTGATGGCGCCACGGTGATCGCATGCATGTCGACCACGCAATACAGGCAGCTATACTGTTCCTGCAATTTGACGAAATTGACGATGGCGCCGAGATAGTTGCCGAGATGCAGATTGCCGGTCGGCTGGACGCCGGAAAAGACGCGCTGGGTGAATGCGTGCTGGGTGGAGGTCTGCTGGGTGGATGCCTGTGGAGCAGATGACATAGCCTAGTTCCTTCTAGGCCCGTGGTGGAATGCGGGCCGCGGCGTCCCTTGCCATAGGCGCCGCGCGGCGTCCATGACCAATGTCGTGAGGTCAGGCGGCGGGTTCGCGGGGCTTCTTGAGCGCGGCGCGGATATCCCGCCAGCGCAGCGTGCCGGCGAGCATCAGCGGTGCTACGTAAATCGCCAGCCCGGCTGCGATCTGCAGCGCCAGCAAGGCGGTCTGGCCGAGCTTGTGATCGGCGGCAGGCAGTGCTTGCGCAAGCAGCCACAGCAGCCCGCCCATCGCCAGCGCCGCCAATGCGATGATTGGCAGCCGCCGTCTCGCATCCGCATCGATGGCCCAGCCGAATGAGCGGCCGCCCTGGATCATCAGCACGATCGCGCTGCTCCAGGCCGCCAGCGCAATCGCCGCCGCGATGCCGCTCGCGCCGAAGGATGCGCCGAGCAAATAGGCAGCAATGATCGCGACGGCCAGACCAATCAGCGTCGCCACCAACGGCGTCCGCGTGTTCTCGCGTGCGAAGAAGGCTGGCGACAGCGCCTTGATCAACACATGCGCGGGTAATCCAAGCGCGAGCCACATCATCGCATGCGCGGTCGCTGCAGCATCGCGCGCGGTGAAGGCGCCATGTTCGAACAGCAGTCGTACGATCGGATGGCTCAGCACGATCAGTCCAAGCGTGGCCGGCAAAGTGAGTCCGATGGCGAGTTCGATCCCGCGCGATTGCGCATGGGTCATCATCGCGTGATCGTCCTCGCTTGCAGCGCGGGTCAATTCCGGGATCAGCACAGTCCCCATCGCGGTGCCGACAATGCCGAGCGGCAGTTCGATCAGGCGATTGGCGAAGTACAGCCACGACACGGCCGAGGGCATCGTCGATGCGACGATCGCGGCGCCGACGATGAGGAGTTGCGGGCCGGAACTGGCGACCATTCCGGGCAGTGCCTTGCGCAGGAATCCGCGCATCCTGGCGTCGAGCGACAGCCGCAAGGGCGCCGCAAGCCTGCCGCCGTGTTGCCGCAGCAAAAGCATCGATAACTGCAGAAAACCGGCGATCCCGACGGTCGCCGCCATCGCCATAGCGGCAGTGGTTGCCTGCTGCGGCCACACCAGCAATAGCGTCATGACGGCGATCAGCGCGCCATTGAACAGCAGCGGCGAGAAAGCCGTCAGCGCAAAGCGACCCTGCGCATTGTACAGCCCCATCATCACCGTCACAGGACCGGCGAAGGCGAGATAGGGCAACATCAGCCGCGCGTGGTCGACTGCGAGCTGCAGCGTCGGCATCCCGACAAAACCGGGCGCCACGAGTGCAATCACGAACGGCATCGCTATGCCGATCAGAACCGCTGCGACAAGGACCGCCGTGCCGATCGTGCAGAGAACACGCCCTGCGAAGGCGGCCGCCGCTTCGGGTCCTTCAAGCGCATTGATGCGCGACCAGGCCGGGATCAGCGCGGCATTCAGCGCGCCCTCGGTGAGCAGGCGGCGGACCACATTGATCAGCTGAAACGCCACCAGAAACGCATCCGCAACGGCGCCCGCACCAAGCAGCGCGGCGACCATCGCATCGCGCAGAAAGCCGAGCAGGCGCGAGGCCAGCGTGCCCGTGGAAACCATCAAAATGGAGCGGATCATGGAACCGTCACGGGGAGGCATCCTTGCTGGCGCCGGGCGGGGTGTGATAGTCGCAGCCATCTGGCCGCGGGCGAGTTGAAGACCATTCGCCCCGTCCCCGCAATCGCCGCAACGGGATAATCTTAATGACTTCAGCGAAATACGACGTGCTTGCGATCGGCAATGCGATCTTCGACGTGCTGGTGCAGACCGATGACGCCTTCCTTGCGACCCATCAGATGAGCAAGGGCGGCATGGCGCTGATCGACGAAACCCGCGCCAAGGCGATTTATGACGCGATGGGGCCGGCCACCGAAATGTCCGGCGGCTCGGCTGCCAATACCATTGTCGGCCTCGCCAGCCTCGGCGCCAATGTCGCTTATGTCGGCAAGGTGAAAGACGACCAGATCGGCAAGCTCTACAGCCACGACATCCGCGCTGCCGGCGTGTCCTATGAGACCAAACCGGCCGCTGCTGGTCCGGCCACGGGCTGCTCCTACATTCTGGTGACGCCGGATGGCGAGCGCACCATGAATACCTATCTCGGCGCCGCGCAGGACCTGACGCCGGAAGATATCGATCCGGCCGCGATCGCAGCTTCGCATTATATCTATCTCGAAGGCTATCTGTGGGATCCGGCCAGTGCCAAGGAGGCCTTCGTCAAGGCCTCGAAGATCGCCCATGACGCCGGCCGCAAGGTCGCGCTGACGCTGTCGGACGCGTTCTGCGTCGGCCGCTATCGCAGCGAATTCCTCGACCTGATGCGCAATGGCACTGTCGATATCATCTTCGCGAACGAGGCCGAGCTAAGCTCGCTCTATGAGACCGATGATTTCGACAAGGCACTCGGCGAACTCCGCAAGGACACCAGGCTCGGCGTCGTCACGCGCAGCGAGAAGGGCTGTGTCGTGGTCTCGTCTGAAGGCGTGGTGGCGGTGCCCGCGCACAAGATCGATAAGCTGGTAGATACCACCGGCGCGGGCGATCTGTTCGCGGCCGGTTTCCTGTTCGGTCTCGTGCGCAATGTCGGTTACGAAAATGCCGGCAAGCTTGGTGCGCTGGCGGCCGCCGAGGTGATCCAGCACATCGGCGCTCGCCCGCAGGTGTCGCTGAAGGAGCTGGCACAGAAGAACGGCCTGCCGGTTTGATCCGTAGCCCGGATGGAGCGGAGCGCAATCCGGGGACCGGCGATTTGCTGATGCTCTGAGTCCCGGATTACGCTTCGCTCCATCCGGGCTACAATCAGGCCCAGCTCTTCACGGCCTCACCCAGCTCCGCCTTCACGGGCATCCGCGCTGCTGATGGCGTGCGCGAGAAGCGCGGTGCGGGTCCTGGCTGCGTTGCGCCGTCGTGCTGGATGAAGACCTCGCGCGCCACCATATGCGGATGCTTCGTGGCTTCGGACATGGTCAGTACCGGCGCGAAGCAGACATCGGTGCCTTCCATGATCTTGCACCACTCGTCGCGGCTCCTGGTCTTGAAAACAGCGACAAGCTTGTCCTTCAGCGCGGCCCACTGCTTCTGATCCATCTGTGCATCGAAGCAGGTCTCATCGAGACCAGCGAGTTCACGGAGCTGCGCGTAAAATTGCGGCTCGATGGATCCAATCGAGATGAAGCTGCCGCAGCTGCATTCATAGACGCCGTAAAAATGCGCGCCGCCATCGAGCATGTTGGCCTCGCGCTCTTCCTTCCAGCGGCCGGCGGCCGTCATGTCGAAGAACATCGTGATCAGCGATGCCGCGCCGTCGCACATGGCGGCGTCCACCACCTGGCCCTGGCCAGACTTGTTCGCTTCGAGCAGCGCCGCGAGCATACCCATCACGAGATACATGGAGCCGCCGCCGAAATCGCCGACGAGGTTAAGCGGCGGCACCGGCTTGTCGGCGCCGCCGATGGCGGCGAGGGCACCGGTGATGGAAATGTAGTTGATGTCATGGCCGGCCGCCTGCGCCAGCGGGCCCTCCTGACCCCAGCCGGTCATGCGGCCGTAAACGAGCTTCCTGTTGCGACCGAGCACGACATCCGGGCCGAGACCGAGGCGCTCCATCACGCCGGGGCGATAGCCTTCGACCAGCGCATCGGCGCCGTCGAGCAACGACAGCACTTGCGCAATGCTTGATTTGTCCTTGAGGTCGACCTCGACGATCTTGCGACCGCGCGCTGACGCACCCTTCGGCATCTGCTTGGGACGCACCAGCGTAATGACTTCGGCGCCCATATCGGCGAGCAGCATGCAGGCGAAGGGGCCGGGGCCGATGCCGGCGAATTCGACGATGCGTGTGCCCTTCAGCGGGCCGGAAAGTTTGCTGTCCGTCACGTGCGTTTCCCGTGTTGTTGGTCCGGCGGTGCGCCGGTTCGTTGCGGAAAACTGTTACCGGGACGAGTGGCAAGGGCAAGCACCATTTGGCCGCGGCGATGCATGCGGCCATGCACGCGGCAGCGCACAAAATTCCATCTCTTCCGCACCAAAGTGGTTGCCTGTGGCGCCACTCTGACGCGATCAACGATTTCAACGGCTTCGTGCAAAGCGGCGCATGCCGGCCATGCGCCGTTTTCGTCCCATTTACATCCCCTCTGTTTCCGTTTTCAGTTGCTGAAAACCATTCGGGGGAAACATGAGCGGTTCAACTGCGTCGGCGCATCGCGCGTCGGCTGATGCCATCGAAGCCGATTACGTCATCGTGGGTGCCGGCTCGGCCGGCTGCGTGCTTGCCAATCGCCTTTCGGCATCGGGCAAATATTCGGTGCTCCTGCTTGAGGCCGGTCCGCAGGACCGCAATATCTGGATTCACGTTCCGCTCGGTTACGGCAAACTGTTCAAGGAAAAATCCGTCAACTGGATGTATGAGACCGAGCCCGAGCCTGGTCTCAATGACCGCAAGGTTTTTCAGCCGCGTGGAAAAGTGCTTGGCGGCTCCAGCTCCATCAACGGTCTGCTCTATGTGCGCGGCCAGCATGAGGATTACGATCGCTGGCGGCAGCTAGGCAATGCCGGCTGGGGCTATGACGACGTGCTGCCTTACTTCAAGAAGGCTGAAAATCAGGCGCGCGGGCCTGACGACTATCACGGCGTCGGCGGTCCGCTGCCGGTGTCGGATTCACGCTGCCCCGATCCGCTATCGGAAGCGTTTATCGCAGCCGCGGCGGAGACCGGCCTTCCCGTGAACAACGATTTCAACGGCGCGACGCAGGAAGGCGCCGGCTGGTTTCAGACCACGACCAAAGGCGGCCGTCGCGCCTCGACGGCGCGCGCCTATCTGCGGCCGGCGCTGAAGAACGGTCACGGCAATCTGCGTGTCGAGACCGATGCGCCGGCGCAGCGGCTCGTCTTCGAAGGAAAACGTGCGGTGGGCGTGCAGTTCAAGCAGCACGGCAAGATCAGGACGGCACTCGCACGCAAGGAAGTGCTGGTGTCGAGCGGCGCGTATAATTCGCCGCAATTGCTCCAGCTGTCCGGCGTCGGTCCTGCGAATCTGTTGAAGCAGCATGGCATCGATGTGCTGCTCGATGCGCCCGGTGTCGGTGCGGATCTGCAGGATCACATGCAGGTGCGCATGGTGATGGAGTGCCCGCAGAAGATCACGCTCAATGACTTCGTCAACAATCCCGTCCGCAAGATGATGATGGGTCTGCAATATGCCGCGTTCCGCAAGGGCCCGTTGACCTACGCCGCCGGCACCACCGGCGCTTTCTTCAAGACCGATCCGCGCATGGCCTCGCCGGATATCCAGATCCACTTCCTGCCGTTCTCCACCGACAAGATGGGCGAGAAGCTGCATACCTTCTCCGGTTATTCGGCGTCGGTGTGCCAGTTGCGGCCGGAAAGCCGCGGTTCGCTGAAGATCAGGAGCGCAGATCCTTCGGTGGCGCCGGAAATCCGGATCAACTATCTGGCCACGGAAACGGATCGCACCGCCAATGTCGAAGGGCTGAAGATCCTGCGCAAGATTCTGAATGCGCCGGCCATGAAGCCGTTCATTACGAAGGAGGTCGATCCCGGCCCGGGCGTGGTAACGGACGAGGACTGGCTCGCCTTCTGCCGCAAGCGCGGCAGCACGGTCTATCATCCGACCTCGACCTGCCGCATGGGCAGCGATGCGCGTGCGGTGGTGGATCAGCGCCTTCGGGTGCGCGGGATCGAAGGTCTGAGAGTGATAGATGCGTCGATCATGCCGGATCTGATGTCGGGCAATACGAACGCACCGGTAATCATGATCGCGGAGAAGGCCTCGGACATGATTTTGGAGGATGCGAGGACGTAGGGCGGATTAGCGAAGCGTAATCCGCCGCGGTCCTCATTACATTCACTCGGCCGGCGGATTCCGGCTTCGGCTAATCCGCCCTACGGTTGCGTGC
>JAEXHR010000103.1 GCA_023449855.1 Pseudomonadota bacterium | reverse complement strand
GGATTGCTTCGTCGCTTCGCTCCTCGCAATGACGGCGCCATGGAGAAGATAATGATTGAAATGCCGCCGCTCCAATATGCCAACCTCCCCGGCCTCCGCATGGGCTACTACGACTCCGGCCCACAGTCCGACGCGCCGCCGATGATCCTCTGCCACGGCTGGCCCGAACTCGCATTCTCCTGGCGGCACCAGATCAAGGCGCTGAGCGAAGCTGGCATCCGTGTCATCGCGCCGGACCAGCGCGGCTATGGCGCCACCGACAAGCCAAGCGCCGTCGAGGGCTACAGTATCGAACATCTCACCGGCGATCTGATCGCCCTGCTCGATCATCTGAAGATCGACAAGGCGATCTTCGTCGGCCACGACTGGGGCGGCTTCGTCGTTTGGCAGATGCCGCTGCGGCATCCCGAGCGCGTGGCCGGCGTCGTCGGCATCAACACGCCGCATACGGACCGCGCGCCGATCGATCCGATCTCGATCTATCGCAAGCGGTTCGGCGACAGCATGTATATCGTCCAGTTCCAGGATCCTGCGCATCGGCCCGATGGCATCTTCGCCAATGACGTCCGCCGCACCTTCGATTTCTTCATGCGCAAGCCGCCGCAGCGCGCCTCCGGTTTCGACGCCTTTTCCGGCAATGAAGAGCCGACGGCCGGCATCGGCGCGGCGCCGAAGACCAATCTCGCTCTGCCCGACATGGTCGCGGCCTATGACCCCACCCGTGACAGCCGCGAACGCATTCTGGACGAGGACGAGATGAGAGTATTCGTCGACGCCTTCACCGCTTCCGGCTTCACCGGCGGCATCAACTGGTATCGCAATATCAGCGCCAACTGGCGGCGCGCCGAAGGCCTCGATCATACCGTGCGCGTGCCGGCGCTGATGATCATGGCAGAGAACGATGCCGTTCTCCCGCCCTCCGCAGCCGATGGCATGGACAGGATCATCCCCGATCTCGAAAAGTATCTCGTCAAAGGCAGCGGACACTGGACGCAACAGGAGAAGCCGGACGAAGTCAGCGCCAAATTGATTGAATGGCGACGCCGGAGATTTGGATAGCTGCGAGCAATTGTGACAATGGAACAGTGGCGTTCGCTGTCATAAACACTGTCACAATCGCTGAAAACACTGTCACAATAGGCTCTGCGACAATATATCGTTAAGTCCCGCGACGATTTGATTGCGTCAGCGCGCGCTTGTTACTTTTTCGTTGGGGCTTTCCATGTCATACAGATGACATGAACCAGCACGTCCGTCTTCTCCCCGAACAGATCGAAGTTCCGTATCAGCCGCCGCGCATCGCGCGCGCGAACGGGATCGATATCTGTTACGACATCTTCGGCTACAGCGACGCAGAGCCCATGGTGATGATCATGGGTCTCGGCGCGCAGCTGATCCATTGGGACGACGATTTCTGCCGCGAGCTCGCAGGCCGCGGTTTCCGCGTGATCCGTTTCGACAATCGCGACATCGGCCTGTCCTCGAAGATGACCGGCGGCAAGAAATTCACGCTCTACGAACTGGCGAAACTGCGTTTCCTCAACATCCCCCTCGCCGCGCCCTACAAGCTTTCCGACATGGCGGCGGACACCGTGGCCTTGCTCGACGTGCTGCATATCCGCAAGGCGCATGTGGTCGGCGCATCCATGGGCGGGATGATCGCGCAGGAGATCGCGATCGACTATCCCGAGCGGCTGCGTTCGCTGACCTCGATCATGTCCACGACCGGCGATCCGCGCCTGCCGCAGCCGAGCCGCCAGGTGACGCTGAAACTGCTGCAGCGGCAGCCCGACGGCTATGAGGCCTTTATCGAGCGCTTCAAGCAGACCTGGCTGTTCCTGCGTGTCGGCAGCTTCCCGGATGACGAGGCGCGCGACCTCGACCGCGCCGAACGCACCTATGCCCGCGGCCTCAACCCGGAAGGCGTCGGCCGCCAGCTACGCGCCATTCTCGCTTCCGGCAGCCGCAAGGAGCGGCTGGCCCGGGTGACGGCGCCGACGCTGGTGATCCACGGCAAGATCGATCCCTTGGTGCATCCCGCCGCCGGGCGCGACACTGCGGCCTCCATCCCCGGCGCCAGGCTGATGATGGTGGATCGCATGGGCCATGCATTGCCGATCTCCATGTGGACCATGGTGATCGAGGCCATTTCGCGCCATGCACATGGGGCAAGCGTGCAGATGCGCGCGCCGATGGCGGAGATGCGGCGGGCGGGCTGAGGCCGACTATTTCTTGCTCTTGTCCTTCGGCGCGGCGCCGAGCCCGGCCATGTTGACGAACATGTCCTGAAAGCGCTCGCCGATCTTCGGGTCGAACGAGAACCAGCTCTGCATGATCGACTCCGGAGAATACTTGTCCAGATTCTCCATCATCTTCTTCTGCATCTGATCCATCATCGCCGACTGCATCGGCTGCACATCGGGCAGCCCCAGGAATTCGCGTGCCTCGAGCGGCGTGCAGTCCACGGTGACGGTTACCTTCATTGCGATTTCCCCTGATCCGTTCTGCAAATCGGTGCGATCAGACAGTATCGCCGCTGTGGCCGCTTCGATGCAAGCGAGGCGAAGACCGCCGCCACGGCTGGCCTACGCATTGCATGTAAGGCCGGGATTTACATCCCGGAGTTGGAAATCGCCCTTGCGCGCCGGCCGAACTCCGCCAACAATGATTGAGCAGCTCAACAATTGGGCTGCGGCGTGACGAGGGAGAAGCGAATGTCGTTTCGGCGGACTCTCACCGGTGCTGCGGCAGCGCTCACCATTCTCCTCACGGCAGTATCCCTGCCCGCCGCCGCGCAGACCCTGCGCTACGCCAACCAGGGCGACCTCAAATCCCTCGACCCCTACACGCTGCGCGAAACCACGACCATCGCTCATCACGGTCAGGTCTATGAGGGCCTGGTCGGCCGCGGCAAGGACCTGCAGCTGATCCCGGCGCTGGCCGAGAAATGGGAGACTCCCGAGCCGACCCGCTGGCGCTTCTACCTGCGCAAGAACGTCAAGTTCCAGAACGGCGAGCCCTTCACCGCCGATGACGTGATCTTCTCTGCCGACCGCGTCCGCGCCAAGGGCTCCGACTTCACCACGGTGATCCCGGCGGATGCGAAATTCGTGAAGATCGACGATTACACCGTCGATATCGTGCTGACCAAGCCGAACCCGATCCTGACGTCGCAATGGGATGTCTGGTATGTGATGAGCAAGAAATGGGCGGAGGCGAACAACGCGGTGGCGCCGACGCCGGCGGCAGCGACCTCCCCGAGCTACGCATCGCTGAATGCCAACGGCACCGGCCCGTTCAGGATCGAAAGCCATCAGCCGGGCGTGAAGACCGTGTTCAAGGTCAATCCGGACTGGTGGGGCAAGCCCGAACATAACCTGAAGGAAATCGTCTTCACGCCGATCGCCTCCGATGCCACCCGCGTCGCGGCGCTGCTGTCAGGCGAAGTGGATATCATCGAGCCGGTGCCGGTGCAGGACATCGCCCGCGTCAACGGCTCGGCCAATGCCAGCGTTCTCGCAGGGCCGGAGCTGCGCACGATCTTCCTGGGCATGGACCAGATCCGCGACGAACTCCTCTACTCCAACATCAAGAGCAAGAATCCGTTCAAGGATGTCCGCGTCCGCGAGGCCTTCTACAAGGCCATCGATATCGAGACGATCAAGAGCCGGGTGATGCGTGGCCTGTCGACACCCTCGGCACTGATGATCGCGCCGTCGCTGTTCAAGCTGTCCGGTGATTTCACGCGGCCGAAGTTCGATCTCGAAGGCGCCAAGAAGCTGATGGCCGACGCCGGCTATCCTGGTGGCTTCGAGGTCGGCATGGATTGTCCGAACGATCGCTATGTCAATGACGCCGCGATCTGTCAGGCCGTGGTCAGCATGCTGGCCCGCATCGGCGTCAAGGTGAACCTGAACGCGCAGCCGAAGGCGCTGTATTTCGCCAAAGTGTTCAAGACCGGCGGCTTCAACACCTCGTTCTATCTGCTCGGCTGGACGCCTGGCACGCAGGATTCCCACAATGTCATGCACGACATCATGGGCTGCCGCGACGATCCCAATAGCCCGCGCGGCGCGACCAATCTCGGCGGCTACTGCAACAAGGACTTCGACAAGCTCACGGACGCCGTGTTGCTCGAAACCGATACGGCCAAACGCGATCAGATGATCAAGCAGGCTTTCGAGATCGCGATCAAGGACTGGGCCTATATCCCTCTGCACCAGCAGGCGCTGGCCTGGGGCGTCTCGAAGAAGCTGAAGATCGTGCAGCGACCCGACAACCAGGTGCTGCCCTATTGGGCTGTGAAGTCGGAGTGAGGCCGCCGGCGGAAGCGCTCGCCATGAAAGACCGAGCCGCCCCACACTCAGTCCTCATCCTGAGGAGCGGTGTCTTCGCCGCGTCTCGAAGGATGGCAACGGAGTTCAGCCAACTCATGGTTCGAGACGGCGCTGCGCGCCTCCTCACCATGAGGGTCTGAGTTCCTGAAAGCGAAAGGACCAAATGCTCGCTTTCATCCTGCGTCGTGCGTTGCAGTCCATCGGTGTGCTGATCGCCGTCGGCATCATTGCCTTCACCATGTTCCGCTTCGCCGGCGATCCGGTGAACCAGATGGTGGCGATCGACACCACGCCCGCCCAGCGCGCCGAGATTCGCGCCTCGCTCGGCCTCGACGATCCCGTCGTGGTGCAATTCGCGCGCTATTTCGCCAATGCCGCACAGTTCAAGTTCGGCGTCTCCTATCAATTCCGGCAACCCGTCTCATCGCTGCTGGCGGAGCGCATGCCGGCGACGCTGGAGCTCGCCACATGCGCGACGGCACTGGCTCTGTTCTTCGGCATCCTGATGGGCATCTATTCGGCGCTGCGCCGCGACTCGTTCGTCGCCAAGCTCTTGCAGGCGGTGTCGCTGATCGGCATCTCGCTGCCGACTTTCCTGATCGGCATCCTGCTGATCTACCTGTTTGCTGTGACGCTCGGCTGGCTGCCCTCCTTCGGTCGCGGCGAAGTGGTCAAGCTCGGCTGGTGGACCACCGGCTTCCTCACCCTTTCCGGGCTGAAGGCGCTGATCATGCCGTCGATCACCCTCGGCCTGTTCCAGATGACGCTGATCATGCGGCTGGTTCGCGCCGAAATGCTGGAGGTGCTGCGCACCGACTATATCCGCTTCGCCCGCGCACGCGGGCTCACCACCCGCGCCATCCATTTCGGCCATGCGCTGAAGAATACGCTGGTGCCGGTCATTACCGTGGCCGGGCTGCAATTCGGCTCGGTGATCGCCTTCGCCATTATCACCGAAACGGTGTTCCAGTGGCCGGGCATGGGCCTCCTGTTCGTGCAGGCGGTGCAGAATGTCGATATTCCGATCATGGCGGCCTATCTGCTGGTGGTGTCGCTGATCTTCGTCACCATCAATCTGGTGGTGGACATCCTCTACACCATCGTCGATCCGCGCCTGCGCGCGACGATCGACCGGCCGGCATGAGGTGCGCATGACCGATACGCCCTCTCCCCCGACGCCCGGTCTCCTCGCCCGCGCCATCGACAGCGATATCTTCTATTCGTTCCGGCGTTCCAGGCTGACGATCGTGGCGGCGAGTATCGTGCTGCTGCTGGTGCTGGCCGCGATCCTCGCTCCGCTGCTCGCGGTGCAGAACCCATTCGATCCCGCCCAGCTCGAACTGATGAATTCCCGCATCTCGCCGCTGTGGACGGCCGAGGGCCAACCCCCGTTCCTGTTCGGTACCGATGAACAGGGCCGCGATGTCCTCTCCGCGATCCTCTACGGCATGCGCATCTCGCTGATCGTGGGCATCCTCGGCGTCGGCCTCGCCGCAGTGCTTGGCATCGGGCTCGGCCTGATTGCCGGCTATGTCGGCGGCGCCGTGGACAGCCTGATCATGCGCGTCGCCGATGTGCAGCTGACCTTTCCCGCCATCCTGATCGCCCTTCTCATCGACGGCATCGTCAAGTCGATGCTCGGCAACCACCTGGACGCCACCACCATGCTGATCGTGCTCGTCATCGCCATCGGCCTGAGTTTCTGGGTGCAATATGCGCGCACGGTGCGCGGCTCTGTCATGGTGGAGAAGAACAAGGACTATGTGGCTGCCGCGCAGCTGATCGGCCTGCCGGCGCGCGTGATCATGCTGCGCCATGTGCTGCCGAACACCATGGGACCGATCCTGGTGATCGCCACCATCAATCTCGCCCTCGCCATCATCACCGAGGCAACGCTGTCATTTCTCGGCTCGGGCATGCCCGACACCATGCCGTCGCTCGGCACGCTGATCCGAATCGGCAACAACTATCTGTTCTCGGGGGAATGGTGGGTCATCGCCTTTCCCGGCATCGCCCTCGCCTCGTTGATCCTGTCGATCAATCTCGTCGGCGACTGGCTGCGCGATGCGCTGAATCCGAAGCTGCAATGACGGGAGAGATCAGATGAGCGCGCCGGTTCTCTCCGTTCGCGATCTCCGGGTCGAGTTTGCGAGCCGGCGCGGCACGCTGCATGCCATCAATGGCGTCTCGTTCGACATCGCCCGCGGCGAGGTGCTCGGAGTGGTTGGCGAATCCGGGGCAGGAAAGTCGGTGACAGGCCTTGCCGCCATCGGCCTGATCGATCCGCCCGGCCGCATTGCCGGCGGCGAAATTCATCTCGCCGGCCTGCGCATCGACAACCTGCCGCCCCGAGAGATGCGCCGCATCCGCGGAAAACGCATCGCGATGATCTTCCAGGACCCGCTCACCAGCCTCGATCCGCTTTACAGGATCGGCGACCAGTTGGTGGAGACGATCCGCACGCATCTGAACATGAACGAGATGCAGGCGAAGAAGCGGGCCATCGATCTCCTCGCCGAAGTCGGCATCCCCGCCCCCGACAAGCGGATCGATGCCTATCCGCACGAATTCTCCGGCGGCATGCGCCAGCGCGTGGTGATCGCGCTGGCGATTGCCGCCGAGCCCGAGCTGATCATCGCCGATGAGCCGACCACCGCGCTCGATGTCTCCGTACAGGCGCAGATCATCGCGCTGATCAAGCGGCTCGGCCGCGATCATGGCACTGCGGTGATGCTGGTGACGCACGACATGGGCGTGATCGCCGAGACGTCGGACCGCGTCGCCGTGATGTATTCCGGCCGCATCGCCGAGATCGGTCCTGTCCGCGACGTGGTGCAACATCCGCGGCATCCTTATGCGAAAGGCTTGATGGGGGCAATTCCGACGCTCACCGGCGATGCCTCGCAGCGGCTGGTGCAAATTCCCGGCAGCATGCCGCGATTGTCGGCGATCCCGCAGGGCTGTGCTTTCCATCCGCGCTGCAGTTTTGCCTTCGATCGCTGCCGCGTCGAGCGGCCGGAGCCGATCGCCGTCGGCACGCAGCGCGTCGCCTGTCACCTGCACGATCCCGCCTCGTCGGTACAGGCCCCGGCGGAGATCTCCGCATGACGGCACTCGTGCAGGCCCGCGATCTTCGCCGCGTGTTCGACGTCTCAAAACCCTGGCTCAATCGCGTGATCGAGCGGACGCCGCGCGAATTTCTCCGCGCAGTGGACGGGGTGTCATTCGACATCAAGCGCGGCGAGACATTTGCGCTGGTCGGCGAATCCGGCTCCGGCAAGAGTACGGTGGCACGGATGGTGGTCGGGCTGCTGCCGCCCAGCAAGGGCGACGTGACGATCGACGGCATCTCCATGAGCGATCCGAAACAGACGGACGCGCGAAAACCACTGCGGCGGCGCATCCAGATGATCTTTCAGGATCCCTATGCCAGCCTCAATCCGCGCATGCGGGTCGATGCGATCATCGCCGAGCCGATCCGCGCCTTCGACCTGATGACCAGCGAGCGCGATATCCGGGCGAGGGTCGGCGAACTGCTGCGCCTTGTCGGCCTGCATCCCGACGACGGCATCAAGTTTCCCCACCAGTTTTCCGGCGGTCAGCGGCAACGCATCGCCATCGCGCGTGCGCTGGCGTCCGAGGCGGATTTCATCGTCTGCGACGAGCCGACCTCCGCGCTCGATGTCTCCGTGCAGGCGCAGATCCTCAACCTGATGCGCGACCTGCAGGACCGGCTCGGCCTGACCTATCTCTTCATCAGCCACAATCTCGCAGTGGTCCGCCACATGGCTGATCGCATCGGCGTGATGTATCTCGGCCGCATCGTCGAACTCGCCGAAGGCCGCGAATTGTTCGATCATCCGCGCATGCCCTATACGCGCATGCTGCTCGGCGCGGTGCCCGACCTCGCAATGTCCGGCCGCGCACGGATCGCCGTCTCCGGCGAGATTCCCAATCCGATCGATCCGCCCAGAGGCTGCACTTTCCATCCGCGCTGTCCGCAGGTATTCGAACCGTGCCGCCGTGAGGTGCCGATGCTGATCGATGGCGTTGCCTGCCACGCGGTGAACCCGCCCGGTCCGCAGTCCTCATGAGCCCTCACACGAAAAAGGGCCCCGCGAACGGGGCCCTTTATGGGTGCGACAGGCATTGCGAGGCATCGGCAACAGACCCCCACAATACACCGCCGCGAAACGGTTTGAATTTGCCCGGCCGCGCGCTGCGAACCGGAGAGCGGATCAATCTTCCGCCGGCTCCGTGCCCTCGGTATCGCCGTCATCGGCATCCGGCTTGCCGGCGAGAATCTGTTCGGCGATCAGGCCGGAATTCTGCCGGATCGAAGCTTCGATCTTGGCGGTCATGTCCGGATTGGCGCGCAGGAACGCTTTCGAATTCTCGCGGCCCTGACCGAGACGCTGGCTGTCATAGGAGAACCAGGCGCCTGACTTCTCGACGATCCCCGCTTTGACGCCGAGATCGAGGATTTCACCCATCTTGGAGACGCCTTCGCCATACATGATGTCGAATTCGACCTGCTTGAAGGGCGGCGCCAGCTTGTTCTTCACCACCTTGACGCGGGTCGAGTTGCCGACCACCTCGTCGCGCTCCTTGATCGCGCCGATGCGGCGGATGTCGAGACGCACCGAGGCGTAGAACTTCAGCGCGTTGCCGCCCGTGGTGGTTTCCGGCGAACCATACATCACACCGATCTTCATGCGGATCTGGTTGATGAAGATCACCATGGTGTTGGACTTGTTGATCGAGGCGGTCAGCTTGCGCAGCGCCTGGCTCATCAACCGCGCCTGCAGGCCCGGCAGCGCATCGCCCATTTCACCTTCGAGTTCGGCGCGCGGCACCAGCGCAGCGACGGAGTCGATGATCAGCACATCCACCGCGCCCGAGCGCACCAGCGTGTCGGCGATTTCCAGCGCCTGTTCGCCGTGGTCGGGCTGCGAGATCAGGAGTTCGTCGACATTGACGCCGAGCTTGCGGGCATAGACCGGATCGAGCGCGTGTTCGGCGTCCACGAAGGCGCAGATGCCGCCCTTCTTCTGCGCCTCGGCAACGCAATGGAGCGCCAGCGTGGTCTTGCCCGAGGATTCCGGCCCGTCGATCTCGATGAAACGGCCTTTCGGCAGGCCGCCGACGCCGAGGGCAATGTCGAGGCCGAGCGAGCCCGACGACACCACTTCGATATCCATCGAGCGGTCGTTCTTGCCCAGCTTCATCACCGAGCCTTTGCCGAACTGGCGCTCGATCTGGGAGAGCGCAGCCGCCAGGGCTTTGGACTTGTCCATGGAGGATCCTTCAACGATACGCAGGGCAGACGAATTGGCAGCCATTGATCTAGCTCCTTATGAAGGGATTCGCGACAGGGACAAATGAGACGGTGGCAGACGGGACGGCGAGCGCCGCTCGGTTGATTCAATGTACCCCATCTGTTCTATGTTCGCAATATGTTCCGACACATTCGATGCCAAAAAGTTCGCATCGATTGAGAGCGACAAGCCCCAGCAGTCCGGAAACGGGTGGTTGATCCGCCCTGGGCACTTACCCTGCTCCTCCAGATACATGGGAGGACGGAATGCGCAAATTTCACTCTATCGCCGCCCTTTGCGGTGACGGGCTCCGGCCAGAACTGCAAGCGCTCTTCGATCGGCTGGCGATTGACCCGCACACCGAACTGTTCGTTCGATCGGATGGCATGATCCAATCCGGCCCCGATCCCATCAAGGAAACAGCCGCGCCGCCCTCTGCGGCTCCAAAACGAGCGGCCTGATTTGGGCTGGCGAGCGGCCTGTCCCGACCAGGACCGGTACTGGCCTGTTTCCAGCCAGAGCGTCCGTTTTGATTTGCCGCCCTCTCGTCCACCGATCGTTTCGCGCTACATCATCTGCAGAGGACATCTATCGGCAGGAGTCATCCATGCCCGGTCCGATCGTGGTTTGGTTGGCCGTCATTGCCCTGATGACCTGGTGCGGACATCTGACCGCCAGGTTCGCGGCAGCGAGGGGGCGCTCCAGACGGGTCTGGTTCTTCTGGGGCGCACTGTTGTTTCCCCTCTTCCCGGCTCAATGGTTCGTGCTGGGGATGCTCCCCAAAAAGTAAGGCCGCCCCGGTCGGCGGCCTCTTCTGTTCCACGCATTCGCAATCGTTTCCTGTGCGTCAGCCGTCCTTCGCCGCCGGCACGGCCGGCTGCGCCAGTTCCGGCGAAATCCCGATCGCATAGACTTCAGCGACCCCGGCCTTGCGCAGGCGCTTCAGCTCGACCACCGCATGGTCGAGGGTTTCGACGGTGCCGTAGAACACCTTCTCCGTCGGTTTGTATGGCGTTCCATAGATGCTGTAGGCCATGGGCGAAAAGCGTCCGGTCGATCTGCTGCGAAATATCAACCAGTGCTATAGCGCCGCGCGCCGATTTGTCTACTTAAATAGACAACTCGGACGCACAGCCCAGTTCAAGGTTAAATTCCCAGACCGCCGCCGCTAGCGCCGTCAGGAGACACCTCGCCATCAGCCACAGCCGGGAAAGACCAATCGCCCGCTCGAGCGCGGTGCTCAGTTCAGCAGATCGCAGCGTGCGATGCGGTTGAAGTCGGCAAGACGCCGCTCAGCCGGCGCGGCGAGATCGATGGTCTTGAGCAGCTCCGCCAGTCGCCGATGCGCGCGCTCGGCCTCGGCGGCAGGCAGCGGCGCCTCGTCATAGACATCGATATAGGGTGTGACGAGATGGTGCAGCAACTGGCACAGCGCGCTGTGTTCGGGTGCGCGACGGCTGAGATCGGAAAGCTTCTGCTGGAGAGAGCGGAATGTGTGCAGGCCGTGGTGCTGCTGTTCGAACCACGTGCTGAGATCGTTCATCATAGCCTCTTCAAATGCGAGAAGAAGCTGCGAGCTTTTACACTGTCGCACGGGAAAAGGCCAGCACGCGCCTAGCGCGGTCCGGCGATGATCACCGCGGCGCCGATCAGACAGATCGCCGCGCCCGCAATGTCCCAGCGATCCGGCCGAAACCCTTCGGCGAGCCAGAGCCACAATACCGACATCGCGATATAGATGCCGCCATAGGTGGCATAGGCCCTGCCCGCGGCTTCGCTTTCGACCAGCGTCAGAAGCCACGCGAACAGAAGCAGCGACGCGATACCGGGGATCAGGATCCAGGCAGGCTTGCCGAGCCGCAGCCACGCCCAGAACGCGAAGCAGCCGACGATTTCGGCAAGGGCAGCGCCGATGAAAACAAAAGCCGTTCGCATCGATGTCCTGCTTGCTGCCTGTTCGTCCGTTCCGATGCCGATGACATAGCGGGCGACGAGCGGCAAAGGCAACCGACGCCTCAGCCGCCCTTTGCCGCACGCAGCAGAACGAACAGATGCGAGATGACCAGCGTCACAGACATCATCATCACGCCGAGATCGACGCCATGAACAAGGTGGGGCGCCCAGGTCGTCGCAGCCCAGATGATCGCGCGGATCGCAAGCGCGAAGACGATCAGCCCCCACAGACCCATGGGCTTGGGCGCAAACCATGTCGGCTTGCCGTCGAAGCCCCATTGCATCGCGATACGATCCTGCGCGATCCGCGGCATAAAATAGAGGCTGCTCGCGATCATCAGGACGATCGCCGCCCCAAATAGGTAGTCCGCCGCCATCAAGTCCTCCGCTGGATTGGCGTCACATGGCGCCCGCCCCTGAGCCGAACGACCGCCTGCGCATTTGGCAATATCCGGTAGCGAGTTCCACAACCTGAACCACACGGGGCACAACTCAAAAAAACCGCGCATTCGCCGCAGATTCTGCACGATTTTAGTCGACGCGCCGAACGACTTGGGTTAGCGGTACCATCGTCCCACAGCAACCTCAGGTGCTGGCGGACGATTTGACGCGTCCCAGAAGTGGTCGTCTCCGTTGCCGCTGTTCTATTTTCACATCATCTCCGAACATACCTTCCTCGACGACGAAGGCACCAGCTTCGAGTCGGAGCAGGATGCGATGAAGCATGCCCGCGAACTCGCCGCCGAACTGGTGCGAACCACAGGCGTATTGCGAGGCGCGATCATGGTGGAGAACGATGAGGCCGGCGGCATGTTCGAAGTGCCGCTCTCATCCTGGAACAACTAGGCAGTCAGAGGCTGTCGCTAACGGACAGCTACCTGGATACCCGCAGCTCTCGCCGAAATTCTAGTGAGCGGCGCTGCCGGTCTTGGTGCGCGGCTGCTTGGCCGGGGCGGCTGCCTTCGGCGCATCGCTGCGGACATTGCCCCACGGATCGACCGAGCCCTTGTTGTCGGGGATCTGTTTCAGGGAATCGCGATAGGCCTTCTGGCGGATCGCGTCCTGCTCCTTCTCTTCCGGACTCATGGTTTTCACCTCCGGCATCAGATTCATCATCTGGGCCGAGGCAGGTCCGGTCAGCAGCACGAGCATCAGGGCGACGCTGAGCAGTCTCATGATTAAAGGCTCCGTCCAATACGGAGCCCTTATATCACCGGTCTTTTGCGCGCGCCAACCGCGCGCAAACAAGGCAGCCCCGCCTGCCCGGCGCATGTGGACATGTCCGGACATCACGGCGCCGAGACCGTCGGCAGCAATGCCGCGGCTACTTGCCCAGGATCTTCTCGGCGGCGGTGACGATGCTGACGCCCGGATTGGTGGCGCAATAGGCGCCGAACTTCTTGGCGTTTTCAACGAACACTTCGGTATCGATCAGGGCATCGTCGGAGTCGCCTTTGTACCAGCCATCGATCCAGGTCAGCACCATCTGGATATCGTCGGGTTTGGATTCGACGAACTGCTTGCAGGACATGGTCGCGAGATCGATCGTCACGGCCTTGGCAGGCGTGGCGGCAAATACGATCGTAGCGGCAAGCAAGGCGTAGGCGGTCTTCATCACGGTCCCCTCCCCGGGAAAAACGAACGCCAGCGGCCCGCGGTTGCGGGCACGGCACACAGCGTTCGGGGCGACGCTATCATCGCGTGGCCGCGCACGATCTGAAGTTTCCCTGAAACTTTACCGGTAATTGTCTGCCAGACCTTCACGAGACATTAACGGGCAGCCCCGGATCTCTGAGATCGGCTTCAATGACCGGCAAGATGATACGGCTAGATATGTCGTGTGGAGACCACACGGACGATGGCCATGATCGAAAGACGACAACATCCGCGGCAGCGGGTTCTGAAGCGGGGCTTGCTGACCTTCAGCGGTGGCGGCGGCATCGATTGCACCGTGCGCAACATGTCGGTCTCAGGTGCGCGTGTGGACGTGGCGAGTCCGATCGGCGTTCCCGACCAGTTTCATCTGGTGATCGAGGCGGATCAGTTCATCCGCCGCGGCCGGCCGGTCTGGAGCAGCGAACGCCAGATCGGCATCGCCTTTGACTAGGGCTTGATCCCGAAAAGTGGCAACCGGTTTTCGGACGAGATCATGCTCCGATAAAAAACACTAGTAACGCCCGCCGCTATTATAGCCCCCGCCGTAACCGCCGCGGCTGTAGCCTCCGCCATATCCACCGCCGCCGCCATAGATGCGCGGAGGCGGAGCGTAATAGACGGCCGGCGGACGGCGCACCACGATCTCCTCCTCCTCGACGATCTCGCGACGCGGCGGCGCGCGCTCGGCGCGCTTCTTGGTCGTATCGGCCTTCACCGGTTTCTCAGCCTTCTTCGAGGCGGGAGCAGCGGGCGGCGCGTTGCAGGGACAGGTGGGCGCCGAAGCCGGCGTCGCCAGCGCCGCGACATTGGTAGGCGCAACGCCTGCAGCCGGGATCGGCTTGTTGCGAACGCGCTCGATCAGGCTCCGCGCCGTCACCGCCTGTTCGCTGTCGGGAAATTTGGCAAGGAAGGTCTCGTAGGAGGCCACCGTGTTTGTGATCACGGCGATATTCCAGGCGACCATCCGGTAATGACGGTCGAGCCAATCCCTGGCCTCCGGGCCGAAAGGTGGCGCGGCATAGAGGCTGACAAAGGCTTCATAGGCTTCCACCGAGCCGTCGAACACGATGGTGTCGTGCGCCTCCTGGATCGGCTTGCCCTTCAATTCCTTCTTCCAGTCTTCCGCCGAGCGCTTCGTGACCGGAGCCTTGGTATCGTCGGTCGCGCCGCTGCTGCGGGAAGCAACCTCGACACCGGCTTTGGCTTCGACCGGCTTGGCCTCACCGGCCGGCGACTTGATCTCCGCGCCAGCCCCGAAGAAACGGAAATCGCTCACCAGCGACGAGCTCTCCCACGGTGTCTGCCGCCCTTCGGTCGCCAGATTGACCGCGAGGCGCACCTTCTTGAATGCTTCCTCGATGGGAATGCCCGGCTCACGGCCCGCTTTCAGCAGCGCTGTCGTATAGGGACTATTGGCGCCGCTGCCATCCTCAGCTTCGGCGCCGGGCGCGGTGGAGAATGACAACAGCGTACCCGGCGCTCCGAATTTCACATCCACATGGGCAAGACCACGCGGCGCCTTGCTGATGGCGGGGAATGGATTGTTGCGGCAGGCATCGAGCAGGATGATGCGGCTCTTGCTCGGCAGCGCGTTCAGCGTGTTGAGAATGTCATTGAGGCGCACTGCCTGTAGCGTGACATCGATCTCGCGCTTGGGATCGATATCCACCGGCATCAGATAATTCTCGCCGTCGACCTGAACGCCATGGCCGGCATAGAACACCAGCGACGTGGTGTCCTTGCCTCTGGCAGCGACGGTGGCGGCAAATTCGCTGAGTTTTGCGCGCAGATCGTTCTGCGACAGATCCGACGCCGACTGCACCTCGAAGCCGGCATCGGCGAGCATCGCCGCCATGGCCCTGGCGTCATTGGCCGGATTCGGCAGCGGCGTCACCGCCTTGTAAGCAGATTGGCCGATCACAAGCGCTACCCGGTTTTCGGCGAAGGCGGCGGAACTGCCGAACAGCACAGCGGCTGCGATGACTGCGTGGCGGACGACAGGACCCATCATCGAACGACCTCCCCGGCAGGGCCGGCATGCGCGACGGATCAGTCCGTCCATCTGCAAGTGAAATCAGGCGGCCCGTCTGCCAACAATGCGACGGGCTGCCGCGACTTGCATTTGGTCGCGATGAAGATCGGCGCGGTTCATGGCGAACCGCGCATCGGCGGGCGTGCCTGAACTATTTCTTCTTGTTGGTGGTTGCCGGCGCGGGCGCGGGCGTCGCCGGAGCAACACCGCCCCACGGATCGTATTTCTGCTTGGCCTCGGGGATGCGCTGGAGCGCAGCCTTGTAGGCCCGATCATCGGGCTTGGGCTTTTCGGGCGGGTTGGCGTGCGGGCTCTTTTCCTCGCGGCCGGTACTCACCTGCGCGGATGCGGACGTTGCGAATGCGGCCAGAACGGCTACTGCGAGAACGAATGCTTTCATGCGGATTACCCCTCTGCCCCTTGATAACGCGTTGCCGCCGCCGTTTCCTAGTCCCCGTCGACACAAAGTCGCCGGTTCTGGATGACGCATCCACTCATTGCCGCTGAAATCATGGCATTTTCCGGAACGGATTGGTGAACAGCCGGTTTCCGGAACTGCTCGCATTGCGCACTCGTGCAAACGAGATATTGGCATGTTTCGCCTATGCTGCCGGTTCCAAAGAGGACACGGGACGTGGTCGATCTCACCCATTCCATGGCTGGTCACGAGAGCAAAAAGCCGAAAGTGCAGCAGCGCTCCCCCGCAGCGTCGCAGGCTGCGCTCGCGGCGCTGACGGACATTCCGCTCGATGCCTGGCGCGCGCTGGAAATGCAGGCGGCCGAGCCGAATGGCTATTATCTCGCCGACTGGGAACTGGCCGTGAATGCGTCCGCGGATGGCCTGACCGATGTCTCTGCACTCGCGGCCTGGGCCAATGGCAGAATGATCGGCCTCCTGCCGATCATATCGCTGCGCCGCGCGTATCGCCTGCCATTGCCGGTACTGGTGAGTGCCGATGCCTATGGCACGCTATCGACGCCGCTGCTCGACTGCGATGCGGCGCATGATGCGGCGTCGGCCATATTCGCGCAGGCGCGCCAGAGCGGCGCACGCGCCATCGTGTTTCACAACGTCTCGCTCGAAGGCCGCGCAATGGCAGCGATGCGTGCGGTGCTGGCTGAACAGGGCCTCTCACCACGCATCATCACCTCGCATGTCCGCGCCAGTCTCGATGCGACGCGCGATGCCGAGGACGTGCTGCGCGACGGGCTGGGACCCAAAAAACTGAAAGAGTTGCGCCGCCAGCGTAATCGCCTCGCCGAACACGGCGCCGTCACGTTCCACATCGCCCGCACACCGGATGACGTGGCCGCGACGCTCGACACGTTCCTCGCGTTGGAGGCCAGCGGCTGGAAAGGCAAGCGCGGCACCGCGCTGCAGCAGCGGGCCGGAGACGAAGCCTTCATCCGCCGGGCAACCAGCGCCCTCGCCGCCCGCGGCCAGTGCGAGATCGCGACACTGAAGGTCGGCAACGCCGCGGTGGCATCGGGCGTGATGATCCGCCATCTCGATCGCGCCTACTATTTCAAGATCGGCATCGATGAACGTTTTGCAAAATTCTCGCCAGGCGTTCAGCTCACCCTCGACGTCACGCGACATCTCTGCGCCGATCCTGCCATCGCATCCGCGGATTCCACGGCGGCACCGGGACATCCGATGATCGATCCGATCTGGCGGGAACGTCTCGCCATCGGCGACGTAGTGATGCCGCTTTACAGGAATGATCCGGTGGCAGCGCTGACCTATGCCGCGTTGTCGCTGCGGCATCGCGCGCGCGAACAGGCGAAGACAATCATACGTCGTCTCCGCGAACGCTAAGCGAGCCCAACACTTCGCCCCTCATCCCGAGGAGCGCGCAACGCGCGCGTCTCCCAGCGAATGGCGTAGCCATTCGCAAGGGATGGCCGCGCGCCCGGGAGCCCCGCCAGCTCATGGTGCGAGACGGCGCTTCGCGCCTCCTCACCATGAGGGACGGCGCGTAACGCCCGCCTTACTCTGCCGCTTCCGCATTGATCTCCGCGGAAATCTGACGGATCGCCCGCGCGAGCTTGTCCGGATCCTGCGCCCCTGACACCGCATATTTCTGCGCAAAAACATAAGTCGGCACGCCGGAAATACCCTTGTCCGACGCTTCCTTCGCCTGTGCGGAGATGCGCTCGACATCCTCGTCCGTCGCCAGGCGGCGGCGGACATCGTCTGCATCGAGCCCGATATCGGCTGCGGCCTGAACCAGCGTCTCGGTCTGGGTGAGATCTCCGCCATCGCGGAAATACAATTCCATCAGCTTCTGCTTCATCTCGGCCGATTTGCCGATCGCATCCGCCCACAGGATCAGACGATGGCAATCCGTGGTGTTGGGCTGGCGCTTCACCGAATCCGGCTTGTAGCTCAGCCCCTCCTCGTCCGCCGCGGCGACGACGCGTTGGGCAATGCCCTTATAGGCGTCCACCGAACCGAACTTGGTCTCGAGATAGGTGGAGCGGTCGATGCCCTCGGGCGGGATCCAGGGATTGAGGAAGAACGGGCGCCAGTTCACGTGAACGGGAACATCGGCCGCCAGCGCGATCGCATTCTCGATGCGGCGCTTGCCGATATAGCACCACGGACAGACCACGTCGGAGACGATATCGATCTGAAGCGGCTTGATGGCGCTCATGGCGGCCTCCCTGCGTTTTTTGCTTGCCCACAGATAGGCCGCACTGGCCCCTGCGGCAAGGCCGCGGTTCCCGCTCCTATGCTGCGCTGGCCAGTGCTCTGAGCTTTTGCGTGGTCGCGGCGTCGGCCGGGAAAAAGGTCTCGATGGCGATTTCGGCGAGGGTGATGTCCAGCGGCGTGCCGAAGGTCATGGTGGTGGACATAAAGCTCAGCACATCATCGCCGTACTTCATGCGAAAGGGCACCACGACGCTATTCGCGGCTATCGGCGCCGAGCGTGCCGGCACCGGATAGGTCTTCAGCTCCTGATACAGCTTGATCAGTTCGGCATCGGCCGTCGCCTCGCATTGCCGGTGCAGACGCTCCAAGAGATGCGCGCACCATTCGCCGAGATTGACCGTGCGCGCCGCGAGGCCCTGCGGATGGAAACTGAGCCTGAGCACATTGACTGGCGGCGCCAGCAGCTCTGCGGGAATGCCCGATAGCAGCGGCATCACCATGCTGTTTGCCGATAGCAGGTTCCAGTGCCGGTCCACTGCCAGCGCCGGATGCGGCTCATGGGCTTTCAGCACCATATCGATGGCCTGCCGTGCCGATGCGAGCGCGGGATCGTCGAGCTTTCGCTGCGGAAAGGCCGGCGCGAAACCGGCAGCAACGAGCAGCATATTGCGCTCCCGCAATGGCACGTCGAGCCGTTCGGCGAGGCGCAGCACCATCTCGCGCGACGGCGCCGCACGGCCGGTTTCCACGAAGCTGAGATGGCGCGTGGAAATCTCCGCATCGCCGGCAAGATCGAGCTGACTGAGACGGCGGCGCTGACGCCATTCGCGCAAGTGGTCGCCGATGGCCATGGGGCGGCTGGGAGCCGAAGTTGCAAGCTGTGTGGTCATGGCAAAAAGCTAACATGCAGCTTTTCGTGCTTCCATGACCTGCGAGGTAATCGATTTGCCTCCGCGAGACGGACATCTTCGGGACATCGCAACCGGTCACCTGAGGAGAACGACCATGATCAACCCGTCTTTGCTGCTCCGCCGCGCCATCCAGATCGACGCCGTCGTCAGCGGCGCCATGGCCCTGCTGCTGACTTTCGCTGCCGGCATGCTGGCGCCGCTGTTGCAACTGCCCGAAGCTTTGCTGCTGGAATCCGGCCTGTTCCTGATCGCCTATGTGGCCCTGATCGGCTGGCTCGGACTGCGCGCCACCATGCCGAGGCTGCTGGTGCTCGCGATCATCGTCGGCAACGCCGCCTGGACGCTGGGCAGCATCGGCCTGCTGTTCTCGGGCGCAGTGAGCCCGAACCTGCTGGGGCAGTTGTTCGCGGCAGCGCAGGCGATTGCGGTGGGTGTGTTCGCCGAATTGCAATTTATCGGCCTGCGCAGGAGCAGCGCGGCGCAGATGGCCTGAGCCCGACGCGCCGGCCGATCGCTTCCTCTCCCCGCTTGCGGGGAGAGGTGAGAACGAGCGAACTACGCCTTCTTCGACTTGGCCTTGCTCGACTTCGTCTTCTTGCCGACGGTCTTGGCCTTCTTGCTGACCTTGGCCGTTTTTGCCTTGCCTGCAGCCTTCGGTGTCTTCTTCAGCGCTGTCTTGGCGTCGGCTTTCTTCGCCTTCGCCTTGTCCTTCTTGCGCTTGGCCTTCTCGGCCTGCTTGGCTTCCTTGCGCTCGGCCTTTTCCTTGGCTTTCACCTTTTCGGCGCGAAGCTTGGCGCGCTTCTTCTTGCGCTTGTCCTCGCAGCCGTCGCATTTGCAGCCGATCGGCTTCAGATATTCTTTGAAATATTCCGTGCCGTAATCGTAATTGATCTCCTCGCCCGGCTCGATCTTCTTGATCGAGCGGATGATGATCTTCTTCTTAGCCGGGTTGACGTCGGACTCGGCGTTCGGCTTGCAGGAATGATTGATGTAGCGCGCGACGTTCTTGCGGATCGAGCCGTCGACGGTCCAGCGCTTGCTGATCTGGAACAGATATTTGTTCTCGATCGCGTCGTGCTTCTCGTTCTTCGAATCCAGCAGCGGACCGAAATACTGGATGATCTTCACGCCCTTCTTGATCGGCTGGGTGGCGAACAGGCCGAGACCGGTTTTCGAACGGCCGATGCGGTAGGGCTTGGTGTCGGTGGAGACTGGCATGAGGCGGGAACTGGTACGACTGAAGGAATGATCTCACCTTCTAGATCGATTCCACCGCCCGTGCCAGCGGCCTGCCGGCCACAGGCTGCGCATATTCGCAGCGTCATGCGCGCTCAACGCGCGCCGGCTAGCGGAGCTTCGGCCGGCGGCGGCACGCTGATTTTCAGCATTTCGACGAAAAGCACTTCCGCATCCGGCCTCCCCGGCAAGCGATCAAGCATATAGTCGAGCCGCCCGGCCAGCACGAGCATGGCGAATCCATGCGCCAGCGACCAGGTGCGCGCGATCTGCGCCGCCTGCTGCATCGACAAGGCATCGGTCGCGACATCGCCGGAGTGCACGATGCCGACCACCTGGGCGAGACTGGCAAAGGAGATATTGCTCGCTTCCTTCAGCGCCGGGCGATTCATGTCGAGCCGTTCGGTGCGGAACATGAGTTGATACATGCCGGGCTGCGCGCGCGCATAAGCGAGATAAGCGCGCGCACGGGCCAGCGAGCGCTCGATCGGCGTCGCGCCGGTGGCGCTGGCGGCCGTGAGGCTGGCATTGAAATTCCGGAAGCCGACGGCGGCGAGTTCACTGAGCAGGCCTGTGAGATCCCCGAAGTGATGGGTCGGCGCGGCATGCGAAACACCGGCTTCGCGGGCGACCGCGCGCAGTGTCAGCCCGGGCAGCGAATCCCGCTCCAGAACGGTTTGCGCGGCTTTCAGCAGCGCGACGTGTAAGTCCCCGTGATGATAAGGAGATTCCGCCCCGGACGGCTTTTTGGCCGATTTTTCGCCGTGCGGTTTCACAGCGGCAGACTTGCGGCGAAGTTGCGGCACCCTTTGCGAGGGCTTGGAGCGGGATGTCTTGGCCATGACCACTTATAGGCGGGCATTTTTACACTGTAAAGATTTCACTTGACGCTCAGGCTCCGCAGGACTAAACGCATCTTTACATCGTAAAGATATCCGACATTGCCAATCGGAAACTCCAATGGCCGCCTTTCTCATCCTCGCCCCGTTCGGCACCTTCGCCCTGCTCATGCTGATCGCCTCCGCGACCGTGAGCCTGTTCGCCGCTGCGACTTTGGCGCTCGGCATCGTCATCTGGGACGTCGCCCGCGGCGGCTCGGTGAAGATGCTGGCCGCCGGCTCGGCGCTGCTGTTCATCGCCATCGGCTGCTACGTCACACTGATCGACGGCAACTGGAGCCGCACCGCCCTGCATCTGGCCGTCGATCTCGGCGTGCTGGCGATCGCATTGCTCTCGCTCGCGATCCGCGCGCCCTTCACGCTGCAATATGCCCGCGAGCAGGTCGATATCGAAACGACCAAACTGCCCGGCTTTCTCGCTGCCAATTACGTGATCACCTGGGCCTGGACCTTCGCCTTCGTGGCGATGCTGCTGGCGGACATGCTGGTGATCTTCGTGCCGGGTATTCCGCTCTGGATCGGTTTCGCCATCGCCTTCGCGGCCCGCAACGCGGCGCTGTACTTCACGAAATGGTACCCGCAATATCGGCGCGGAAAAGACGTTGCCGCGAAACTCTCTGGAGACCTGCGATGAAGGATGTGTTTGCCAAGCTTGGCCAGGACTTCTTCTCCACCATCCTTTTCCTGGTGCTCTATCTGATCACCGGCGATGTCGTGCTGGCGACCTGTGTCGCGATCGCCGGGGCTGTCGCGCAATTCATCCGCGCGCGCATCAAGGGCGAGAAACTCGACGTGATGGCCTATGCCAGTTGCGCGCTGGTGATCGTGCTTGGCGGCGCCACCCTGCTCACCAATGACCCGCGCTTCGTGCTGGCGAAGCCGAGCATCGGTCACTTCGCCATCGGCGCCATCATGCTGCGCAAGGGTTGGGCGCTCCGCTACGTCCCGCCAATCGTGAGCGAGACGATTCCCGAATATGTGACGATGGCCGGCTATGCCTGGGCGGCACTGATGTTCGCGCTCGGCGCCGGCACCATCGGCGTGGCGTTCAGCGGCGACATGAAGCTCTGGGCATTCTATGTTTCGGTGGTGCTGGTCGGCGCCAAGGTGGCTGCCTTCGCCATCCAGTATGTCATCTTCCGTGTTCTCATCGGGCGACGCATGCGCGCCGCAGCCGCAGCCTCGTAACGATCGTCAGAGATACTGGTAGAACATCACGCCATTGATGGCACTGGCTGCAGCGAGCAGCGCCACCACGGTCATATTCATCTTCAGAGCGTCGATCATGGCCCCGCCTCGAATCTGGGATCAGTTCCGATTGCCATTGGACCAGGACTCCGC
>JAEXHR010000043.1 GCA_023449855.1 Pseudomonadota bacterium | reverse complement strand
CGGCCGATTGCGTGTGGCGAAGAACGGCGGATTACGCTTCGCTAATCCGCCCTACGGCCCGCCATTCGAAAAGAGACCTTACCAGGTCGCGAGGACGGCGCCCTTGAACTTCTCCTCGATGAAGGCCTTCACCTCCGGCGACTGATAGCTCTCCACCAGCGTCTTCACCCAGGGCTTGTCCTTGTCGGCGGTGCGCACGGCGATGATGTTGGCGTAAGGACCCTTCGGGTCTTCGCGCAGGATCGCGTCCTTCACCGGGTCGAGGCCGGCCTGCGAAGCGTAGTTGGTGTTGATGCCGGCGACATCGACGTCAGGCAGCGTACGCGGCAGCTGCGCGGCATCGACTTCGGTGATCTTCAACTTCTTCGGATTGTCGGTGATGTCGAGCAGGGTCGGCTTGAAACCGACGCCGTCCTTCAGCTTGATGATGCCCTTGTCGCGCAGCAGGATCAGCACGCGGCCGCCATTGGTCGGATCGTTCGGGATCGCCAGCGTGGCGCCCGTCTTCACCTCGTCCCAGCTCTTCACCTTCTTCGAATAGATGCCCATCGGGAAGTTGATGGTGTTGCCCACCGAGACGATCTTGTACTTGCGATCGGCCACCTGATTGTCGAGGTAAGGCTGATGCTGGAACGAATTGGCCTGCAGGTCGCCGGCTTCCAGCGCCGCATTCGGCACCACATAGTCGGAGAATTCGACGATCTGGATGTCGAGCCCCTTCTTGGCGGCGACGGCTTTTGCAGCTTCCAGCACCTGCGCATGCGGGCCCGGCGTGACGCCGACCTTGATGGTCTCGGCCGAGGCGGCGGAGGTGAAGGCAGCAAGCGCTGCGACGGACAGGAGAAGACGACGAAGAGACATGATGTTTTCCATTGTAGAGAAACTGATGTGAGCGAGCGCGCGGATGCGCGGTCCGCTCAGGATTTGCGGGTGCGCTTGTCGAGCCGGCGCGAGATGAAATCGCCGAGGCTCTGCACGCCCTGCACGAGGCAGATCAGCACCGCGACGACCGTCGCCATCACCTCCGGCATGAAGCGCTGATAGCCGTAGCGGATACCGAGATCGCCGAGCCCGCCGCCGCCGACGGCGCCGACCATGGCCGAATAGCCAATGAGACTGACGGTCGCGAGGGTGAGCGCCAGCGTCACCGCCGGCATCGCTTCGGGCAACAGCACCTTCCAGACGATCTGCAGCGGCGAGGCCCCGAAGGCACGCGCGGCTTCGACGAGGCCCTGATCGACTTCACGGATCGCGCCTTCGATAACGCGGGCGATGAACGGCGTCGCCGCGATGGTCAGCGGCACCACGGCGGCGCTGGTGCCGATGGACGTGCCGGCAATCAGCCGGGTCAGCGGCACGATGGCGACGACGAGGATGATGAAAGGCGTCGAGCGCGTGGCGTTGACGACAAGCCCGAGCAGGCGATTGACGTTCGGCGCCGGAAACAGCTCACCGGTACGGCTTGTCGCCAGAAAGATGCCGAGCGGCAGGCCGGCCAGCGTGCCAAAAATGCCGGCCAGCGCCACCATCACCAGCGTGTCCAGCGTCGACGACGCGATCATGTTGATGAGTTCAGGCGACATAGCCGAGATGCTCCACGGTGTTGCGGGTAGCCCGAAGATCCGCGATCAGCTTCGCCTGCAACTCGGGCTCGGCGGCGACGGAGGCGATCAGCGTGCCGAACGGATGATCGGCGACATATTCGATCTGGCCATGCATGATGTTGAAGTCCACACCATAGGCGCGCGTGAGCCGCGACAAAACGGGCTCATCGGCATCGGCGCCGGTGAAGGCGATGCGGATGACCGCCTGACGGCCCGGCGCATAATCGGCCAGCAAGCGCGCCTGCAGCCAGTCCGGCACATTGCCGCCGGTGACTTCGCCGACGAAGCGTTTTGTCGTCGCGTGCTGCGGCTTGGAGAAAATCTCGTAGGTGGTGCCCTGCTCGATCAGCTTGCCGCCTTCCATCACGGCGACGCGCTGGGCCAGCTTCTTCACCACGGACATTTCATGGGTGATGAAGAGGATGGTGAGATTGAGCTCGGCATTGATCTGCCTGAGCAGCGCGATGATCTGCGCGGTGGTCTCGGGATCGAGCGCCGAAGTGGCCTCGTCCGACAGCAGCACTTTCGGCTTTGTCGCCAACGCACGCGCGATGCCGACGCGCTGCTTCTGACCGCCGGAGAGTTCGGCCGGATAACGATCGCGCTTGTCGGCAAGGCCGACCATCTCCAGCAGCGGCTCGACGATGCCCTTGATGTTCCTGCGCGGCGTGCCCGCGATCTCCAGCGGCAGCGCGATATTGTCGAAGGCGGTGCGGGACGACAGCAGGTTGAAATGCTGGAAGATCATGCCGATGGAGCGGCGCGCCTGACGCAAGCTTCGCTCATCCAGCGAGCCGATGTCGAGGCCGTCGACGGTGACTGTGCCCTTGGTCGGCAGTTCGAGCCCGTTGATGAGGCGAATGAGCGTCGACTTGCCGGCGCCGCTCTTGCCGATCACGCCGACAATGGCGCCTTCGGGCACGACAAGGTCGATATTGTCGCAAGCCTTCACCTCGGCGGAGTCTTTCCTGGGCGGAAAGATCTTGCTGACGCCGTCGAAGGAGATGATGGCACGCCCCTCTTGCTCGAGATCTGGCTGATCTGGAACTGGCACGGGCGCTCCGACCGGATTGGACACGGGAGCGTTCATAGAATGATGTTTCTGCGCAGATGTGAAGCACGGGGCCGGCCTGCGGTTCGCGGGCGCCGTTTGGTCGTAAATGACTGATTTCGGGGCATATTTCAACCGCACTGCACAAAACGGAAAATTGCAGTGCTTTCAACAGGCTGGCGGAGCAAGAAATTACCGGGAGATGGCGCCGGACAGCACCATTCGCCTCCCGGCTGTAACGCGGGGTCAGGACCCCTGTTTCCACTCCCAGACGATGTCCTTCACCTGCACCGGCTTCGGAATCAGACCGAGCTTGAAGAAGCGGTCGGCGGTTTCCTGCTGGGTCGCAATGATCTTCTCATTGATCGGCACCACATTGTATTCGGAGCGCTCCACCGCCTTCGCCGTCGCCGCTTTGTCGACACCGGTCGCCTCCTGCAAGCGCGCCGCGATTTCCGAGCGATTGGCGCTGCCCCACTTGCCCTCCTCGGCAAACGTCTTGTTCAGCAGCGCGACGATGTCGCCATGCTTGCCGGCAAAATCCCTGTTGGCCAGGAAGAAGGAATTGGATTCCTGCACGTCCTTCGAGAAGGCGACGACACGGGCCCCCTTGATCTCGGCGAGCGACAGATACGGATCCCAGATCGACCACGCATCGATATTGCCGCCGGCAAAGGCGGCGACCGCATCGGCAGGTCCGAGATAGACCGGCGCGATATCGGCATAGGTCAGGCCAGCCTTCTCCAGCGCGGCGATAATCGTGTTATGCGCGCTCGATCCCTTGCCGAAACCGACTTTCTTGCCCTTCAGATCCTTGAGCGTCTTGATCGGTGAATTGTCGGGAACGACAATGCCCTGATTGAATCCGATCGACGGCACGGCAGCTACATAAAGCAGGTTGGCCCGTGCCGCCTGCGCGAAAATCGGCGGCGCATCGCCGGTGTAGCCGAAGTCGACATTGCCGGTGTTGATCGCCTCCAGAATCGGCGGGCCGAACTGGAATTCGACCCATCGGACGTCGATGCCCCGCGCCTTGAACACCTTCTCCAGCGTGCCGCGCTGCTTCACCGCGGGGAAGATGCCGGCCTTCTGGAAGCCGATGCGGATTTCCTTCGGCTGCTCTGCCGCCGGCGCCTTGCTGGTGAACTGCGACAACAGCAGCGTGGCGGCGATGGTGGCCAGCACGATACGTCTCGACTTCGGCTTCAACTCTGACATGGACTTTCCGCTCCGTATGCGTCGCGCCCGATGCGCCGACGTGATGGTGAAACGCTAGGCGAGATCGCGAAGATTGTGTTTTCAAAGGTGAGCGGCGCTCGGCAAGATTTGCGATCCGCGCCGCCGCATCGGGAGCAGCTTCATCTCCGCATGCAGAAAATTATTCCGTCGCAAACGGTAGCTTCCGGGCAATCAGAGAACGTTTCGCTCTGCAATCCACCTCCGGAAGAACGCCTGTATCGCCGCGCCTCTAACTACAGTTTCCCATTTCATTGACTGGAACCGGCCGCTCTCCCACCCTTTGCAAACCACGATTTGTTATTTGCAGAACGGCATCATCATGCTCCCGATCCTTCTCTCGCATTTCCTCAACCGCTATCTGCGCCGCCACACGAAAGCGCTGCAGATGGCGGCGCTCGCGACCATGCTGTCGACATCCTTCGCCTGCGCACAGACGCCAGACACCGTGCGCATAGGCTACCAGAAATCATCGACGCTGATCGCGGTATTGAAGACGAATGGCGAGCTCGAGAAGGCGCTGGCCCCGCTCGGCGTGAAGATCGCCTGGCATGAATTCACCAGCGGCCTGCCGCTGCTCGAAGCCATCAACACCGGCAATGTCGATTTCGGCGCCGATGTCGCGGACACCGTGCCGCTGTTCGCGCAAGCCGCGGGCGCCAAGCTCGCTTATGTCGCCGAGGAAGCCGCCTCGCCTGCTGCGCAGGCGATCGTGGTGCCTGCGGAATCGCCGCTGAAAACGCTGGCGGATCTCAAGGGCAAGAAGGTCGCCGTCACCAAGGGCGCCGGGAGCCACTTCCTGCTGCTCGCCGCGCTCAGCAAGGCTGGCCTCTCCTTCAAGGACATCCAGCCCGCCTATCTGCCGCCCGCCGACGGCCGCATAGCTTTTGTCGGTGGCAATGTCGATGCGTGGGTGGCGTGGGATCCGTTCCTCACCAGCGCGCAACGCCAGAACAATGCCCGCGTGCTCGCCGATGGCTCCGGCGGTCTCGCCAGCTACAAGCGCTACTATCTCTCCTCGGCCGCCTATGCAGACAAGCGCAGCGACGTGCTGGACGCGATCCACAGGAAGCTCGTCGAAACCGGCAAATGGGCGAAGGCCGAGCCGAAGGAAGCGGCAAAGCTGCTGTCCGGCCTGTGGGGTATCGACGCCGCCACCGTCGAGGAAGCCAACAGCCATCGCTCCTACAAGGTCGGCGCCGTCACAAAGGCCCGCCTGTCCGAACAGCAGACCATTGCCGATGCCTTCTTCAACGAAAAGCTGATCCCCGTGAAGGTCGATGCTGCCGACGTCAAAATCTGGTCGCCGAAATAATCCCCGCCCACCGAAAGCTCACATCATGAAGTCCCTACTCTCGGCGCTTGCCGCCGCTGCCATCACGCTCGCCCCTTTCACCGGCGCGCTCGCGCAATCGCCCGCCAAGACCGAAATCAAGGTCGGCTTCGTACCCGGCCCTTACATCGACGGCTTCAAGGCCGGCGTGGAGCCCGAGCTGAAGAAGAAGGGCTATACGGTCAAATACTACGAATTCTCCACCGGTCTCGAAGCCAATACCGCCGTGTTCAAGAACGACATCGACGCCAATGTGATGCAGCACACGGTGTTCCTCGACAGCTACAATCAGCGCCAGAAGACCGACCTCACCGGCATCATCACCGTGCCGACGCCGCCGATGGGCCTGTACTCGACCAAACACAAGAAGGCAGAGGACGTGAAGGCCGGCGCCACCGTAGTGGTGCCGAACGATCCGGTGAACCTGCAGCGCGCGCTGTGGATCCTGCGTGATCTCGGCTGGATCGAGATCAAGGATAACAACCCCGTCGATGTCACCGAACTCGACGTGGTGAAAAACCCGAAAGGCATCAAGATCGTGCCGCTGGAAAACGCCCAGGCCCCGCGCGCCCTCGGCGATGCCGACTTCGCCGCCGTGCAGGGCAATTTTGCCATCTATAGCGGGCTGAAGCTGACCGAGGCCTTCGCACTCGAAAAGATGACCAAGCCTTACACCAATGTCGTCGCCGTCCGCCGCAGCAATGCGGAGGCGCCATGGGCCAGAGACATTGTCGCGGCCTATCAGTCCGACACGTTCAAGACCGCGATCCGCAACGACAAGTTCTATGCGGGATTTACGCTACCGGAATACTTTAACTGAATGCCCGTAGGGCGGATCAGCGTAGCGTAATCCGCCGCGGAGTTCGTTGGACACGCGGCGGCGGATTACGGCTTCGCCCAATCCGCCCTACGGCCGACGTTCACTCCGGCCTGATTTGACTCCCTGCGCCGCTCGGCTACGCTTCCCCAAGGGCATCACGACATGCCCGCGGAAGCGAGGATATGAAAGCCGGGATCGTCGTCGCATTGTTGGGTTTGTGCGCGTTAACCACATCGGCGACCGCCCAGACTGCCTCAACATCTGCGCCGTCAAGCTTCGAGGTCGCGGCCCGCTCCCGCGGCACACCGGACATTCCCGGCCTCAACATGGTCTGGCTGCGGCCATGGACGGATCTCCGCCTCGCCCGCGACTGGCGCTACATCGTGGTGCATCAGTCGGAAGGCGCGGTCGGCTCAGCCTGGCGCAATGCCGTCGCGCAAATGCAAAGGCCCGATCGCCGCGGTGTCGCCATCTGGGTCGAAACCGACGGCACGGTCTATTGGTCGACGCCGGAATGGGCGGTGCCGAACCATCTCAATCGCGGCAACCGCAACGACAACAAATATATCGACAATTCATCGACCTATCAGCAGATCGACAACGAAAGCACGATCGGCGTCGAATTCGTCGGCAACTATCCCAATGTGAGGAAGCCTCCGACGGAAGCGCAGATCGCCGCCTGGCGCGTCCTGGTCCGCGTGCTGCAGGCCCGCTACGACATTCCGAGCGAGCGCGTCTTCGCCCATAACTGGATCGACTACAAGGACCGACGCTATTGCGAGGGCTGCGAGCTGGCGCGGATTGCAAGGACGCAGGGTGTCGAGACGGCGCAGCAGGTGGAAAAGGGAAAATAGCCATCCCCCCGTCATTGCGAGCGTAGCGAAGCAATCCAGAAGCCACACGAAGGAAGACTGGATTGCTTCGTCGCCATGCTCCTCGCAATGACGGCTGAGGGGTCTTAAGTCCCCACCCGCAGCGCCGCGCCGCGCTTGCGCAGCAGCGCGATCACCGACAGCGCGGTGATGCGCCCGGTCTTCGGATTCTCCGACGGAATGTTCTCGATCTGCATCGAGAATCGCGCCGAATCCGAATCCACCTCGACGCGATGGACGTTGCGGGTCAGCGCCGGATCGGCCCAGATCTGCAGCGTCGTTGCATCCGGCCCGATGCCGGCCAGCGACAGCGCGACGGCGACATTGAGATTGGCAGGGAAGCCCTTCGCAGCTTCACGCGCAGAGCCCTCAAAGATCTTCAGCGGCTCGGTGATACCCTCGATGTCGATCTTGTTCTCGACGATGTAGGGCGCACCGGCGAGCCCCTTCACCGGCTTGCGCGTCACCATGGTCACCGAATTGATCTTGCCTTCGGCCGCGGCCGTCACGGCATCGAGGCCGATCAAGGCGCCGGTCGGCACCACGATCTGGCCGCCATGGGCCTTGGCAAGCTCAATCAGATCCTCGTTGAACAGCAGGGCCCCTGCGCTCAGGACGATGGCGGTCTTGCCCTTGATCACGAAGGGGCGAACGATGTCGGGCAGCAGATTTGCCGGCGCGCATTCGATCACGATGTCCGCGACGGCTTCGAGCTCCGCGATAGCGAGCACCGGAGGCCTCTTGCCGAGCTTCGACAGAAAGGCGGCATGCTTGTCCGGGTTCTGTACGGCGATCGCCGCCAGGCTCAGGCCTTTGATGCCCTGATCGAGCGCTTCGACGACCTTCTGTCCGATCCCGCCCAGACCAACCACGGCGACGCGCGCCACCGATGCCGTTTGCATGCTCATCCCTGCTATCCCGTTCACGCCGACGTTATTGCCGCTCACGCTCTTTTTGTCGCAGCCGCGGGCGAATGTCCAATGCGGCCACGCTGAGGCCTCATGTCCCCTGTCATTGCCCCGGGCGGAGCGCTATCTCTCCGGCAATCGCTTCACAGGAGTTGCAGTGTCCCATCGTTTCACGCGCCGTCATCTCGTCGGAGGCGCAGGCGCCATCGCCGCGGGTCTCGCCGTCCCAACGGCCGACGCGCAACAGGCGGTAACTTCACAGCCAGATCGCAATCCACGCGCCTTTCCGCCAAATTTCGTCTGGGGCACGGCCACCTCGGCCTATCAGATCGAAGGCGCCATCGATGCCGAAGGCCGCGGCCGCTCGATCTGGGACACCTATACGCGCTTGCCAGGCAAGATTCGCGACAACAGCAACGGCGACCGCGCCAATGAACATTTTGCGCGCTACAAGGAAGACGTCGCCCTGATGAAGGCGCTGGGCACCACGGCCTATCGCTTCTCCATCGCCTGGCCGCGCGTGTTTCCCGACGGCACTGGCACACCGAATCCGAAGGGCCTCGATTTCTACAACCGGCTGATCGACGAATTGCTGGCGAACGGCATCACGCCTTATGCGACGCTGTATCACTGGGACCTGCCACAGGCGCTGCAGGATCGTGTCGGCGGCTGGGCTTCGCGCGAGACATCCAAGGCATTCGGCGACTATGCCGGCCATGTCGCAAAACACATCACCGATCGCGTGACTAACGTCTTCACGATCAATGAATGTGCAACCTTCGTGGATTTCGGTTATGGCGTCGCCCCGATCGAAATGGCGCCGGGCATCAAGTCCACGCAGAAAGAGCTGAACCAAATCCGCCATCACGTCGCGCTCGGCCATGGCCTCGCGGTGCAGGCGGTGCGTGCGCAGGGCCGCGCCGGCACGGAAGTCGGCGTGGCGGAGAATCTTGCCTCCTGCATTCCGGTGATCGAGACGCCCGAGCACATCCGCGCCTCTGAAATCGCCACCCGCGAGATGAATGGCGGCTACCTCACCGTGATCATGGAAGGCCGCTACACTGATGCGTTTCTCGCTTATGCCGGTGGCAATGCACCCGTCTTCACCGAGGAAGACCTGAAGATCATCGGCTCGCCCATCGATTTCCTCGGCCTCAACATCTACATGCCGCAGCACTATGTGGCCGCGCCTGCCGATGCAGCCGGCTTCGCGCTGATACCAGAGCCGGTATCGTTCCCGCGTATGGCATCAGACTGGCTCCGCGTCGGCCCGGAAGCGATGTATTGGGCGCCGCGCAATGTCGCAAAACTCTGGAACGTGAAGAAGATTTTTATCACCGAGAACGGCGCATCTGCATCGGACAAGCCGGCACCGGACGGCCGCATCTTCGATCTCGACCGCATCATGTATCTGCGCGCCTATCTCGGGCAGCTACAGCGCGCGACGTCCGAAGGCGTGCCCGTGCAGGGCTATTTCCACTGGAGCCTGATGGACAACTTTGAATGGATCGATGGCTATGAAAAGCGCTTCGGTCTGTATCACGTCGATTTCAAGACGCAGAAGCGGTCGCCGAAACTAAGCGCGGAGTTCTATCGCAAGCTGATCGCGGGGAATGCGCTGGTGTAATCAGCCGTCATTGCGAGGAGCCCTTGCGACGAAGCAATCCAGTCCTTGGCTTTCTGGATTGCTTCGCTACGCTCGCAACGACGGTTGAGAGTTCAGAGCAGCTTCCCATCCGCACCGAAGAACGGATGCGGCCCGTCAAAGTCGCCGATCGGCACATGATGGGTTACGAGATGGCCGCCTTCGCCATCCGGAAACCAGACATGCAGATGAAATGCCGGCGGCTCGACGCGGAACGACGGCACGCGCAGTTCGGCGAGATCGAGATCTACCGCATGGTTCGGCGCCGGGCAGATCGTCGCCGCGGTGCCTGCGAAAGTCGTCAGCGTGGCGCGATGAACATGGCCGGCGGCAACGATGCGGATGCGCGGATGCTTGCGGACGATCTCGGCGAGATCGGCGGCATTGTGCAAGTCCTGCACATCCATGTGCGCGATGCCGGTCCGGAAAGGCGGATGATGCAGGAACAGCAGCGCCGGGCGATCGTGCGACGAGCCCAGCGTGGCATCGAGCCAGTCGAGCGTTGCGGGCTCCAGCGTGCCATAGGGCTTGCCGGGCACATGGGAGTCGAGCAGCAGCACATCGAGCGGGCCGACGGTGCGCGCCTGATCGAGCGGGCCGGATGCCTGCGCATAGGCAAAGTCGGGGAAAGCCGCGCGCATCATGTCGCGCGCATCGTGATTACCGGGCACGCCGACGAACGGGATCTTCAGCGGCGCGAGCAGACGCCACAGATGCTCGTATTCGCCTGATGTCGGCGTATCGACAAGATCGCCGGAGATGACGACGAGATCGGGCCGTGGATCGAGCGCGTTGAGCTCAGCCACGCAGCGTTCCAGCGCCTTCGCCGTATCGACCTTGTTATAGGCCAGCTCGCCCGGCGCCTTGATGTGCAGATCGGAAATCTGCGCAATGATGGTGGGTTTGGACATCAATCTTCTTTCGGCAACACGCGCACGGCATCCGGCGCGATTTGCAGGCCGATGCGCTCCCCTGCCCGCACATTGATCCTGTTTGGCGCGTCCACCGTCAACGGCCTGTTCGCCGCACCCGTCACGATGACGCGCTGGCGGTCGCCGATGAAGCTGACGCTTTCGACATTGCCGCGCAGGAATGCGTCGCCTTCGGGCACGATACCGATGGTCTCCGGGCGGATCATCGCGACTGCTGCCGGAGCGTCGGCCGCATCGTTGAGCGCGAGCCAACCGCCGGGCAGCGTCAGCCGTCCGCCCGCGATCGGGCCTTCGACGATATTGGCCGCACCAACGAATTCGGCGACGAAACGGTTCTGAGGCTCGAAATAAACCTCGCGCGGCGTACCGATCTGCGCGATGGCGCCCTTGCGCATCACGACAATGCGGTCGCCGAGCTCCATGGCCTCGGCCTGATCGTGGGTCACATAGATCGCGGTGATGCCGAGCTCGCGCAGCAGCCGATTGAGTTCGCTGCGCAGCCTGTCGCGCAGCGACGCGTCGAGCGCGGTGAGCGGCTCGTCGAGCAGCAGCACGCGCGGACGCACGGCGACCGCCCGTGCGAGCGCCACGCGCTGGCGCTGGCCACCGGAGAGCTGGTCGATGCGGCGGTTTTCGAGGCCGCCGATATTGGTGAGCGCCACCATCTCGGCGACGCGCGCGGCGCGCTCCGCCTTGCCGACGCCGCGGATCTTCAGCCCATAGCCGATATTCTCGGCCACGGTCATGTTGGGAAACAGCGCATAGGACTGGAACACCATGCCGACATGGCGCTGCTCGATGGGCGTCGCGGTGACATCGGTTTTGTCGAACAGGATGCAGCCGCCCGCATCCGGCGTCTCAAGGCCGGCGATGATGCGCAGCATCGTGGTCTTGCCGCAGCCGGAAGGACCGAGCAGCACCAGCGTCTCGCCGGCGACGATATCGAGCGAGGCCGGCGCCAGCGCCTGCGTTCCATCGGGAAAGGTCTTGCCGCAACTGACGACATGCACGGCAGCGCCGTGCGAAGGGGTGGCGTTCATCGGGTCTGGCTCTTGTCGGCAAACATCTGCATCGCCACCAGCAAGGGCACGATCATGATGAAGAAGATCAGCGTATAGGCGGAGGCCACTTCCAGGCGCATCGATGCATAGCTGTCGGCGAGACCGACGGGCAGCGTCTTGGTGAGCGGCGTGTGCAGCATCCAGGTGAGATTGAATTCGCCGAGCGAGAGCGTGATCACCATCAGCGATCCCGCGAGAATACCCGGCATCGCATTGGGCACAATCACATTGCGAAAGCGCGTCCATGGCGAGGCGCCGAGCGACGCCGCCCCCTCGTCCAGCGTCTTGATGTCCACCGAAGCGAACACGGCCATCACCGACCGCACCATGAAGGGCATGGTGAAAACCGCATGGCCGGCAAGAATGAACAGCCATGACTGCCGGAAAGCGCCGAAGCCACCATAAGTCAGCAGCAGCGCCAGCGCGATGGCGAGACCCGGAATGGCCAGCGGCAGCGTGATGATTTCCTCGATCACCCGCGACAGCCGCCCGCCGCGCACATGCAGCGCATAGGCCGCGGGCACGCCGACGACCAGCGTCACGATCAGCGTCGCGAAAGCGATCAGGAACGACAGGCCGATCTCGCTCTTGTAGAGCCCCCAGACCTGCACGACCCACTGCAGCGTCACGCCGGACTGGATGCCACGGAAGTAATTGACGGTGACGCCGGCGGAGATCGACAGCATCACCGGCACGACGAGGAACGCCGCGACAAGGAGCGTGAAGCCGAGCTGCCCTGCAAAGATCAGGCGATCGCGCATGCCCTCACCCCGCCGCGGCGACAGTGCCGCCGGTCATCGTGCGCGCGAGCGCGAGGATTGCCCAGGCGATGACGCCGAGGCTGATGGAGAGTGCCGCCGAAATGGCGAAATTCGCCGCCAGCGTGAACTCCGTATAGATCAGCATCGGCAGCACATCGATATTGGTGGCGAGCGTGAAGGCCGTTCCGAACGCACCCATTGCCGTCGCAAAGGCAATCGCCCCCGAGGCGATGAAGGCCGGCACCAAAGCCGGCAGCACCACGTCGCACTGCACTTCCCACGGGCTGGCGCCGAGCGAGCGCGCGGCTTCTTCCAGCCCCATGTCGAGCTTCTGCACGGCCGCCATGATGGTGAGGATCACGCGCGGGATCGAGAAATAGAGATAGCCGAGAAACAGGCCGAAGATGGAATAGGCGAACACCACCTTCTCGCCCGACAGCGCCTGCGTAATCGCACCGATGACGCCCTGACGCCCGGCGAGCAGGATGATGAGGAATCCGACCACAACGCCGGGAAAGGCAAGCGGAAAGGTCAGCATCGCAATCAGCACGGTGCGGCCGGCAAAGCGATGCCGCTGCAGGAACAGGCCGGCGATGGTGGCGATCACCAGCGTGGCGATCGTCGTCGCTGCGGCGAGCACAACTGTATTGATCAGAGTGGCGCGATAGCGCGGCTCGGAGAGGATCGCGAGATAGGCACTGATGCCGCGCGGTCCATCAGCGCCGACGGCGACCAGTTGCGCCATCGGCAGAACGAAGAAGGCCGCCGTCATCACGATCAGCGGCAGCAGGCAGAGGGAGATGAAGTTGCGATGTGACATCAAGAGGAAGCCTGCGGCCATCCTTCGAGACGCGACCTAAGAAGGCCGCTCCTCAGGATGAGGGCGGAGTATAGCGATATAGAAGACCCTCATGGTGAGGAGCGGCCTTTTCAGGCCGCGTCTCGAACCATGCAGGCCGAGCACTATCCTCATCCATGCGTATTCCCCGCATCAACGGACTTCGGCGAGATAGCGGTCGCTGAAACCCTTCTGGGCCAGCTCCATCTTGCCCCAGTCCACGCTCTTGGCGCGGGCATATTCGCTGTCGGGCAAGAACTTGGCCTTCACGGCGTCCGGCAGATCGATCTTGCGGGCCGGACGCAGATACGCATTGGTCCAGATCGCCTGGCCCTTGTCGGACAGCAGGTAGTCCATGACCTTCTTGGCCTTGTCCTTATGCGGCGCGTTCTTCACGAGGCCGACCACATAGGGGAACACCACGGTGCCCTCGCAGGGAATCACGAATTCGAAATTGCCCTTCTCGGAATATTTGGCGCGATAGGCATTGAAGTCGTAGTCGAGCAGGATCGGCATTTCGCCGGAGACGACGCGGGCGTAGGACGTCTGTTTCGGCACCATGGCGTCGTTCTTCTTCAGGTCCTTGAAGAAGGCGATGGCCGGATCGAAATTGGTGTCCGAACCGCCGAGCGCCAGATTGGCAGCGACAACGCCGACATAACCGACGGCCGCCGAGGTCGGATCGAGATAGCCGACCATGCCCTTGTAGTCGGGCTTGGTGAGATCCTTCCAGCACTTCGGCGCCGGCTTGCCGCCGAGCGCGTCCTTGTTGACGAAGAAGCCGAGGGTTCCGGAATGGATCGTGGTCCAGTAGCCTTCGGAATCCTTCAGGCCGGCATCGACCTGATCCCAGCCGGCGGGCTTGTAGGGTTCGAGCGCGTCCTGCGCCTTCGCCTTCATGCCGAAGGTGACGCCGAAATAGCCGATATCGCCGACCGGATTGGCCTTCTCGGCCAGGATCTGCGCCAGCGCCTGGCCGGAATTCTTGTTGTCGTGCGGCATCTCGATGTTGAGGTCGGCCTTGACCGCCTTGATCATCGACGCCCAGTCGGCCCATTCCGGCGGACAGTTGTAGCAGATCACGTCGGCAGCGCGGGCCGGCTGCGCCACGGCGGCGAGCGCCAGAGCGGACAGGGCAAACAACAGGCGGGTGGGTTTCACGGCGATCGTCTCCATCCTGGCGCGGGCGTCATGCCGGCGCAGCTAAGGCGTGAGGGGAAATGCGTGCCGCCCCACTATAGGCCGCCCATGAAACTTTTGCGACAAAGCTAACCCGCAGCATAATTGTGCACGGCCATGCCGGCCTGGGAGCCCGGCCTGCCTTGCCTATCGACATACCCGGTTGCTGATGATCAGATCATCGACCTGAACAAAAAGAGACTCAGTTTGAGCGAGACGACGGAACGCGACCGAGGATTGCTGAGCCTGATCGATCGGCTAGTGAAACGGCCGGGCGGGAGTGCGGCCACAAAACCCTTTGAGCCGGTCAAGTTCGATACCCTCAAGAAGGGTGCAGCCAGCGACAAGGCTTCCGTGGCCGACGACGGTGCGAAGGAAGGCCTCGACCCGATCGTCCCCGAAGAAAAGGCGCCCGCTTCGCTCGAGCCGCAACTGGCCGTCGAAAGCACGCGCGAGGTGACCCGGGCCGAACTCGCCGAACTCATTGTCAAGGCGCTGCAGGCCGGAGAGAAATATCCGCTCGTCGGCTTCGAGATCAGCGTCTATGGCTCGCGCCCGTGGAACGCGATGTTGCGCATTTTACCCGCCGCTGGCGCCGTGAACGCTGCTGTCTGGCGCGACCGCTTGCAGACCGTCGTGCTGCTGTTTCGCGATCGCTACGAGATCAAGGAAGACGCGGACGCCTAAGGCGCCCGCTCCCTCATTTCGGCTGCTACTTGCCGCCGCCGATATTGCCGCCCTGGATATGGCCGAGCGAATTGTTGCCGAAGGCGGAATTGCCGTTATTGCCTTGCATGGACGCGCCATAGCCGGGGTAATACGGCGTCCCACCACGCATCATGCCGTAGGAGCCATAAGCCGGCCCGCGATGGTAGCGATAACCGCCACCGTAATAGTGGCTGTGGTGATAGGCGTGGTAGCCGCGCTTGACCTTCTTCGCCGACGCCGCAGTTGTTGCAAAGCTGGCGGCCAGCAGGACCGCCGATGTGATTGCCAATACTTTCTTCATGTCATCGCACCTTTCCCTGATTGAGGGGAAAACGCCGTAGGCGCCGTCCCGTTCCGGAACAGCCGGCGATGCGGGAACCTGGGATGCGACATTCGTGCGGCCGACCGTCAGGCCGTCGCCTCGCGCTCCACCGCGCGCAACCGAACGAACGCCGCCCATGCCGCCCGGAAGTCCGGCCCCGCGGCATCGATGGTCAGCAAAGCGCGCTCGGCATTGCGGATATCGTCCACCGAAGGACGCGTCTTCGCCGTGCCGGCCCTGTGCTGCGCCCAGCGCTGCTCGACATCCCTTGCCAATGCCAGCGCATCGGCATTGCTGAGCTTCGGCCCCGGCTTGGACAGTTCGTGCTCCGGCGGAAATGCCGGCCATGCCGCCGGCGGCTTGTCCTGTCGCCACTCGGTCTCATCGCTGATCACCGGCCTGGCGGATGCAGTTTTGAACGAACCACCCTCCTGCCCGCCCGAAGGCGCCGTCTGCTGCCCGGAAAAATGCTGCAACTGCTGTTGCATGGTGCCGCCGACACCGCCGGTGCTCACATTGGACGAACCGCCTGCGAGGCTCGTCAGGACGGTTGTACTTGTTCCCGCACCGGGCATCGCCTTCTGCATCGTCTTCACGGCAGCGACTGCGCCCGGCGAGCCCGACAACCGCAATTGCGCGATGCGCTCTTCTTCCTCGGTCACCGGACAGGTGCGATAGGCATCGTGCTTCTGCGCGATGGTGCCGTCGTCGTCGATGCGGGCAAAGTCGATGGCCACGGTGTAGACGAAGGCGCGACGCCCGGCATAGGCGCCGGTGCGGTCCTTGGCGCGCACGCTGCCGCAGACATATTTCTTGCCGTCGGCCTCCACCGAGCGCAGCCCATCGAACTCTGCCGACGACGGATTGACCAGCAACCGGGACACCGCGGTGCGGGCCTTGGACTGATTGGTGGTCAGCACGGCATCCATCATCTTGTCCGGCTTGATGAAGGACGGCTGATAGTAAAATACCGAAGCGGCGGCGAAAAAGATGGTGCCGATGCCGCCTGCGATCGTGGCTGCTGCCAAATTCATCTACGCCCCGCCCTGTCCTCGGAGCAAAACGCTCCGATCTCGGCTTTTGTCCGGGGGTCACCAAGAGTTCCCCGCCAAAGTCATAGCCGACGGGGTCTCTAGAGTTGGTTACCGCGATCACAACAATTGCGAGTTGGTGCTTTGCCAAACGCCGGCCGAGGCGATGTTCGGAGACATTTCAATGACATGCGGCGCTTCACCGCCTCGTCTCCGCGATCCCCGTAACAATTTCCTCACCATAGAATTCGAATGGCACGGCGGTAGTCAGGTGCTAAGAGATGATGGCGTATCACGCGTCAACTCAATTCATTGCTTCGCGTCATGTTTCTCGATCAGCACTCCCTTTTCATTGCCATCGGCGTGTCCTGCACCGCGCTCGCATTCACCTTGCTTGCGACCTGGATCGTTGCGCGATCCGAGACCTATCTGCTGACCTGGTCCACCGGGCTGACGCTGACCGTCCTGGCGCTGCTGTTCTATCTCGGCATCGAACGCTACGAGCCGACCTATCAGCTCGTGTCCTTCACCCTGCTGATCCTTGGCTTCAGCCTGATCTATCGCGGCACCATCCAGTTCTGCACGCATCGGTCGAGCTGGACATTGACGATCGCCGTAACCGTGCTCGGGCTGGTGCCGACGGCTTTGGCCTTCATCACGGGCTACACCGGCATCGGCACCGCCTCCGCCAATTTCGCCATCGCTTTGCTGACGACGCTTGCTGCGCATCAATACTGGAGCGCGCGTTCGGAAGCCCCGTTACTGATGATCACCAATGCGCTGCTCTATCTCGTCACGGCGCTGTCCTTCGCCGCATGCGGTTACGTGCTGCTCGCCAACGGCCAATATGTGCTCACCGCGCGCCCCTCGAACTGGGCCGAGGAATTCAACTCGCTGATGGTGATCGTCGGCCTCACCGGCATCGGCGCACTGTCGCTCACCATCAATCAGATCCGCACCACCAACCGGCACAAGTCGGATGCCATGACCGACCCGCTGACCGGCCTGCTCAATCGCCGCGCGCTGTTCGAAGACCGGACGCAGGAAGTGCCGCACAACACGGCAATCCTGCTGATGGATCTCGATCACTTCAAGGCAATCAACGACAAGTTCGGCCATGCCGCCGGCGACCGCGTGTTGCGCGTGTTCGCCGAAGTGATCTTCTCCAATATCCGCGCGCATGACGTCGCGGCCCGCCTCGGCGGCGAGGAATTCTGCATCCTCCTGCCGTCGTCGAGTCCGAAAGCCGCATCCTCGGTCGCGGAGCGCATCCGTGCCACTTTGGAAGGATTGGCGTTCCAGACGCCTGAAGGCACCATCAAGGCCACGGTGAGCGTCGGCATCGCAATCCGCTCCTCCGAACCGGAAACGCTGCAAGCCATGCTGAGCCGTGCCGATGCCGCGCTCTACCGCGCCAAGGCCGACGGCCGCAACCGCGTGCATATTTCGGATTTTCATCTGGCCGCGTGATAAGCGCCGAGGATCAACAGCAATACTCCTGCCTGTGCGGATTTGCGGAAGCCTGTCAGCCAACCGCTGGCAGGCGATCAATCAGCTTGTCGAGCGTGATCGGATATTCGCGAACGCGGACGCCCGTCGCGTTGTATATGGCGTTCGCGACCGCCGCGCCGACGCCGCAGATACCAAGTTCTCCGACGCCCTTGGCTTTCATGGGTGACGACATCGGGTCGGTCTCGTCGAGGAAAATGACGTCCTGATGCGGGATATCGGCATGAACGGGAACTTCGTATCCGGCGAGGTCGTGATTGACGAACATGCCGAAGCGCTTGTCCACGGTCAGTTCTTCCATCAAGGCAGCGCCAACGCCCATGGTCATTGCACCGATGACCTGGCTGCGTGCGGACTTGGGGTTTAGAATACGGCCGGCCGCGCAGACCGCCAGCATGCGGCGCACGCGGATCTCCGCCGTCGCGATATCGACGCCCAGTTCGACAAAATGCGCGCCGAAAGTGGATTGCTGGTGCGTCTTGGCAAGATCACCATATTCGATAGCATCTTCCGCCGTGATCTCCCCTTCGCTTGCTGCCCGTGCGAGCGGCGCTCCACGATTGCCGGACGTGACCTGCCCATCGGCAAACGAGATGTCGGCCGAATTGAAGCCGAGTTTCTGCGCCACGGCCTCACGCAACTTGACGCAAGCGGCATAGACACCGGCCGTGGAGTTGTTGGCACCCCACTGTCCGCCAGATCCCGCCGACACCGGGAATGACGAGTCACCCAGCTTGACATCGATCCTGTTCAGCGGAAGGCCCATCATCTCCGCAGCGGTCTGCGCGATGATCGTGTAAGTCCCCGTCCCGATGTCAGTCATGTCGGTTTCAACCGCCACCCGTCCGTCTCGGCTGAGGCGCACGCGCGCGCCGGATTTCATCAGGAGATTGTTGCGGAAGGCGGCAGCGACCCCCATGCCGACGAGCCAGCGCCCTTCCCTGCGCGACGCCGGCACGCCCTGCCGCTGATCCCATCCGAATTTCTCGGCGCCGACGCGCATGCACTCGATCAACTGACGTTGCGAATAAGGCCGCTGCGGATTTTCCGGATCGACCTGCGTGTCGTTCATATTGCGGAACGCGATGGGATCGAGATGGAGGCGCTCGGCGATTTCGTCGATGGCAACTTCGAGCGCCATCATGCCCGGCGCTTCGCCGGGTGCGCGCATGGCATTGCCTTCAGGCAGATCGAGACTGGACAGACGGAGCGCCGTCATGCGGTTTTCACCCGCGTAGAGAAGTCGCGTCTGCTGCACGGCCGTCTCCGGTCCGCCGCCGGGCAGATTTCCGGACAGACTTTCATGGGCGATGGCTGTGATCTTGCCCTCGCGCGTCGCACCGATGCGGATGCGTTGGATCGTCGCCGGACGATGGGTGGTGTTGTTGAAGATGAACGGACGCGTCAGCGCCAGCTTGACCGGACGATTTGCAGCCCTGGCGCCGAGGGCAGCCAGAACGGCATCGGAGCGCAGGAACAGCTTGGCACCGAATCCTCCGCCAACATATGGCGAGATCAACCGAACGTTCTTGCGGTCGATACCGAGCGTGGTCGCCACGTCGCCGGCCCCCCACGCGATCATCTGACTGGAAGTCCAGAGCGTCAGTTTGTCGCCCTCCCATGCGGCGATCGACGCATGGGGCTCCATCATCGCATGGGCGTGATCCGGCGTCGTATAGGTCGCGTCGAGTTGCACCTGAGCCTGCGCGAATGCGCCGGCAAAGTCACCGACAGTCGTCTCCGGTTCGCCGCCAACACCGCTCGCCTTCGGTTTGACCGCCTTGTCCCGGCTCTCGGCAAGATCGAAATTTCCTTGCGCTTGCGCATATTCGATACGCACGAGCTGCGCAGCAGCGCGCGCCTGCTCGAACGTCTCGGCAACCACGACAGCAACGGCTTGATGATAGTGCTCGATGTCTGGGCCGCCAAGCAGCGTGGCCACATTCCGCCCACCCTTGCCGAGCTTTCCGGCGGTCTCGGCAGTGACGATCGCCAGGACACCCGGAGCGGCCTTGGCCACCTCGAGATCGATCGAAGCGATCCGTCCTTTGGCGATCGCGGAGCCCACGACATAGCCATAGGCCGTGCTGGCGACGTCGTTGTTCTCATAGGCATAGACGGCCGTGCCGGTCGTCTTGCGCGGTCCGTCGATGCGATCTGTTGCGTGACCGATAACCTTGAGCTGATCGATCGGATTGGTGGTGGCGGGGGTGTCGAATTTCATCGTTCAGCCTTTCGCCTCGTTGAGAACGGCAGCCAGTGTGCGCTCCGCGAGTGGCAGCTTGAATTTGTTGTCGTGGGTCGGCCTGGCGCCATCGAGCAACCGATCCATCGTCGGCTTGGCGCCGCGCACCAGCTCCCGCTCCGCCGCCTCGATCCGCCACGGCTTGTGCGCAACGCCGCCAAGCGCCACGCGTCCGCTGCCATCGCGCTGGAGGACCGCCGCAACGGACACCAGTGCAAACGCGTAGGACGCGCGATCACGAACCTTGCGATAGACATGCGTGCCACCAACCGGCTTCGGCAATGTCACCGCGGTGATCAACTCGCCTCGCTCCAGCGCCGTCTCGCGCTCGGGCGCGTCGCCCGGCAAGCGATGGAAATCGGCGATCGGAATACTCCGCGTCTTGCCATCCGGCGTCACCGTCTCGACCTTCGCGTCGAGGACGCGCATGGCCACCGCCATGTCGCTCGGATGCGTGGCAATGCACGCTTCGCTGGCGCCGATCACGGCAAGCGACCGGGTGGCACCGCCGATCGCAGAGCAACCGGAGCCGGGCTTGCGTTTGTTGCAGGCCATATTGGTGTCGTAGAAATACGGACAGCGCGTCCGCTGCAACAGATTGCCGGCGGTGGTCGCCTTGTTCCGGAGCTGCCCCGACGCTCCCGCGAGCAGTGCCCGCGACAGGACGCCGTAGTCGCGGCGAATGCGCGCATCTGCTGCCAGCGCGGTGTTGCGCACCATCGCGCCGACGCGAAGTCCTCCGTCCGCGGCCGGTTCGATCTTGTCGAAAGCCAGCCCATTCACATCGATCAGATGTGCCGGCGTTTCGATCTCGAGCTTCATCAAATCGAGCAGGTTCGTTCCGCCCGCGATGAATTTCGCGTTTTCGCTCTTGGCCCCTGCCGCGGCCGCTGCCGCCGGGGATGTCGCGCGCTCATAGGTAAAGGGCTTCATGCGCGGCTCCCGGCGACTTCGGTCATGGCATCGACGATGTTGGAATAGGCGCCACAGCGACAGATATTGCCGCTCATGCGTTCGCGCATTTCCAGAGCCGTCACCTGCGGCTCGGCATTGAGATCGCCACTGACATGGCTCGGAATGCCGGACTTGATCTCATCCAGAACGGCAACGGCCGAACAAATCTGGCCCGGTGTGCAATAGCCACACTGATAACCATCGTGCCTGACGAACGCCGCCTGCATCGGGTGCAGGTTGTCGGGCGTGCCCAGACCTTCGATGGTCGTGACCTTGGCCCCCTCGTGCATCACCGCGAGGGTCAGGCAGGAATTGATCCGCTGACCATCGACCATCACCGTACAGGCGCCGCATTGGCCGTGGTCGCACCCTTTCTTCGTGCCTGTCAGATGCAGATGCTCACGCAGTGCATCGAGCAGCGTGGTCCGGGTATCGAGCGTCAGATCACGCACCGAGCCGTTAATCTGCAGCGAGACTTTCGCCGCGTGAACAGGAGAAGGCATGGAGGGAGCGACCTGTTTTGCCGCAGGAGCCGCAACGGCCTCGCCGCGAAACGCGGAAGTCCCAACGGCTGCTGAGGCTCCCGCGACGATCAGGAGATGGCGTCGCGAGATGTCGGTCGGGTCTGTTTTTGTCATCCGTCGTCACTCCATATGCAGTATCGATCGGCAGGCGCCAGAGGCTGTTCTGGCCGGGTGCTTACGGCAGCCCGCACACAGTGTTGTGTTCCTGCGATTTCGAGACGGGTGGTGGCATTCGATACGGGCTGTTCCGCCCGATTAGATCTATTCAACGACATTCCGCTGGATCAGTTTCACCGAAAGTCGCTGCGAAAACGCCGGGATCGCTCTCGCGCGATCACGGATGGGTGAGTCTCCGTTCCGTCATGGGGATCCGTATTGCTGGTCGGCAACCTGCTCCATCCAATCGACGTTCTTGTCCCCGGCGAAATAAGTCATGACGTGGTGGCTCATCGGACTCGTTGCCGTCGCGCCGTGCCAATGCTTCACTCCCGCCGGAATCCACACGACATCGCCGGCGTTGATCGTGCGCCGCTCCTGACCCTCCTGCTGCAACCATCCCTGCCCGGTCGAAACAATCAGGAGCTGACCGGCCGGATGCGTGTGCCAGGCGGTTCTCGCCCCCGGAGAGAAAGTCACCAGACCCAGACTTGCTTTCGTCGTCTCGTTCGGTGGCAGCAACGGCGTGACGACGGCATGGCCGCCGAAATACTGCGACGATCCCGTCGCCGACTTCGGCGATCCATTTGCGACGATCTCGATAGTCTGCGCGCCGGCCGGAGTAGCACTGAGAACACCCAGCGTCGCCACTACAATCTTCTTGTTCATTTGATCCTCATCGCAATCATTTGTCGGCGCGCTTCGCCAGCACGTCCTTCACAACCGGCAGTGCAGAGAATGCCTTCGGCCACCCCGCGTAAAACGCGAGATGAGCGAGCATCTCGCCGGCCTGGGCATGCGTCAGTCCGTTATCCATCGCCCGGTTGAGGTGATAGGTGATCTGGGCGACCTGCCCCGATGCAATCAGCGCGCTGACCGTGACGAGGCTTCGATCTCGCGGAGCCAGTCCAGGCCTCAGCCACAGATCCCGAAACAGAACCTCGGTGGTGTATTTCAGAAGTCCGGGAGCGACGGCACCGAACATGTCATCGTTGCGCTTTGCACGTTCGGCTTCCGATGTTTCGTTCAGTGGCAACGGTTTCCCGTTTGATTGCGGCGCGGATGCGGTGACCCCGCGCGCCTTGAATACCTCGGCTGCGACCGCGACAGCATCCATCGCATTGCCGGATCCCGAATAGAATGCGAGATGGGTGATGATCTCGGAGATCTCCGACGGCTTCACGCCGTTGTTGAGCGCCATCTCCATGTAGCGCCGCAATTCGATGGTCTGGTCGAGCGCGATCAATGCCGACACCGTGACGATACTGCGATCGCGCGACGAAAGATCCGGGCGTTTCCAGAGATCGCCGAACACGACATCGTCGCGATATTTTGCCAGATCGGGAGCGACTACCTGCAAATCCATCTGTCTTGATCCTTCGTCACGCGCTGACGCGCCGGTTACAGCGAAGGCGGCGGCGGTCAGACAGAGAGATACCATTGCTCTTGCAGTCGCTCGCATGCGCCCTCCTCCGCCACCAATCACCGATTGCCGAGAGACTAGTCATCCCCCGTCTTTGTCATTAGATGGGATAAACAGGATGAATTATTGCGGGACATTCAGGAATGGAACGTCAGGACGCCGGCGATCTCGTTGCCTTCCTCGCCGTCGCGCGCGCGGCCAGTTTCACTGCAGCCTCGGTCAAGCTCGGCATTTCGTCCTCCGCCCTCAGCCATCTCATTCGCTCCTTGGAAGAGCGGCTCGGCGTGAGACTTTTGAACCGGACGACACGCAGTGTTTCGCCGACGGAAGCCGGGCAGAAGCTCATCGCAACCATCGGAAGCCGGTTTGACGAGATCGATCTCGCGATGGAGGCGCTCGGCGAATTGCGCGACAAGCCTGCCGGTAACCTTCGGATTACCGCGACCGAATACGCCTCGCAGGCCATCCTGTTGCCGGCACTGAAGAAGTTCCTGCCGAACTATCCTGACATCAAGGTCGAGGTCATCGTGGATTACGGCCTCTCCAACATCGTGGCGGACCAGTACGACGCGGGCATCCGCCCCGGAGAACTCGTGGACAAGGACATGATCGCGGTCCGGATCAGCCCGGATCTGCGAATGGCGATCGTGGGATCGCCGGAATACTTCTCCGACAGGAAGAAACCGAAGGTGCCGCGGGACCTGACGCAGCACAACTGCCTCAATCTCCGCCTGCCGTCGCATGGAGGACTCTACGCGTGGGAGTTCGAGAAGGCTGGGCGTCCCCTGAACGTCAAGGTGGACGGCCAGTTGACCTTCAACAGCGCAAGCGCCTTGCTTGCCGGAGCGCTGCAGGGCTTCGGCCTCGCTTATCTGCAGGAAGGTCAGGTACGCCCGTATCTGGCCGACGGCCGTCTCATCCGGGTACTCGCCGACTGGTGCGAGCCATATGCCGGCTATCACCTGTATTATCCGAGCAGGCGACAGATTTCTCCGGCATTCGGATTACTCGTCGATGCGCTGCGGTATCGATCAAGGTCCGCCCGGTAGCCTGCTCGCAGTCAGCACAACGCTGTGCGGCAACATCTCGCAACGCGCGAAGATCGCGCTGCTCAAATCGCTATTATGTGAGGAAAATCAAAATGGTGGGGGAGGCAGGACTCGAACCTGCGAAGCCATAAGGCGGCTGATTTACAGTCCTATCCGGTCTTTTGATATCCCTCACGTCTGTAAGCATTTTCCCCGATGCCACGAGACAGCGGCATACGGGCAAAGCGCCCCCTTATTGCTGCCGCCTCTTGAAGGGCACTACCCGGCCCGGCCCATGTCTCTGCGGTAGCACAGGCTCGGTTGGAGGCCGCGGATCTTCGGAATAGAACCGCTTCCACCTGCATTCCTCGTAACCATAGATCACGTTGAACCAGCGCTCGGTGACAGACGCCGCTCCCCACGGAACCGGATCAGGCTCTGATCCATCCACATGCTCCGGGCGTTCGACTGGCACAGGAATGGCTGGCCCCTCCCACATGACGCCACCGGGGAAACGGAGGCGTGCGTACTCGCAAGCGCCAGGATCCGTGCACTCGTCAATGATGACGATGAGCTGGAGGATGGTGTCAACGGAATAGATTCCGACTAGATCACGGGTCTCGATCAAGCGAACAAGATAGGCGGGCATGCATCTCACCGGCCCCGGCAAGGTCTCCCGCCAAGACTATAGCCGAGCCTGTGGTGAAATCGAGAATGCAAAATGGTACTTGCACGCTTTTCGAGTGACAGTGAATGCGAGTTTTGACTGTGATCTACGTTGCCGGTTGTCTGATTTATACCGCAGTGCAAGCAGACACCGGTTTTATGGCGGGACACCGGGGGCTGACTTGGCTGTACGAGTGCGCCAGGCAAGCGCTCTACTCGATTTGGTGGCCCTTGCTGCTGACGTACGGGTTTCCTCCCATCGATGTTTGGTCTGCCAGCGTTCGCTGAACGAGCAACGCGGGGCTCTATCTCAGTACAGATAGAATTGACGCGCAGCTCCCGTCGTCTTCTATTTCTTCTGCGCCAATCGCGCGCATCGTTCCAATAAAATAGCTGAATATACCGTTGGACATCTCGCAAGAACCGATGTCCACTCCAGACATCATCGAGCTACTGTAGGCAACTATCGATGATGAGAACGCATATGCGATCCCGCCAAATCTCAAGTGGAAGGGATGACGCCATGATTTTGCGTCGGTTTTTTCTCAAATAGAGGTTCATCTGTCGTCCGGTTGATTGCTCAGGCGCGCGAAATACTAGCCCGAGCTGAACGGGCTGCAGCTGCAATCGAGCATGACCATCCACCTAATCGCGTCGGCGCTCAGATGAGTAACCAGCGCATAATCGAGCGATGGGCAAATTCACCTGGGTTACAGCGTCCCCGATAGGAGGAGCTCACATGACACGTGTCACTAATAGAAGTTGGACAGAAAGCGACGTTTCTCGTTTGCATGAACTCTCAGAACAAGGCGCGTCCGTCAACAGAGCTGCCGCGGCGCTGAACCGAAAAACGGAAGCGATTAAAAAGCAATGTCGCGCTCGTGGCATCGAGTTGGTTGGCACCCGCCAAGCTAAAGCAGCGATCCGAGAATTGCACAAGGAATATGGCTCCAGTCAGTAGGCGGACGCGCTCACAAATAGCGATCGCAAGGGTCTGGCAATATCGCCGCCGCGGACTTCGGCGTCGTCATCGACAATCGGGTCAGCTAAAGCGGCCTGCAGCGCCCCGTTTAAAGGAAAGCCCATGGCAAATGTCACCAGCAGAAGGTGGACGGACGCGGACATGCGAGTCTTCGTCGACCGTCAAACGAAGGCGCGTGGCAAACCGAGCCGCTTTAAATCGTAAAGCCACAGCCGTTCAGGTTGCTCGAAACACGGTATCCAGCTGGTCGGGACGCGTGAGGCCAAATCCGAAGGAAATCGGCGCGAGCTAGAATGGTTGCCCGGCGCCGCAATGTAGTCACGCCGCATTGCGCTTTCGCGTTGCAGCAGCTTTCTTCGCCGAACGTGACCGAACTGCAGCCGATCGCTTAGCAGAGGCCTCGCCGCCTAGCTTACCGCCCTTCCGGGAGGGAGAATGATCCTCCGATTTACCTCGGCCCGAACCGCTCTTCTTTCCACCCTTGGTCTCTTTGTTGACGGTTGCCCAGGCGAGACGTCCAGCTTCGTCCTCGCTGACGCCGCGCTTCTCATAACCTTTCTCAATATGCTCCGCCTGGCGCTTCTGCTTGTTCGAGTAAGACGACTTATCACCTCTCGGCATGCTTTCCTCCCGTTTCATGATCGTCTGCCGCAACAGCAAGCTCATGCGCTGCTACAAAGCGAACGGTACTGTTCCGACGAAGTCTGTGATCTTGCCATGCGTCCTAGCCGTTGACGACGCGAGGACATCAGGGAATGGATGATCACTTGGCGGCTCTGTTCCGAACCTCCGTGCGTTGGGACGCTTAATGATTCAATGGACAAGCGGAACGTGTCGCCATGCGGGTGATTGGATCACCAAAGGGTCACACCATGTTAAAACGGGTTATATCTCTAATTATAGGATTGGCCGCCGGACCCGCGTTAGCCGAAGGTCCTCAGCCACCCACGACATCGTTTCCGCCTGGTCAATCGGTCACCGGCCCGGCGTCGGAGCGACCGGCCGCAGGCAATGTGCCGGCAGGCAACGGCAAGAGCGAGAAACCGCGGTCATCGTCTACATCCAAGCCTGAAACGTCGGATGGGCGAAATGGCGGCGAAAGCGGGTTTTCCAAAGAAGAACGCCCGGGTGTGAATAGTTCGACATCAAATTCGTATTGAGGCGGTGCCGGCGGCGGCTGGAACTAGAAAATCGAGCCTTGGCGGGGCCCGCCGGGCTCGTTTTTTGGCGGAGGTTAATCATGAAATTTCGAAAGCCAAACGACGAAGGTAACGAGCCCGCTCCACTCATCTTAATAGCAGTAGCAGTTGTCCCATTGCTTGCAGTCGCGGGCTGGTTTCTGGGTATTCTCAAATAGCTCGGTCAGTGATAGCTGGCCGGCTGACCCGCCTTCGCAAAAGCACGACTGATAGCAAAATTCAGGCTTCGGCCTCGCCAACTCACCGGCATATCTCCCCTTCGCTACGATCATCCTGTCGTCAGTTCCTCCGAGAGAGCTACCTATATCGCTAGCAACGCTGCGGTCCCTTTTTCGGATATATGGCGCTGAACGCGCGCCCCGAATTACTGGAGGAAGTGAAACATTATTGAAGCTCCCACGCCACCCGCTGCAATGAGTAGTGAGATCTCGTTTCGATCAAGATCGCTCCATTATTTTTTCCGGACCATGCCAACCATTCCGCAAGTGCCCCGTTGCAGCGACAGGGGCAATTAACGGAGACTAAAATGGCAGACAATGAACGTGGTGGTTCCGGCAACTTCGCAAACGACCCACAGCGTGCTTCTGAAGCCGGTAAGAAAGGTGGAGAGCACAGCCACGGCGGCCAGCAGTCGCAGAGCGGCGGCAAGCAGGGCCAACAAGGCGGCGGCAACTTTGCACAGAATCCGGAGCGCGCAAGTGAGGCCGGTCGCAAAGGCGGCCAGCACTAAATGAGGACGGAGAGCCCGGCGAAAGCCGGGCTTTCCATTCAGATTCGATCGCAATATAGCGCGATAGCGCGTCCCTGTCGCACCGAAATAGGTACTCCCAAGCGGTAAACCTTTCGGAACCTGTCACGCTTAAGCGCATTCGTGGAGCGCTGCCCTGCATCGTGAAAGGCAAGCCCCGCCGAAGCGAAACTGGGTCTTAGGTAGACAGCCCGAACGTCCATACCACGCGTAGCGCACCGCTTGCCGGCATAGCTGCGCGTGGTTTCGGAGAACTCACCTTCGAAAGTCGCTGCGAGCGAGAAGCCATTACGCCGTACGACTTCGGCTGAAGCCGTTGTTAGCGTGGCATCGCGCGCGGCTCAGGCGCCATAGATGCGCGAGGTCGCGCTGTTGCTGCCTGCAGCGGCATTGCCGTCGGTGGTCTGCGGTCCGCCGAAGCCTGTACTCCTCTGAGCGCGGTTCGAGGAGGCTTAGCTATAGCGTCATCCTTGATTGCTTGGGCGTTTGTGCGGCTGGTCCTGCAATTTAACTCGGCGGCCCCAGAAGGGGCAATTTAGGAGCCAGGGTGC
>JAEXHR010000373.1 GCA_023449855.1 Pseudomonadota bacterium | reverse complement strand
AAGGTGCAGGTGATGGCCGTGACCCACGCGCCGCAGGTGGCTGCGCGCGCGGATCAGCATCTGTTGATCTCCAAGGCGGCCCTCGACAAGGGCAAGCGTGTCGCCACCAACGTCAACACGCTGGCCGACGACCACCGCCGCGAGGAAATTGCACGCATGCTCGCCGGTGCGGAGATTACCGCCGAAGCGCGGGCGGCTGCGGATCGGTTGCTCAAGGGCGCGGCCTGATTTTAGCGGCGTAGCCCGGATGGAGCGTAGCGAAATCCGGGGATGTCGAAATAACTGATACGCCGGTCGCCGGATTGCGCTCCGCTCCATCCGGGCTACTGACGAGAATGGCGCATGGCAAAATCCCCCAAAACTCCACCCGACATCTCCACGCTCACCAAGCCGAAGGCCAAGATCGAGCTGATGCGGCTGTCGCTGGAGATGGAGGCGCACAATGCGCGCTACTATCAGGACGACGCGCCGACGATCTCCGATGCCGATTACGACGCGCTGCGCCGCCGCGTCGAAGCTATCGAAGCCAAATTCCCCGATCTCGTGAAATCGGACTCGCCGACCCAGACCGTGGGCGCTGCTCCAGCGCGAGGTTTCGCAAAAATCCAGCATGCCGTGCCGATGCTCTCGCTTGGCAATGCCTTCAGCGATGAGGAAGTCACCGAATTCGTGGAGCGCATCCAGCGTTTCCTCAAGCTCGACGAAATCCCTGCACTTGTCGCCGAGCCGAAGATCGACGGTCTCTCGCTCTCGCTGCGCTACGAGAACGGCGAACTGATCCGCGCCGCCACCCGCGGCGATGGTTTTACGGGTGAGGACGTCACCGCCAATGTCCGTACCATCAAGGACATTCCGAATACGCTGAAGGGCAAGAACATTCCCGCCGCCTGCGAACTCCGCGGTGAGGTCTACATGCTCAAGAGCGATTTCCTCGCGCTCAACAAGAAACAGGAAGAAGCAGGCGACACCGTCTTCGCCAATCCGCGTAACTCGGCCGCCGGCTCGCTGCGCCAGAAGGATGTTGCCATCACCGCATCGCGGCCGCTCAAATTCTTCGCCTATGCCTGGGGCGAGATGTCGGACTATCCGATGCCGGAGCCGACCCAGCACGCGATGATCGACTGGCTCGCGAAAGCCGGCTTCACCGTCAATCCCGAGATCACGCTGTGCAAGAGTGTCGATGACGCTCTCGCTTTCTATCGCCGCATCGGAGAGGGCAGGGCGAAGCTCGGCTACGACATCGACGGCGTCGTCTACAAGGTCGATCGTATCGACTGGCAGGCGCGTCTCGGCTTTGCCGGCCGCGCGCCGCGCTGGGCCATCGCGCATAAATTCGCGGCGGAGCAGGCGACGACAATCCTCGAAAAGATCGACATTCAGGTCGGCCGCACCGGTGCGCTGACGCCGGTGGCACGGCTGACGCCGGTGACCGTCGGCGGCGTCGTGGTGTCGAATGCGACGCTGCACAATGCCGATTACATCAAGGGCTTCGGCAATGACGGGCAGCCGCTACGCGACGGCGTCGATATTCGCGAAGGCGATACGGTCATCGTGCAACGCGCCGGCGACGTCATTCCACAGGTGGTCAATGTCGTGCTCGACAAGCGCCCGGCAACGGCAAAGCCCTACGCATTCCCCGACAAATGCCCGGTCTGCGGCAGTCATGCCATCCGCGAGAATGACGAGGTCGTCACGCGCTGCACCGGCGCGCTGGTCTGTCCGGCGCAGGCGGTGGAGAAGCTCAAGCATTTCGTCTCGCGCCTTGCCTTCGATATCGACGGCCTCGGCGACAAGCAGATCCAGGAATTCTACGACGAGGGCATCATCATGCATCCCGTCGATATCTTCACGCTGGCAAAGCGCGACGAGCGCGCCAGCAAGAAGCTGCGCGACCGCGAGGGTTATGGTGAGGTCTCGGTGCGCAACCTGTTCGCCGCCATCGACGAGCGCCGCAAGATCGAACTCAACCGACTGATCTTCGCGCTCGGCATTCGCCATATCGGCGAGGGCAATGCCAAGCTGCTCGCGCGGCACTATGGCTCTTTCGCCACCTTCCGCGAAGCCATGCTAGCGGCTGCGGCCGGGCAAGGCGAAGAGGGCAATATGTCGGAGGCGTATCAGGACCTCAACAATATCGGCGGCGTCGGCGAGATTGTCGCCGATGCGGTGGTGGAATTCTTCGCCGAGCAGCGCAATGTGAAGGCGCTGGACGAATTGCTCGGCGAGATCGAGGTGCTCGATGTCGCGCAGGCCAAGACCGACACGCCGGTAGCTGGCAAGACGGTGGTGTTCACGGGCTCGCTGACGAAATTCACCCGCGACGAGGCGAAGGCGTCGGCGGAGCGTCTCGGCGCCAAGGTCGCTGGTTCGGTGTCGAAGAAGACGGACTATGTCGTGGCTGGTGAGGATGCGGGTTCGAAGCTGACCAAGGCACGCGAGCTTGGTGTTGCCGTGCTGACGGAAGACGAGTGGCTGGCGCTGATTGGAGGGTAGGATGTAGCCCGGATGGAGCGCAGCGCAATCCGGGAACCGGCGATATGTGGCACGCCTGAATCCCGGATTACGCTACGCTCCATCCGGGCTACGGCAAAGCCTACATCAGCCCGCTCTCCTCGCTCTCTGCCTTCTCGACCATCTTCTCCGTCACCACCACTTTGCGCCTTGGCACCAGAAAGATCATCGCCGCCGCGCAGCCGCAGGACAGCACGACCAGCGACAGATTGAGCGCCACCGGCGTTGCAAAATGTCCGCCGAGCCACGCGCCACCCTGCGAGCAGAGCGAGCCGAATCCCATCTGCATGAAGCCCATCATGCCCGAGGCCGCGCCTGCCGCCTGCGGGCGGATGCTAAGCGCGCCGGCGGCGCCGTTCGACATCACGAAGGCATTGCCGAACATCACGATCATATGGGTGAGGAACAGCCAGGCCGGATGCTGATTGAGGCCCGTGAGTCCCCACACGACATTGAGCAGAGCGCCACTGAGCTGCAATGCGAGGCCGAACCAGATCAGCTGCTCGATGGTTCGGCGCGGCGCGAAGCGGACGCAGGCGAGATTGCCAAGGAGATAAGCGAGGCCGGAGGTTGCGAACCACGCGCCATATTCGGCGGAGCTGCGGCCCATCTGATTCACCACCACATAGGGGCCGCCGCCGGCAAAGGTGAAGATGATCCACGACGCCATCACGTAGCAGAAAAGATAGCCGATGAAGGCGCGGCTGCCGAACAGCACTTTTGAATCGGCGATGAAACCGTCGCCGCCTGCATCGCTGGTCGCGCGCTTGCGTGTCTCCGGCAGCAGGAACGCGATCGCCAGCGTCACGACAAGCGATGCTGCAGTGACCGTATAGAAGATCGCGCGCCAGCCAAAACCGGTCTCGAGCAGGCCGCCGGCCAGCGGCGACAGCATCTGCGCGATCATCATGACGGCGATAACGAGGCTGATCATCGGGCCGACGCGCTCGCGCGGATAGAGGTCGCGGATGATGGCGCGGCTCATCACCATGCCCGTCGCGCCGCCGAGGGCCTGGAAGAAGCGCGCGCCGATCAGTTGCGGCAACGTGGTCGCAAAACTCGATCCGATGCCGGCAATCACCATCAGGCTGAGCCCGGCAAGCAGCACAGGCTTGCGTCCGAAGCGGTCGGACAGCGGCCCCATGATCAGCTGCGAGAAGGCAAGCCCGACCATGTAGAGCGACACCGTCATCTGCGCGATGGAGATATCGGCATCGAAGGTGCGGGCGAGTTCCGGCAGCGCCGGCACCAGCATATAGAGCGAGATCGGCGCGATGCCGGTCATCACAACCAGCAGGAGCAGCATGACGCGAGAGCGGGTGTGGTCGATGGGCTTGGTATCCGTCATCCGCAGGTCGGTCACTTCTGTCGTCATTGCGAGGTGCCTTTTCGACGAAGCAATCCAGCTCTTTCCGTAGGCTTCTGGATTGCTTTGCCGCTTCCGCCTTCGCTCAATGCGCTACGGCGGACAAGTTGCTCTTCGCAATAATCACTCATTCGGGCGCGACCAGTGGTTCGGTCGCCGCGTGCAGCCAGGTCCGCGTCTCCTCGTCGTCGATCAGCGGCGCGATCTCGCGGCGGACACGGGCGTGATAATCGTTGATCCACGCGAGCTCGCGCTTGCTGATGCGATGTGCGTTGATCAGCCGCCGATCGATCGGCGCCAGTGTCAGCGTCTGGAATTCGTTCATCGGCTGTTCGGCGCCGTCGATGTGAGCTTCGACCACCAGTTCCAGATTCTCGATACGGATGCCGAAGGCATCGGTCTTGTAGTATCCGGGCTCGTTGGAGAGGATCATGCCGCGCTTCAGCGGCGTGGTGCCGAGCTTGGAAATGCGCGCCGGCCCTTCATGCACCGACAGATAGCTGCCGACACCGTGGCCGGTGCCATGGGCGAAATCGAGGCCCGCATGCCACAGGAACTGCCGTGCGAAGGCATCGATCTGCGCACCCGTGGTGCCGTCCGGGAAGACGGCGCGTGCAATCGCGATATGCCCGCGCAGCACGCGCGTAAAACGGTCGCGCATTTCGTCGGTGGGTTCGCCGATGGCGATGGTGCGGGTGACGTCGGTCGTGCCGTCCTCATATTGCGCGCCGGAATCGATCAGCAGCAGATCGCCAAGAGCAATACGGCGGTTGCTCTTGCGGGTGACGCGGTAATGCACGATGGCGCCGTTCGGTCCAGTGCCGGCAATGGTCGGGAACGAGACGTCCTTCAACGCGCCGGTGCCCCGGCGGAACGTCTCCAGCGCTTCCACGGTGTCGATCTCGGTGAGGCCGCCTTTGGGCGCCTCGCGATCGATCCAGGCGAGAAATTTCGCCAGCGCCACCGCATCGCGGCGATGCGCGGTCATGGTGCCCTTGATCTCGACGGCGTTCTTCATCGCCTTGAGCATGGCGATGGGATCGCTGTTACGTACCGGCTTGCCGCCGGCCGTCTCGATCAACCGGCTCAGCGCATCCGCCGCCGTCGCACCGTCCAGCGCGATAGCAGTGCCGCTTGCCGCAAGCTCGCGCAGCGACGTCACCAGCGCATCGGGCTCCTGCACATCGGCAGATGCCTCAAGATGATTACGCGTACTGTTCGACAGCTTGCGATGATCGATGAAGACTTGCGCCCGTCCATTCTTCGGCACCAGCGCATAGGACAGCGGCAGCGGCGTATGCGAGACGTCGGCGCCGCGGATGTTGAAGGTCCAGGCCACCGCATGGGAGTCCGACAGCACGATGGCATCGACGCCGAGCTTGTCGATCTCGGTGCGGATGCGCGTGAGCTTGTCGGCCTCGCTCTCGCCGGCATATTCCATCGGATGGATTGTCACGGCGCCGAGCGGCGGCGCTGGGCGCTCGTGCCACACGGCATCGATGGGGTTACCCTCTACCGCCACGAGCTCGGCACCGGCCTTGGCGCAGGCCGCCTTCAGGCGCTCCGCTGCCGCCGTTGTGTGCAGCCACGGATCAAATCCGAGGCGATCTCCGGCTTTCAGATGGTCCGCGATCCAGTTTTCCGGTGGCGGCTCGACCAGCGACTGGATGCTCCAGGCCTGCGTATCGATCTGTTTCGCCACCTGCACTGTGTAGCGACCATCGACGAACACCGCAGCTTCATGCGTCAAAACGACCGCCATGCCCGCCGAGCCGGTGAAGCCGGTGAGCCAGGCGAGACGCTCGTCGGATGGCGGAACATATTCGTTCTGCTGCTGGTCTGCGCGGGGAATCACGAAGCCCGTCAGCTTTCGCCGCAGCAATTCCTCACGAAATGCAGCCAGCCGCGCCGTCAGCGCGATGCCGCCCTCGGATTCTTCAAAGGTCTGGAAATGAGCTTCGAACATGGTGCGGATATCCTATGGGTGCGTTCCCGCGCGGGCAATCGAGGGGCAGGGTTGCGTGAAACTGGCATAAGTTATGCTTGAATTTTAGGCGAGAGACGTCCCGCCGGGAACGGTTTCGCAGTGCTGTTGTTGCTCCTGCGAAGGCTTCACGGTCTTTGTGTTCAACTCAACGAAGAGGGAAAACACCATGCCCGCTTTTACGTTCGAGAAGATCTCGCCGCCACATCGCGGCTCCTATCCCTCCACGCCATCGCAGCAGAACAACGGGCCTCAGGGGGCATCGTCACAGCTGCGCAACAATGTCATCCAGGTGCTCGGCCGTTTCGTCGTAGCCCGCGTGCGTGAAGATCAACAGGCCGATCAACCGCCGCTGCCGCGGCCGCTTCCGAAGTAGTCTCATTTGTCGTTGCCCGGCGCGACCGGGCAATCCAGTAAACACCCGCTATTGGCGTTGTTGTCGAGGGCGCTTTGCGTACTGGATCACCCGCTTTCGCGGGTAATGACAAGCAGTGATCACCCCGCGCGCTGCATCAGCAGGCTGCTCCAGCCTTCGATGATCTGGTGCTTCAGCAGCACCAGCCCACGCGCGCGATAGGCGGCAATCACGCTCATCGCCTGATGCGGCAACAGGCCGGACAGGATCACCATGCCATTGCTGGCCATGTGTCGCTCCATGTCGGTCGCCATGGCGCGCAGCGGATTGGCCAGAATGTTTGCGAGGATCAGATCAAACGGTGCATGCGCGGCGATCGCCGGCGACGAAAATCCGGTAGCGCAGACCGTCTCGACAAGATTGCCGACGCCGTTGAGGTGCATATTCTCATGCGCCACCTTCACCGACATCGCATCGATGTCGGTGGCCAGCACGCGTGTCTTGGTGGCTTTCGCGGCGGCAATGGCGAGCACGCCGGTGCCGGTGCCGAGATCGAGAATGCGCTTCGGCGCCTTCGAGCGCAGCACGTAATCGAGATAAATGAGGCAGCCTCGCGTGGTACCGTGATGGCCGGTGCCGAAGGCCAATGCGGCTTCGATCTCGATGCCGAGCTGATTGTCGCGCACCTTGTCGCGGTCGTGGCTGCCATGGACGATGAAGCGTCCCGCGCGCACCGGCACGAGCCCTTCGAGACTCTCCTTCACCCAGTCCTTCGCCTCGATGGTGTCGAACACGACGCTGGCAGCGACGGTGTCGTCCGAGGCGAGGGCGATAAGGTTACGGATCGACGCTTCGTCCGGTGGATCGGCGAAATGCACGGTGACGTCCCAGCGGCCTTGCGGATTTTCAAATGCCGCGACCGCCGCTTCGCCCTCTTCGAAGCTCTCGGTGAGCAGATCGACGATGCGCTTGGCGCTGAATTCATCGCCGACGGCGAAAGTGGCGCGGCTGGTGCCTTGAGTGGTCATCGCGGATCCGGATGCGTCGTGAACAGGAAATGCACGGGGTTACGGGCGTTTCGTACAGGGTTTATCCCGGGGATGATACCCGGCTGATGCACCGGTATCGCACAGCCGGATACCCGGATCATACAGGGCTTATCCCCGGTTTACTGACAGGCTTCTGCCCATCAAAATCACAGGTCGTGCACAGACTTATCCACAGCCTGCCTACAGGCTTATCCAAACAGCGCCCGGTGATCCCGCAGCACCGCCCGGGCGGCGTTATGGCCGGGCGCGCCGGTGACGCCGCCGCCGGGATGGGCGCCGGAACCGCAGTGATAGAGGCCCTTCAGCGGCCCGCGATAATCGGCATGGCCGAGCATCGGCCGCGCCGAGAACAACTGGTTGAGGCTCAGCGCGCCGTGGAAGATATCCCCGGCGATGAGGCCGAAGTCGCGTTCGAGATCGAGCGGTGACAACGCCTGCCGGCCGATCACGCTGGCTTTGAAGCCGGGGGCGTAGTCGTCCACTGTCGTGATCATCAGATCGGCGACGGTGTCGCGATGGTCGTCCCATGACATGCCATCAGGCAGTTCCGGCGCCACGTGCTGGCAGAACAGGCTGGCGACATGCTGGCCGGCGGGCGCCAGGCTGTCGTCGAGTGTCGAGGGGATCAGCACTTCGACGATCGGCTGTTTGCTCCATCCGTGCTGCTTCGCATCCAGCCAGGCACGGTCCATGTAAGCGAGGCTCGGCGCGATGATGATCCCCGCTGTCAGGTGGTCCCCGGTGCCGGGCAGTGCCGTGAACGATGGCAAGGCGCTGAGTGCCACATTCATGCGGAATGTGCCGGAGCCGCCGCGCCAATTGGCCATGCGCTCGCGAAATGCCTTCGGCAGCGCATCGTCAGGCGTCAGCCGCGTATAGAGCAGCTTCGGATTGACGTTGGAGATGACGTATTTCGCGCGGATGCTTTCGCCGTTCTCCAGCACCACGCCGATGGCGCGGCCCCGCTCCACCAGCACCTCGCGCACGCCATTGCCGAGCGTGATATCGACGCCATGGCTGCGCGCCGCTGCGGCCATCGCCTGCGTGATCGCGCCCATGCCGCCGATGGCGTGGCCCCAGACGCCCTTCTTGCCATTCACCTCGCCGAAGGCGTGGTGTAGCATTACATAGGCGGAGCCGGCTGCATAAGGGCTGGCATAGTTGCCGACCACGGCATCGAAGCCGAACAGCGCCTTGACGAGATCGTGCTCGAACACGTCGTCGAGCATCTCGCCGGCGGAGCAGGTGAAGAGGTCGAGCAGGACGCGCTGCTGTTCGATGCTGAGCTCGTTCAGGATCTTCGCCGTGCCGAGCGCATTGATCGCCTCGGAGATGGTACCGATGCCGAAGCCCTGCACCACATTCGGCGGTGCACGCAGCACGAAGGCGCGCAGCACGTCGGCAATCACCTCAAGCTGCTGCGAGAACGTGCCGATCCGCTCGGCATCATGTGCGCTCAGTTCTGCCACGGAGGCCTGCGTGCGGCCTTCACCGGTGAGCAGATAGGAGCCGTCAGGCGTGGGCAGAAAATTCTGCGCCTTGCGCTCGACGATACGCAGTCCATGCTCATGCAATTTGAGATCGGCGATGATCTGCGGATTGAGCAGACTGACCGTGTAGGACGCCACCGAGTTGCGGAATCCGGGATAAAACTCCTGCGTGACCGCCGCGCCGCCGACCACGCTGCGGCGGTCCACCACTTTCACGCGCAGGCCGGCCATCGCCAGATAGGCCGCGCAAGTGAGGCCGTTATGGCCGGCGCCGATGATCACAACGTCGTGGTCTGACATGTCCGGTTCAGCTTGGTTTGCTAGAGCACGATCCCGAAAAGTGGCCCCGGTTTTCGGACAAGATCATGCTCCAATAAAAGTCTTTCCTTTATCGGAGAGGCGGCCCTGCGGCACAAGGCCATGGGGCGCCAAATCGGTTCCTTGGTTAGCCCGGATTGCCCGAATGGGTACTCTATGCTCCATTCGCGCGCCGCCGGCCGCCCGGCGGATTCTGTTGCCTGCCGTCCAGCCGGAGTGTTCATGAGTTCGTCGCAGCCATCCGCCGCCCCAAACTCGGCCTCCCGCAATCACCTCCTGCTCACGGTCTATACGGCCGCGATCTTCGTCAGCGCGCTGCTGCTGTTCTCGGTGCAGCCGCTGTTCACCAAGATGGTGCTGCCGCGGCTCGGCGGTTCGCCGGCGGTGTGGTCCGTGGCGATGGTGTTCTTCCAGTCGTTGCTGCTCGGCGGCTACGCCTATGCGCACTACCTGATGCAACTGCGCAGCCGTGCGCTCCCGGTGGTCATCCATGTCGTTCTGCTGGTGGCGGCGCTGCTGACATTGCCGCTGGCCATCGCCAATGGTTGGGGCGAGCCGCCCGAGAGCGGCTATGCCTTCTGGCTGCTCGGCCTGTTCGCCGTGTCCATCGGCCTGCCGTTTTTTGCGCTCGCCGCCAACAATCCGATGCTGCAGGCCTGGTTCGTCCGCACCGGGCACCCGGACGGCCGCGATCCGTATTTCCTCTATGCGTCGTCGAATATCGGCAGTTTTCTCGCGCTGCTGTCCTATCCGGTGCTGCTGGAGCCGATGTTCTCGCTGCGCACGCAGAACCTGATCTGGACCTCAGGCTACGGGCTCCTCATCGTGCTGATCGCGTCCTGCGGCTTCCTGCTGATGCGCTCGCCGGCCGTCGCCATCGCATCGCCGGGAGCGAACGAGCCGGAAGCGCCCGCGCCAAGCTGGATGCAGCGATTGCGCTGGATTTTCCTCGCTGCCGTCCCGTCGGGTCTGCTGATTGCCGTCACCGCTCACATCTCGACCGATGTTGCTGCGGCGCCGCTGCTGTGGGTGCTGCCGCTGTCTCTGTACTTGCTCACCTGGGTGCTGGTGTTCCAGTCGCGCCCTCTGCTGCCGCATTGGCTGATGCTGCAGTTGCAGCCGCTGGCCATTGCCGGCGTCATCGTGCTGCTGGCCGTCGGGGGCGAACAGAACCTGCTGCTCACTCTGGGCGGTCATCAACTCGCTTTCTTCATCATCGCGATGGCCTGTCACGGCGAACTCGCCCGCACGCGTCCGGCGCCGCGCTATCTCACCGGCTTCTATGTCTCGCTGTCATTTGGCGGGATGGTAGGCGGCCTGTTTGCGGGCCTGATCGCGCCCTACACCTTCTCGTGGATCGCCGAATATCCGATCCTGGTGGCGCTCGCAGTGCTGTGCCTTCCGGAGCAGTCCCGGCGCTCCCCGCGCTGGACCGGCATCTATTTGCTGCTGCTCTTTGCAGCCGCCGTAGCGTTGATCGCGCCGAGCTATACGACAGGCAAATTGTTCAACTGGTTCGATGCGCAGCGCGTCTATGTCATCGCCGCCGTCGCCGTCATCGGCGTGATCGTCGCCCGGCTGCATGTCAGTCGGCTCGCAATGCTCGGGATCACCGTGCTGGCACTGGCGCTGATCCGCATTTACCCGGCCGATGACGGTCGCGTCGAGACGGTGCGCAGTTTCTTCGGTGTGCACAAGATCCAGGTGACGGCAAACGGCCAATATCATGTGCTGCTGCATGGCACGACGATCCATGGTGCAGAGAAATATCTCAACGACGACGGCACGCCCGTCACGGGCCGTCCGGAGCCGATCTCCTATTATTACAAGGACGGCGGCATGGGGCAGGCGATCGCCGCCATGCGCGCGCGCAAGGGCGCGCCGCTGCGTGTCGCCGTCATCGGTCTCGGCTCGGGCTCGCTGGTCTGCGCGCAGGCGCCGGGCGAGAACTGGAAGTTCTTCGAGATCGACCAGACCATGGTCGATACTGCGCGCGATCCGAAATATTTCAGCTATATTTCGAAGTGCCAGCCGGACATCAAGCCGGTCATCGGCGACGCGCGGCTCACCTTCGCGCGTGAGCCTGATGACGCCTACGACCTCATCATCGTCGATGCCTATTCATCCGATGCGATCCCGATCCATCTGGCGACGCAGGAGGCGATGGCGATCTACAAGGCGAAGCTCGCACCGCAAGGTGCCGTCGTGATGCACGTCTCCAACCGGCACCTCGAACTCGCCAGTGTGGTGACGGGCATCGCCGATGCAAACGGTCTCAAGAGCTGGGTGTTCAACGAGGACACCGGCCGCGATGCCGAATACATCTTCTCGACCAATGTCGTGATCTCGGCGCGGAACGACACGGATGTTGGCAGCATCGCGCTGCCATCATCGTCATGGACCCTGACGCCTGCAAAACCGGATCAACGCGTCTGGACGGATGACTATTCCAACATCCTCGGCGCCGTCTGGCGCCGGCTCAGGGATGGCGATACGTGAACGCCGTAGCAGTAGGGCGGATGAGCGTAGCGTAATCC
>JAEXHR010000344.1 GCA_023449855.1 Pseudomonadota bacterium | reverse complement strand
GGGAAGAGAAACGCACCGCCTCAGCTCACCTTCATCATCTGCGCATAGATGCCGAAATACTGATCGCGCATATTGGCGATGTCGAATTCGGTGACGAATTCGCGCCCGGTCTCCGCGAGCCGCGCAGCGAGATCGGGACGCGCCGCCAGCGCCATGATCCTGCCGGCAAGGTCGCGCTCGCTACCGACCGCAAACTTGATGCCGTTGGAGCCATCCACCAGCAATTCGGCCGGTCCGTCCACGTCCGCTGCAATCACCGGAAGACCCGCAGCCATGGCCTCCAGCAGCACCAGGCCGAAACCTTCGAAGCGCGATGGCAGCACGAAGATATCCGCTTCAGCGAGCGGCTCGCGCACATCGGTGCGGCCGCATAGAAAACGAACGCGATCGGCAACGCCTTCGGCGATCGCCAGCGCCTTCAGGCTGCCCATGGTGACGCTGTCGCCCTCCGGCGGACTGCCGACGAAATCGCAGCGGAGATCGAGCCCCTCCGCAGTGCAGATCGCCAGCGCCTTGATCAGGATGTCCTGCCCCTTCTGTTTCGGATAGATGCGCGCTACATTGACGAGGCGCAGCGGCGCGGTGAAGGCGCGTGCGCGATCGATGGCGCGAAAGGGATGCAGCGGGATGCCGTTATGTACCTTGAACAAGCGCTTCAGATGGACAGCCTGGCACTCGCGCTCCACGGCCGCGGAGATGGCGATATTCCAGTCGACGAAGCGCTGGTGCAGCCGCAGCTTCACGCGGTCCCATTTCTGCACGATGCCGGTATTGTGGATCGTGGTCCCGACACTCATCGGCCGGTACAATTTGCTCAGCATGGCAAAATGCTTGGCGCCGCTGTCATGGGCATGAATGGCGCGGATATCGTGGCGGCGGATGATATTCAGCAGCGTCAGAATGATACGCGGATTGCGATTGCCCGGCGCGCGGCGGAGAAAATAGACGGGATGACCGGCGGCCGTGAGTTCGGCCTCGAGATCCGGATGGACGCGGTCGTTGATGACGACAAATACCTGAGGGACGCCCACACCCGGCGTGCAACTGGCCGCGAAATTGATCAGCAGCCGCTCCGCCCCGCCCACGGTCAGCGACGAAATCAATTGAAGTACCGACGCCACGTTGAAATGCTCCCGGCCCGCTGCCGGGCAATTAAAAATTGATCGATCTCGCAGAGATCGATACTGGCACCATTTCGTCTCAAAGAGATGGCTATTCTGCGACCTGCCATGCTGCGCTACCGGCGCCAAAATGCGCGCAGAACGCATTCCTTCCACCGGCCACGCGTCCGGCGATACTTTCCTTGCCGAAGCCTGCGATAGTTCAGTCGGCCATTTCATTGACTGAACGCGCCCCGGCCGTAGCTTTGATGTGCCTCATCGCATCAGAGAAAAATCGACAATGACCGACGCTTCCATCACTCGCCGCCTGTTCTCGACCGTCATAGCCGCTGCCTTCACCGCAACCCTCGCGAGCTCCGCTTTCGCCGCCGACCAGATCGTGCTTCGCGTCGGTGACCAGAAAGGCGGCAACCGCTCGTTGCTGGAATTTTCCGGTCTGGCGAAAGACCTGCCCTACAAGATCCAGTGGTCGGAATTCCCGGCTGCGGCGCCGATCCTCGAGGCGATCAATGCCGGCGCGCTCGATGTCGGCCATACCGGCGATCTCGCTTTTCTCACCGTCTATGCCAACGGCTCGCCGATCAAGGCGATCGGCGGCGTGCGCGCCAATGCCGACACCCAGGCGATCCTCGTGCGCAGTGACTCGCCGATCAAGACGGCCGCCGACCTCAAGGGCAAGCGGCTCGCCGGCACGCGCGGCGGCTGGGGTCAGTTCCTGATCGACGCCACGCTGGAGAAGCAGGGCTACAAGATCACCGATGCGACCTTCGCGCCGCTCGGCCCGGTGGATGCCAAGATCGCGCTGGTCGCCGGCTCGATCGACGGCTGGGCCGTCTGGGAGCCCTATGTGTCCTATGCGCTGCTGAAGGATAATGCGCGCGTTGTCGCCGATGGCGCCGGGCTGACGCCGACGCTGACCTTCATCATCGCCTCCGATCAGGCCATCGCCACCAAGCGCGAAGCAGTGGCGGATTTTCTGAGCCGCCTGAACAAGGCGCGTGAATGGTCCCGCTCACGGCTGCCCGACTATGCCAAGAGTACGGCGGAGCTGACCAAGCTGCCCGAGGACGTGCTGCTGCGCGCCTATCAGAAGCAGGATACGCGGCCGATCACCATCGACGACGGCGTCGTGAAGGAGTTTCAGGACGCCTCCGATCGCGCAACGCGCTACGGCATCCTGAGCAAGCAGGTGGATGTGAGCAAGGCCGTGGACCGCAGCTTCACGAAGGACCTTGCAGTGTCGAACTGAGACGGCCGTAGGATGGGTTGAGCGAAGCGATACCCATCCTACGCATCCGATGTTTTACGAGTCAGAATGCGCATGGTCGCCAGCGTGGCGATCAGCGACAACACGGTGGCGGCGCTGAACAGCGCGCCATAGCCGAGCCAGTCGGCGATGCGGCCCGACACCAGCGAGCCAACGAAATAGACGATGAGCTGGGCACAGGACAGGATCGTGAAGTCCGTGCCCGGTTGCTCCTTGGACGACGCCGCCATGAACAGGCTGTAGAGCGCGACGATCTCCATATAGCGGATCAGGGTCTGGAAGCCGGCAGCGCCGAAGATCGGCAGGATACCGGTGACAAGACCGAGCGCATGCGCTGTGAACAGCGCAAAGCATATAGTCCGCAGAATGCCGAGCAGGCCGAGCGTCATGCCGCTGCCGAAGCGATGCAGCAGCCACGCCGCGATGGCTGCGCCCGCGAGCCCCGCAGTTGCCGCAGCGCCGCCCGAGAGATAGCCGATCTGCGTCAGCGGCACGCCGGCATCAACGAGATAGCTGCCCTCCATCGCCTTCACGAGGCCCTCGCTGACCCGGTAGATCAGCGCGATCCAGAGAATGTTGCGCACCTCGCGCCGGCGCAGGAATGCCATGATCGACGGTCGCGGCGCGGAGGGATCTGGCTGCGCCGCTTCGCTCTCGCGCATGGCAAAGGCGGCGGCGAGCGGGATCAAGGAGAAACCAGCGATGGTCAGCAGCATGCCGGTCCAGCCGATCTGGGCATAGAGGATCAGGCCCAGCGTGCCGCCGATCACAACGCCAAAGGCCACCGAGCCACCCTGGATCGCATTGCCGATCGGCCGATCTTCCGGCGCGAGATGCGCAGCCGCATAACCGTCAGTGGCGATGTCCTGGGTGGAGATCAGCAGCGATCCGATCAGGCCGACAGTGGCGATGCCCCAGATATTGGTGGGACCGAACGGAATCAGACAGAGCAGGCTGATAATGACGCCGACCTGGGTGACAATCACCCAGCCGGCCCGATGCGCCCGCGCAAAGGGGCGGATGCGATCGACCACCGGCGCCCAGAAGAACTTCAGCAGCAACGGCAGGAACCAGATGCTGAGATAGCCGATGGACGTGCGCGACATGCCGGCCTCGCGCATGATCGGCGGCAGCGCGGCGGCGAACAGATAGGACGGGATCGCCTGCGCGAGATAAAGCCCGGCGAGCACGACGAACAGCCGCTTGCGCCCCATGACAGCCGGCTGCGCTGCCGGCATCTCCAGCGCCGTCATGGCGTCCCGCTATGTCTGGTGAGGAAGCTGCGCGCCGCCGCCTCGTCTTCGAGCGCCACCAGCGGCATCGGCCACAATTTGCGAAACGTCTCCTGCATCTTCTCGTTCGCTCCCGGGCGTACGATGGCCACCGCACGGCAATGCGTCGACACATGCTTGCGCGTCGCCTTGAACCACAGCGCCTGCTCGCGCTCGCCGGCCATGGACAGCTTGCGCCCACCGCCTCCGAACAGGACCAGGAACTCGAACGGCTCCGCATGCCGGCCGACACGAACCAGCGCGTCAAGATAGTCGCGTTCGTCCGTGTCCGCATAAGGCGGCAGGAACCGCAGCGTCAGCAGGCTGCCTGCAATTTCCAGATCGACCATCTTCTATTCGAGCTCCCTGGGGAATCAACCTTGGGAAAAATTAAAATCTGCGCGTTCACCGGTCGTCATTGCGAGGAGCCCTTGCGACGAAGCAATCCAGTCTTTCTTCACTTGGCTTCTGGATTGCTTCGTCGCTTTGCTCCTCGCAATGACGGAGTATTAGAACGTCTTGCGATAGCCGACGGTGACCGTGCGGCCCCATGAATAGACCGGCAAATTGCGCACCGATGTCGCGGTCGGGTTCTGCACGGCGGTGTCGAACAGGTTGTTGACGGCCGCATAGGCTTCGCCGCCATAGACCGGACCTGATAGCGCCGCATTCATGGTGAAGCCGCCCTCGATCGGATAGACGGTGTTGGCGAGATTGATGCCACGATTGCGGCCCGACCAGCCCTCGCCCTCGACCCGCAGCTTGATGCCGTTGTCGAAACGATAATCGCCATAGACCAGGCCGCGCACCGGCGTGGCGATGCGGTTGTTGGGCAGCCAGCTATCCAGCACGCCATCCTTGTTGCTGTCATAGCGGCCTTCGCGATAACCGATGGTGGTGCCGAAGGTGAAGTTCGAGGTGACCGCCATCTCGCCGATATATTCGACGCCGTAGATCATCTCCTTCTGCTGCGAGATGAGATTGGTGAGGGGATCGAAGGTCACACCCTTTTCAGAGGTGCTGACAAAGCCGGTGATACTGCCCTTATAGGGCCCGTTGCCGCCGCGAATGCCGAGTTCGTAATTGTTGACGATCTGCGGCTCCGGCGAGATCGAGGTGAAGCTGATAGTCTGGCGCGCCGGCGTCAGGCAATTCGGCGCTGCGAGCGTACAGGCATAGGCCGTGGAGGACAGACCGGCGCGGCGCGTATAGGCGCCGACATCGGGCAGCGCATAGCCCTGCGAGAAGCCGCCGAACATCTCGATCTGCGGCGCGAGCTTGAAGGTGGCGCCGAGATTGTAGGTCGGCGAGGCATATTCGTAGTCGCCGCCGATGACATTGAGCTGCGGGAGCACCAGCGCCACCACGCTGTTGCCGATCGGCGTCTGTGCATAAGCCGTCGGCCGCTGGAAATTGTTCACGCTGAGATCGAAATGCTCGTAGCGGACACCGCCGCGCACCGTGAGGCGATCGGTGATCGGCACCTGTGCCAGCGCGAAGCCGGCGGTCGTCACCTGAGTGAGCGGCGTGAACACGTCGCGGCCATCGGTGAGTGTCTGCCAGGTCTTGTCGTGAACGACGTCGGTGCCCCAGGTGATGCGCGCGCCGTTCCAGATCCTGTCGAGCGGCGTATCGATCGACAGGTTCATGCCACCGCGCTCGGAGAACAAGGTGGTCTGGTTTGCCGGGCTGGTCGGGCTCAGCGGATTGCCGGAATAATAGACCAGCGAGTTATAGGGATACGAAAACTCGGAATAATTGAAGCGCTTCTTGATGTCGTTATAGAAGCCGACAACGCTCAGATTGCCGAGAATGAAGTTGCTGTCGCTATAGCGCAACTGGATCGTACGGGTGTCTTCCAGCACGCTCTGCCCGGTATAGGGCTTTGTGAAATCGGGCTGCGCGTAAGCGCCGGCATAGTTGGTGAGGTAACGCGGCGTCTGGTCGAGATAGAACTGCGCGATCGAGGCTTCGATGCGCTTGCCGCCATCGAAATCATAACCGACCTTGCCGAGGAAATTGCCGCTGACGAAGCGGTCGCCGCCGCCCTGCCCGAGCATGCCATCCGACGGCAATTCGCGGCCGGCGCCGTCATAGGTCTTCTGCGCGCCGCGGCCGCTGCCGACGAACAGATAGTCGATGCCATTGGCGCCCTTGCCGCTGACCGTCGCCGACAGTTCCGGCGCCAGCGAGCCGCCGACATCGGCGGTGAACGTGCGCAGCGCAGTGTTGACACTGACGCGCGGGCCACCTTCCTGCGCCTTCTTGGTGATAAAGTTCACCGTGCCACCGGTCGCGCCGGCACCATAGAGGCTCGACGCACCGGCAACGAGCTCGATCCGCTCAATGGAATTCAGATCGACCAGCGACAGGATGCGCGACACGTCACGCAGCGGCGTGGTCAGCGGAACGCCGTCCATCAGCACCAGCAGATCGCGGCCACGATAGCTTTCGGAGGCGCCCGAAATCGTCTGGTTCGACACCGAGAAGCCCGGCAGCAGCTTGGCCAGCACCGCCGAGGCGCTGCCGGTCTGCTTGAGCTGCTCCTCGATCTCCTGTCGCTGCACCACCTGCACCGTCTGCGGAATATCCGAGATGGCGCGCTCGGCGCGTGCAGCCGTCACGGTGATCTCCTCGAGCGCGACCGGCGCGCGCTGCTGGGCTGCGGCCTGCGTCGAAATGAGACCAAGAGCGGAAAAGAGAAGGTACTTGCTGGTGCGCATGATGCTCGAATTCTTCGGTTCAAACGGGAAGACGAAGCACGCGCGCCGACCGGCCAAGCAATGGGCAAAGAGCCCGGGCAATTTGGAATCAATGTAAATTCCAACTGCCGCTTTACGCTTCTTACGCTTGCGCAATCCGTCTATCTTCGAGGCCAGCGATACTGCACGGCGCCGTCGCATTACTTGGACTCGGGGACTTGATAGTCGGACTGGAGCGAACGACGAGATTTGGATTTTCCGCTGTGGCAAAGCGGCATCACTCGCGTGCTCCATCATGCAGCGATGCTGCACCGGACTGTCCGCTCGTGCCGCTCTGGCTCGTTGCCGACGATATCGATGAGCTCACGCGCAAGCCGCTTGAAGCACGCCTGCCGTGGAAGGCGGTGCACCGCGATTCGCTCGGATCGTTCCGCGCCGCGCCGTTCCAGTCCAAGGCGATCCTGCAGATGCAGCCCGATCTCGGACTGATGTCGTGCTTCGATCCGGCGCCGCGCTGGACGCTGCCGCATGCCGCCACCGACGAGACCACGGACGATGCGGGCCAGCACGTCCTGATCGTGCGCCCGTCCGACGGTGTCGTCATCGTCGAGCAGAACGGGCAGCGCCGGACCTGCATGCAGCGCGAAGCCATCGTGCTCGATGCCAATGCTGCAGCCACCTTCATCATGCATGATGTCGGGCGCATCGACTGCCTGCTGATGACGCGCGATGTGCGCACCCACATGCGTCATATCGCCCATGACAATGGCGGACTGATCGCGCTTGGCCACTATGCCGCGGCTATCATGCGCGGCCTGCTGCCGATGAACTCCGCAGCCCTCGCGGATCTCGCCGTGGGTTACATGAACGGCCTCGTCACCACGATGATCGCCGAGGCGGATGCGCCGAACAGGCTGACCGGGCAGTACCAGGATCGCCCGACCATCTCGCTGCTCGCGCTCAAGGCCGATATCGAGGTCGGGCTCGGCAGGCCATCGCTGTCGCTGGAACAGCTTGCCGGCATCTATGGCGTCACCACGCGCTATTTCCAGAAGCTGTTCGAGGCCGAAGGGCGCACCTTCTCCGACTACCTGCTCGAACGACGCCTCGAACGCGCATTCCAGATGCTGCGCGACGGCAACCGGATGGACCGCGCCGTCAGCACGATCGCCTTCGAGGTCGGCTTCGGCGACCTCTCCTACTTCAACCGCACCTTCAAGAAGCGGTTCGGCGCCACGCCGCGCGAGATCCGCGCCCGGTTCGACACCGTCAGGACGCAGGCCATTGCGCCCGGCGCGAACGCCTGATTCACATCGCCTTCGCGGCTGTAGCGTTCTTCGGCAGGATTTCCACCGTTGCGGTCCGCCCTGCGACCAGCGTTGCGCCATCCGGCACCGAATCCAATGCAATCCGCACCGGCACGCGCTGCGCTAAACGCACCCAGCTGAAGGTGGGCGTCACATTGGCGAGCAGATTGCTGCCCTGGGCGCGATCGCGATCCTCGATGCCGGCGGCGATGCTTTCGACGCGGCCGGTGAGTTCCTTGTTGTCGCCCATCAGATGGATGCGCACGGGATCGCCGACATGGATGCGCGACAGTTTCGTCTCTTCGAAGTAACCATCCACATGAAGGCTCGACGTATCGACCAGCGCCATCACGCCCTTGCCGGCAGTGACATAAGTACCCGGTCGCAAATCCATGTTGGAGATTCGGCCCGACACCGGCGCGCGGATTTCGCTGCGGTCGAGATTGAGCTGGGCGACGCCGCGATCGGCGACGGCCTGATCGTAGGACGCCTGTGCGAGTTGCTGCGTGGCGACGACCTGCTCCTTCTTCTGTTGTGAGACGGCGGCCGTGGTGAGATCGTTGTAGCGCTTGAGGTCGAGATCGGCCTGTTCCAACGTCGCCTTGCGACCGGCAATGACGGCATCGGCCTGCTGCAGGGCCAGCGCGAAGCGGGCGCGATCGATCCGCATCAGCACATCGCCGCGCTGAACGGCCTGATTGTCCTTGACGAGAATCTCCGTCGCGAAGCCGGACACATCCGGCGCCACAGTGACGACATCGGCACGCACACGGCCATCACGGGTCCATGGTGCGTCCATGTAATAGACCCAGAGATAGCGCCCGATAGCGAGCGCGGCGACGACAGCCAGCGCGGTGACGGCGAAACGGCGGATGAAAGCAGAAACGGTCTTCATGACAGCAATCCAGACGATAGATAGACGACGACGCCGAGCAGGCAGACGTAAAGAGCGAGATCGAACAGCGCGCGGTGCCAGACGAAGCGATACATGCCCGCACGTTCGAGCAATGGGCGCAGCAGCGCGCCGATGGCGTAAGTGATGACCAGCCACAGCATCAGCGAGGGCAGCAGCACGCCAAACAGGTCGATCTGATACTTCATGCGGCCACACTCCCTACATGTACGGCGGATTCGGGTTGATAGTCCGGCGCATCGGGAAACAGCCCGCGGCGGATACCGACCAGGCCAATCAACGCATCGGTGCGTCCGGCACCGCGCTCATCGATGGCTGCGGCCATGGCATGATCGACGCGCGCCAGCAATGCACGAGGCATCGCGGCACCGTCATGTTTCCGGAAGCACTGCGCGAGTTCGTCCAGCATGACATCGATCGCCCCGAGCGTCCGTAACGACAGATGATGACGCGCGCGGCGGAGATCGACGATATTGAGGCCGACGCGGAGCTCCCGGAGATTATCGACCTTGCGCAAGTCGGAGTCCTTCAGGGCGAGCAGGCGCGGCGCCAGCACGCCGATGCGGTTCAGCATGACGCCGGCAAAAGCCGCGCGGTCGCGATTGCCGCGGCGTTCGGCGGCTTCCGCGATGGCGATCCAGCCGCGACGCATCAGGCGGCGCACGCTCCATTCGGAACCGACGGAGCGGATCAGCCGGATCGAGATCGCCGACAGCTCCATGCCGACGAAGAAGGCCACGCTCGAATTGGCGAAGGTGGCGAAATCGGCGCTGTAGGTTTCCTGCAGCGCCATCATGGTCGCCGTATTGGCGGCGAGCATCATGCCGATGAAGAAGGTCGCAGGACGCGCGATCAGATAGCCGAAGATCAGGAACGACGGCGCGAGCGCAAAGACCAGCACTTCCACATTGCTGATGGCCGGCAGGATCGCGAACAGATAGGCCGCGATGATCACCGTCGCCACCAGCGTCCATTTCGCGAAATCGCGCAGGCCGACCGAGGGATCATCCATATTGGCGAAGAACGAGCAGCCGATCGCGGCCATCATCGGCGCGGTCGCACCATCGGTCCAGCCGGTCAGGATCCAGAACGCACAGCACACCAGGATGGTGACGAAGGCGCCTGCGGATGACCACAGTGCCATGCCGGGATCGCGATAGCGCGCCGGCGCCACGCCGCCATCGGGCTGGAACACAAGCTTCGCGCCCGCCGGACGCTCGCCGCTGGCGATCGCCTGATTGAGAATGCGGCAATCCGCGGAAATATCGACGAGTTCACGCAGCCGCATCAGCAGGCTCGCGATCATGATGTCGGCCCATGGCGACGCCGCATTCAGCAGGGGCCGCTGCGCGGCAATCCGCTCGCGCAAACGTTCGGCGGGCTCGCGATCGAGATCGTCGTTGCTGATCCACTGAGACACGTCGTCGATCAGATCGACCAGCAGAGGATAGTTGCTGCGCGCGTCTTGGCCGAGCGCATCGATACGATCGCCGAGCGAGGATAATGTCGGCAGGAAGGTCAGCATGCGTAGCCGTAGCGCACGCAGCCAGTGCACCGTCTCGCGGCCGACGCTGCGATCGAAAGCGAGATGATCGGCGAGACCATCGAGATCGACGGCGTCCGCTGCGAGTTTCAAGCGAAGATCGCGGGCACGCTGATCTGCGCTGTGGCCGGCGAGAACATCCCGGCTCAGCTTCCGTGCCCCCGCGAGCCAGCCATCGACACGCGCAGCAACGGCGGGGCCAACACTGCGCGGCAGCAGCACCGTGGACACGACAGTGGCGCAGAGAATGCCGACAATGATTTCCTGGCTGCGCGCCACGGCCGTATCGAAGATAGCGGCGGGCTCCGAGACCGACGGAAAGGCGATCAACGCGCAGGTATAGCCGGCGAGCATGAACATGTAGCTGCGCGGCGTGCGATCCAGCAGCGAGACATAGAGGCAGAGACCGACCCATGCCGCGATGGCGAGGCTGAGCAGTTCGGGTGAATTCACCAGCGCCGGCACAAAGACGATGCTTGCGGTGGCGCCGATCAGCGTGCCGATAACGCGATACAGCGCCTTGGAACGCGTCGCACCGGCCAGCGGCTGCGAGGTGATGTAGACGGTCGCGAGCGCCCAATAGGGCCGCGGCAGATCGGCGGCGAAGCCGATCATCAGCGCCATCATGGCGGCGATGAAGGTCTTCACGGAAAAGATGATATCGGCATGGCGTTCGAGGAGCGGCAGGCGGACGGCCGCGACGCTCATGACGCGGCCTCCTCGTCCAGCGCCGCTTCGTACAGGCGGTGCGCGGATTGCTCGATGCGGCCGAGCACGTCGAAGGCGATGGCGAGTTCGTCCGCTGCGATGCCTTTCATCAGTTCGGCACGGGTGCGCTTCATCACACGCTTGATCTCGTCCGCCTTGGCCGCGCCGAGTTCGGTGAGATGCAGGACTTTGGCGCGACGATCGGTCGGATCTTCTCTGCGCTCGACCAGACCTTCGACGGCGAGCAGGTCGATCAGACGGACGACCGACGGGCCTTCGAGGCCCATTTCCTCCGCCAGCACGCCTTGCCGCACATTTTCACGGCCGCCGCGCGACAGGATCAGCAGCGGATGCGCCGTCGCTTCGGACAATCCATGCGCCGCCAGGGTCTGATCCGCCTTGCGGCGCCAGACCCTGGCCAAACGCGCGACCAGCAGGCCGAGTTCGGCCTGCACATGTGCTTGGGAGTGGGGCATGGAAATTAGATAGGATGCTATCGATTAGGCTGCAATCGATATTGTGCACCGCAACGATCACGCTGTGGTGAGGCCCCAAAGGCAAGCGGCCCCGGATCTTGCGATCCGGGGC
>JAEXHR010000374.1 GCA_023449855.1 Pseudomonadota bacterium | reverse complement strand
TTAGGGGCATGACCAGCTCGGAAGCTGATATGTGGCGCCTCGGTGCGGCGAGAGCTCTTGCGGGGCGCATCAGGCAGGGCAACGTGACCCGCGATCGCACTGAGAACCTGTTCAGCTCGCCAGATATTCAGATGCGGATGGAGGCGCTTTTCCCCAACAATCGGGCTCGGCGTCAGTTTCAACGAATGTTGACGCGGGAGGCTAGAAAGGCGGACCTTCGCAAAGAGGTGCAAGGCGGCTCGAAGACTGATCGCAATTTACAGACAGCTTCCGAAGCGGGCGCCCCGATGCGCGCGGCTGTATCGGCTTCTCAACTTCTGTCAGGGCGACTAGAGCCGGTTTTGAATGCTATCGGCCGGACTGCAAATCGATTTTCTGGGCTTACGCCGGGTAGCGCAAACTCGATCCTCGAAATGGGAATGCGGCCTGCCGCCCAGGGCATCGACGATCAGATCATCCAAATACTCCGTCGGCGCGCGCGCGCGCCTCAGCAGCGCTCCAACTACGTACGAGGTATGGCCGCCGCTTTAGCCGGACCTCTCAATGACGATGCCTCACTACGCGGCGGTATCGGCCCGCGCTACCAGGACGGCTCACCTATCCGCTGAGCCACATCCAGAGCAGTAGAATAGCGAGTGCGGTGAGCGCGCCGAGCGCCTGCCAGAGTGCGTTTTCCCATGGGCTCATACGTCCGCGCGTATCTGATTTGCGCGGATAGCCGAAGTCAATATTCGAGGAAGACAAATGCCATTCAACGGCTCCGGGACGTTTCAGCGCGTCCACTCTTGGACTGCGGACCGCTCCAACGGTATCAAGGTGCGCTCAGATCGAGCGGACGCCGAGGACGACGGCTTCGCCGCGGGTCTCTCCAACTGCATTGCCCGCGACGGGCAGTCCACGATTACCGCAGACATTCCATTCAACAACAAAAAGATCACGGCGCTGGCCGACGCCACGGGAGATACGCACGCGCTCAACCGACAAACGGCGGATGGGCGCTATGCGCGCAACGCAAACGATCTCCCCAACGAGACGGCTTTCGCCACTGATGACGAGATCTCGTTCTGGGACGCGTCCGCGGGCGCCAACAAGGCGATGGCCTACTCGGCGCTGCGCGCACTGCTCGGTTTCCCGACAGGGACTAAGATGCTGTTTCAGCAGACAGCGGCGCCGACGGGCTGGACCAAAGACACCACCCACAACAACAAGGCGCTTCGCATCGTGAATGGCACGGCATCGACCGGTGGCACCACGGCATTCACGACCGTGTTCGGAGCCCGCACGCTGACGCAGGCCAACCTTCCGAGCTACACGTTGCCGACCACGCTCGGGCACAACATCGCACTGTCTGGGGACACTACGTTAATCCGGCGCAGCGGTGGCAATACGGTTGGTGGCCCTGGCGGCGGCGGCGGATTGTCCGACATCTTGCGCGCAACGGACACCACAACGCTCGGCATCACGGGTGGGATTACCGGGTCTGTTACGTCCGGCGGCTCAGGCACAGCGCTTGATTTCGCCGTGGAGTATGTCGACGTCATCATCGCCACGAAGGACTAGCGCATGCTCCCAGATGAAAAGGTGATGTGCCACCATACGGGGTTCGAGAAGTCGTGCTTCGACATGGTGACGCGGTGCAAGTGCAGGAAGTGGGTTCAGGTCCACGGAGCGAACCCACAGACTGGCGACATCGTGAGCAGGTGGGAGTGCGTAGACGCGCTGATGCCGATGCTGATGATTGAGAATTCGCAACAGCAGCGGCAGACCGGCGCCGCGGTGGAATCGTTCCGCAACGAGATGGTGAGGGCAAACGAGGTCGCCGGGCTCATCGACGCGCCCCGGCGCCAGGCTCTCGTCGAGGGTGCGCGGTGAAGGTCTCCATCCAGCACGACATGGCGGAAGACGAGTTCGCCAAGCGCTTTGGCGGGTTGGCGGCGGCCGGCTACGACGAGGCCCACGCGGCGCTACTGCGCGCTCAGGGCATCAAGCCGGTCAGCGTGGAGACGGTGTACGGCACGAGCGCGCCTCAAGTGCCGGCCGTCGTTGAAACGCAGGCTGTCGTCCCCTATTCGCCGCCGGCGGAGCCGACCGATCTTGCCCCACTGTACGGCCTGCTGGTGCAAATGGCTGACATGCTGACAGAGACGCGCGAACGCCTCGAGGCGCGGATCGTCGATCAGGAAAAGGTCAACCAATTTTTGGTGACGAAACTCGAAGTGATCGAGCAGATCGACATCACCCTCTTGGACGAACGAAAGGCGGGCTGAGCCATGAGCCCGCTCGATGAGATCATCAACAACCCGCCTACTGGCTGATCCGGTAATGCCGTCGGCATTCGTGCCGCTTGTTGGCAAGGCGCTCGGGCCGGGTCGCGGCTTTGTCGGCCCTGTCGACGGCAGCTTGGCATTCGGTATGTGACGGATAGGTCCGCAAAGGCATCTCTGCCTCGCGCCCGTCTGCCAGCATCGTGATCAGAACGAGTGTTGCTGCGTCCATGCGTGCTCCGTACCCGTCAAAAACGGTGAGAGAATGACCATGATCCTGAACGAACGATCGCTCAAGAACCTCGAAGGTGTTCATCCCGATCTTGTGCGAGTTGTGCACCGGGCGGCAGAACTCTCACCTATGCCGTTCGTCGTGACGGAGGGGCTGAGAAACCTTACGAGGCAGAAAGAACTTAAGGCGGCTGGCAAGTCGTGGACTTTGGATTCGCGTCACCTCACGGGGCACGCCGTGGATGTCGTGGATGCCGACAACTTCGGCTACGACATGCCAGACCTCACCGTGATCGCGAAGGCGATGCGGCAGGCCGCCTCGGAGTTCAACGTCCCGATCCGGTGGGGCGCAAACGTCAAATTCGGCGGCGACTGGAAAGACCTGAACGACTCCCCGCACTTTGAGCTGGACAAGAAGGCCTACCCGGCCTCTGGCGTTGGGCTGGGCACGCAGGCCAAGGAGTGGGCGGCGCGCGTGGTGTTGTCCAAACCTGCGCTAACGGTCGGCACCGGCCTTGGCACTGCGCTCGTGTCAACCGACACCACGCCAGTACCTCCTACGCCCGCGCCGATTTCACTCCCCGCTCCGCCTGATACGTCGTGGGCAGTCGGCTGGAAGGGCTTCGGCACGACCGTGGTTGATCTCGGGTCGTGGGCCTGGGCCAACCCGCTCATCACGCTCGGGCTCGCGGCCTGGATCGGCGCCGTGATCATCTGGCAGCGGGGAGCGGCGACATGATCAATCTAGGCCTCGACAGGCTCATCCTCCCGGCGCTCATCGGCGGCGGGGTGCTCATCTTCCTCGGTATCTTTGCGTATGACCAACGCCAGCGCGGCGCCGAAAAGGTGGTCGCAAAGATCGAAAGGAAAGACAATGCCGCGGCTCAACACATTCGCAAGGCTGACGCTCTGTCTCGCGCTGCCCAGCCTGGGCGGGTGCGCGGGCTGGTTCGAGACCCAAACTCCGTCTCTGAGTGACGGCAAGGCGGTGAGCGAGCTTCTGAAGCCGGTCCCGGTTTACGACAAGGCTCCGTGCTGGATGCAGAAGGAATGGAGCGCCGACAACACCCGGAAGGAGGCGGCGGCCGGGGGCAAGAGAGCGTTCGCCCCGCCGTGCGTGTACGACCCGCCTAAGAAAGTGCCTGCGTCACCGCCCGAACAGAAAACCTCGTAGAGGCAGGACCATGGCCTATGACCTCGACGCAACCACCCTGGAACGGCTGGCCTCCTACTTCCCCGCCGGAGCATTCCTCGAAGGAGATCGAGCACCGTCTGACGACGCTCGACATCAACCAGAAGCACCAGGGCGACCGGCTGAACCTCCACGAACGAGTGATCCTCGGCATCCTGTGGGCGCTCTACATCATCGCCCAGGACAAGATTCCCATCATCGCCAAGCTGCTGTGGGGGGAGAGGTGAGCGACAAATTCAAAACCCACCTGAACATCCTCGCCGGGCTCGCGACGGGCTCGCTGCTCTACTACATCATCTGGCCGGGCTGATACCGCGACTAGCTAGTCGCGTGAAACCCGTGCGAACTCGCCGAATAGCCGTTCGGCAGCGACGCGGTATGCTGCAGCTGCGGCTTCTTTTTCCGTGAAGCGGCCCAAGTTTTTGAGGCTCCCGCCTACTCGGATTTTCGCGCACCACTTCTTGGTGTTTTTGTCCCAAAACACACCCTTGATGCCCGACGTATTGTTTCGTTGCTGTTTTCTATTCGCATTGTTCTGGGACTGGTCGGCGGGCCGCAGATTGGCAATGCGATTATCGGCTCCGTGACCATTTATGTGGTCGATCCCTTTTGCCGGCCACTCGCCGTGGACGTAGAACCAAGCAACGCGATGAGCTAGTAGATTCCGGCCCTCGATCTTGATCCGCAGGTAGCCGTCGCCAGTCGGCCACCCAGCCCGTGTTCCGGCCTTCGCTAGGCGACCACGGTCCACTAGCCATGTAAACACGCCTGTTTCCGGATCGTACCGCAGCAGCTTGTGAATGTCGGCAGGCGCCATCTCCCCTCACCCTTTCCTTAGGCTGTCACCGCTGCCGAGGTGATCGCTCACCATTTATGGTGAGTCTCCTCCATAATACCGGATTAAAACGCCAGCCATGCAGGCAGTCAGTAGTTGCGGGTTCACGTACATGGTAGTTCGTTCCTTGTCCTGTGTGTTGAACCGCTACTGGGCTACCGCTTAGCGTGCGCAGTTTCGTTGCTGCGCATGTGAATGCCGCAGGTGGTTCGATAGCCACCATCATTCGTGGGCCAGCCGCAGGTCGCTTCCCCGGTGCAGCCTGCCTCATCGCATAGCCTCGTGAGGCAGTTCACTTCCCCGCACTCCGGACATTGCGCAACCTCCACCCGATCATACCCAGGCTTCGGGTGATCGATGAACACCTCCAGCACTGCTTCCGGAGCCATGGTGCTGTAGCACTCATCGCAACGGACCTTGAATGGCGGGCTGCTGCCCATCGCTCATCCTTTCCTCTTTTGTTGAACCGGGGTTCACTTTTTCCGACAGCTTAGGCTCACGTCGTGAGACGTATAGTTTTCGACTCGCGACCTATCGAACTCGTGTTCAATCGCCTCCACGACTAACGTCCCTTCGTAGTCCAGGGTTTTGATCCAAACGGCCTCGCCAGACCGCGGGACAGCGTTCGCTTCAATCGCCGCTACTTGATCGCCGTTGACAAAAAAGAACAGTCGCATCCCGTCCTCGCTCTTTTGTTGAACCGGGGTTACGCACTTACCGCACGCACGAACTCACACCGGCACAGCATTGCTGCACCAGCGAAACGTTGCTTTTCATGGGCGTTATCGTGGGCGGAGGAGGGTCGGACGATTGCTAACCCATTGAAGACACTGGTCGGAGCGGGGAGATTCGAACTCCCGACCCCTTGCTCCCGAAGAAACGGAGTCATGCGCTTTCGCCCGTCGTTGCTCGCTAAACTATTCATTTGACACCCGATTCGTTCGATCTGCGTTCACGGGTAGCTTGGGCGTTTCATGGGCGGAGCGCCGTCCGCCCGCTTTCGACGCATTCGACTGGAACGCCGGGGAGTGGTGCCCATACGTGTCCCACAGCGTGTCCGGGCTCATGCCGAGATAGCCGGCCGCCTCGAATCTGTCGGTGCCGTTCTGCATCTGCCAGGTCGCTGCTGTGTGGCGGCAGATATGCGGGCCGTCGTTGACCCGCCAGAAGCCGCCCTCGGCGCGCGTGCTGTCGATGACCCACGTGGCGTGGCCGGCTTCGATCGCCACCGATTCCCACGCGTTGTCGATCCGGCCGATTTGTTTCCCATAGTAGTGGATGACGTTCGTGATTTTCGCGTCCATGTCCGCCTTCCGCCACCGTCTTAGGTGGGGAAGCAGCCGGGCGTGGATTCGCGCCGGTGGCTGGAGTTTTTTCGTCTGCTTCCTGCCCAGGGCGCGGCGGTGGAGAGTCTCGCTTTCGAGATCGAACCACCCCCCCGTAGCCGACGCGACCCAGCGGAGCGCCTTGGTGGCCCCGGGCCGGGTGCCGGTGTAGACCCCGATCAGCAGAAGCCGGATGACGTGCCGCGACCGTTTTCGGCGCCGCGCCGCGCGGATTCGGTCGGCAACCTGCTTGCGCGTCAGCCAGTAATCCACCTTTTGGGGGGCTTTGGCCGGAAGCGTCACGATAGGGACGGCGGTGAGGGGGCCGTGGTCGCTGGCGTGGTAGTGATTGATGGCGGCGCGGAGCGTCTTGAGTTCGTGGCGCGCTGTCTGGTCCGACACACCCTGGCCAGTTCGCCAATCGACGTATTTGGTACAGTTCGACTTGTTGACGTTGGCAAGCGTCTTGTCCGCCCACCACTCGCCAATCGGCGCGGCCATGTAGCCGATCCATGCGCCCCCATCCGCGGTGAGGGGGCCTTGCTCCTGGAGGTAGAGGGTCATGACATCTACAATCAGTGTTTTGGCAAGCTTACCACCCGTGCGGGGTGGCTCGTATTTTTCTGTGAGGTAGGCCGCGAGCGCGATGTCAGCGCCTTCACGGTCGCTTTCAAAGCATCCTGTGCTTTTCTCTTTTCCTCGGTCGAGGATGACCCAGACTGGGGCACGGTCGGCGCGGGCTGGTCTGAGGTGGAGTCGTGGCCCTTTTGCTCTTCGAGGCATAGCCGCCGCATCTCCCGGATGGCTGAGTCTGTGGCGCGGAGCTTGCCCGCTACGGGGTAGGCCAGCAACCGCCCCTTGCGATGCTCTGTGCGTAACATGGCCAGCGTGTAGCCGTGGCGCTCTGCCAGTTCCCAAAGCGGATAATCGCGCTCGAGGTCAGTCATTCCACGTTCTCCAGATCCGGGAGGGTCACTTCGGATTTCTGCGCTTTGAGGATCGCGTAGCCGATGAGCTCGGGGATTTGCGGGACGACGGCGTTGCCGGTGGCGCGAATTGTGTCCATCCGATTGGAAACCCCATCTGCCACTCGCGGTGGCTCGGGTTCGCCCGTCCACTGATCCATGTACCGCGCTTGATCGCCGATCGCCGTGAATTGCTGCCACCAGCGTTGCAAGAACCAGTCGCTCGCGGCGTCGGGTAAAAAGCCGACAATCCAAACGCGGTCTCGGATATGTCCGGCACCAACGGCGCCCGCTGGAATGCAATGCCATTCCGCATCAAACCCGAGCGTGGCCAGGTCTCCGAGTACGGTTCCAACTCCCCGTCCAAGGAGTGCTGAAACGTTCTCCACAATGATGAAGCGCGGTCGTAGCTCGCGAATGAGTCTGGCGAACTCCGCCCAGAGGCCGCTGCGGCTTCCAGCAAGGCCTGCGCCAAGCCCGGCCGCACTGATGTCCTGGCATGGGAACCCACCGCAGATGACATCGACGGCAATTCCATCGGCAGCAAGTCTTGATGCGGTGAGCTCGCGAACGTCGTCGTAGCAGGGAACGCCTGGCCAGTGCTTGGCGAGCACTGCTCTGCAGTAGGGTTCGATCTCGCAGAACGCGACCGCTTCGAATCCGCCCGTTCGTTCGAGTCCAAGAGAGAACCCCCCAATTCCGCTGAAGAGATCGAGCACGCGAAGTTTGCTCATGGTGTCTCCCGCCCTCCTGCGCTGGTAGGGGTGGAGGTGGAAATATCGAGCTTCCCCCACGGGCTGCCGTTTATGGTCAGGAATCGGCCATTGTACCGGGCGACTTCCTCGGCCGTGAGGTCTCGCGTGGTCGCCTTCGGAAAGCGCACCTCCACGAACCCATAGCCATCGACCCATGAGCCGATCCAGTCGTCGCCGTCCTCTCGTGCGATGCGACAAAGGTCAGGTGTCTTTCGCGATATGTCCCCGAGCTTGTGAACGGCCTTCGTTGCCATCATGTAGCGCTGCGTCACTCCACCCCTCCCTCAGTTGAGCTGGTAGGTGGCGCGCCGCCCCAGCCTTCGGCTGCAATCGCTTCTTTTGCGACGCTCTTCGCGATGTCCCAGTTGATGCGGGAATTCTCCCCTAGCGCGTAGCCGGTCGCGACTTTCTCCAGCGCTCGGATCAGCCGAACCTCGCGCGCGGAGAACATGACGCCGTGCATTCCGCCGCACGACGGGCACTCCAGAACCTTCGCGGCCAGCGGCGCGACGCCGGTCCACTCGTGTGTGCAGTTGAGGCATGAGCACTGGCCCGCGTAGTGCGGCCGGTGTGCGTCAAGGCTTGTGACGTCACCCATCACTCTGCTCCCTCAGTTGAGGCGTCTGCGCCGAGAGCGCCACATGGTTCGGAAGGTTCGCCGTCGGTCATCACTTCAAGGCCACACGAAAACCGCCAGAACCCCCAGCCCGTATTGAACCCGGAAGCACCGCAGTCGGCGCACTTCACCTCTCGCACGTCGAGGTAGGCACCGAATCCGGCTCGTTGTTGGTTGGCAATGCAGACGGCGAGCACGGCGAGCACGTCGAGGCGTTGCTGGTCGCCTGCGGGCGGCAACTCGTCGACGCTGTGTGCGGCGAATTGAAACTCGGCACCGCGCTCAGCCATTTCCCACCTCGTCAGTTCCGCGAGCGCGGACCTTTTCGTTGTGAAATTTGATCGCGAACCGGGCCGAAGTCGCGGCCGGGTGGCTCCGGTACATGCATGCCGTCTTGGCTGGCGGTGTCGGCGTGCTGTTGAACCCGTTGTTGCACTCAACGTACCGCGCGCCGTCGTAGTCGTAGACCTCAAGGAAATCGGTCAGCCCGCACTTTGGGCAGGGCAGCATCTTGGGGTTAGTTGCCATTTCCCACCTCGTCAGTTCCGCGAGCCGTCTTGGCGAGAAATCGTCTGCGGTTGAATTCGCAGAGCCCGGCGTATGCGTGGGCGCGGCCCTCTGTGTCGGTGCCGTCCATGAGGCTCACGCGCATGTAGCCTTGAAGCTCGTGATGGAGCCGGTCTACTTCGGCGGGGTCGTCCAGATTGTATGGGCGCGGTTCTGACATGCGAGGATCGTCCTGCCTGGGTCGGTATTTGCTGCGGCGGCGGTTGCTCATTGGGGTTCCGCCACCTCGTCAGCGGCAGTAGTCAAGGAATCCTTGACTACTGCTCCCTCAGTTCCGCGAGCGCGGATGGCGGCGCTGCCGTAGTCGGCGCGAATGTCGGCAACCATTTGAGCGTCGGCGTCGTCGGGACCCTCTCCCGTCGCCTCAGCCGTGAAGTCGATGATTGCGAGCAGGTGCTGAATGTCGGTGCGCGCCTTCTCAAATTTCCGCCGCTCTGCTTCCACTGCATCTGTGGCGGAGACTAAAGATGCAGGAAGTGCATGGTTCAAACTGCCGGACTGCGCCTCGCTACCGTTGGTGCGGTCATCAGGACGCGGTGGGAGGGGCATCCAGTGGGTGGGCTGCTCGTCCTCGTCGTTGCTGTCTGCGCTGTTGATCCAGATTGGCGGGTCGCAGCTTCGATGCACGAATTGCCACGTATCAATCTGGTCTTCGCGAAACGATGTGGGGCGGAATCCCAGCACCCACGTCCCATCCTTCGGCGCTGTCTCTATCTGCTTCCACTGGCACACGGGTAAGGTGACCGAACCGTTACCCTGTACGGCAGCTTGAACCAGACCTTCACTTTCCAGTGCGCCGTCTGTTGCGGGCGGTGGGGCACCGGGTGCGGACGGGAGCGCCATCCAATTCGTGGCGACAGCATCAGCGTGATCCACGACCGGAACGCCGCGCTCGTCGCGCCACGTGAAGCCATCGACAGCGCCGACCGGCGGCCAATCCGTCCAGCGCACGCCTGGGAACCGCCGCCCCGCAGGGTTGACGCCCCAGATATCGACGTAAGTCCCATCCTTCGGCGCGGTGCTGATGTCCTGCCACCCTGCATGGTCTATTGCGGGCGGTGGGGGAGAGGCGGCTGCTTTGGCTATTTTGGAGCGAAGCGCCTCGCGAATGATGATGTGGTGTTCGCAGTCGCTCGGCACGTCGAGGTCGTTGTTCCGGCACTGCCGAACGTATTCCTCGTCATAAAGCTGACGATCAAGCTCAGCGTCGATTTCCTCGATAAGATCCCGCCACCCCGCAGGTACTCCCCCGGCTTGTGAGGCGCGGAGACGGTCGAGTTCTTGCGATAGGTACAGGATGCGATCCCGTGCCAGCATGCAGACAAACTCGTGGTCGAGCTGGCCGGGCATCAGCATGCGGACCCGGCTGGCAACTGTCGCGTCGGAGATGTCTGGGCGCATGATCTCGTGAGACTGCCCGTTCACGACCACCATCTTTTTCGCCACGTCTCTCTGTTCTTCTCGTGTGGTCATGGGGTGTCCTACTTCGTTTGCCGCTTGGCGATTTCCACCGCGCAGTCTTCTTCGTTGGCGCGAGCGAGCGCCTCCAAAGGACTCTCCATCCCGCGTCGCTTGATCCCGGCCATGTCAATCAACTCATCCAGCAGGCTGTCCCGAATGCGGATGTCGTGATTGACGATGGTGAATGAGCGCCCTTCGTCGTCGGCGTCGCCATCAACATCCTCGTCCCATTTGCTCTCGGCGTAGAGGTAGGTGAGGATGTCGCGGGCGGTGAATTTGCTTTCATCCTGCGCGCCTAAAAGGAAATCGTTGTTATCGCCATGGGTAGGTTCAGACATGGGGGACCTCACTCGGGCTTAGATCGGTAAAAGCGCCATGCAGCACCCGGCAAATCGACTGCAAATTTTGCGTGGGCTCTAAGGCCGCGCGGCGCAACGTATCGGTAGGACTCCCGCAAAAACCACCACATCTCTTTCATCGCGGTGCCCTCCCCATGTGGCTCTGCACGATCTTCGTCATACGTTTCACATCGCCCGTTGAGTGCCAGAGCGCGGCGGCAAGCTCGACCACGTCCGGGATGCCGTTCTCTCGGAACCACTTTTCTTCGTGACGTGAGCCGATGCGTTCGACTTCGTCGTGAGCCACACGGCACAGTGGCACCGCCCATCGATCAGTCGCCCGCATACCCACGCCGCGTTCCTTTGCTGCGGGCCCGCTCTTGATATGATGAGGATCATTCGGTCCCGCGCGTCCCGTGACGCAGCACGGCAACTGTCTGATGAGAGCGAGGTGCTTTTCGCAGTTCCCCTCACGTCTCTGCTGTGCCGACGGTTTCACCTTCGTCCTCTCCCGTACTGGTGGGCGGAAGTTTGCGAGACCTGCCTTCGGGTGCTTGATCTGGGAGGCCATCACAGTCCCACAATCTTCCGAGCGTCGCGCTCAACCAGTTTGAACGTGACCTGAAGATCCTCGAAACCGAGGCCATGTTTCGCTGCGGTCTGTGCCATCTCCAACCGCTGCCGGTAGCAGATGAACGGTTTCCTCGGGGGAGCGCTGACGAACATGCGCTGGCTCGATGCCGTAGCGCTCGACATCTGCGGCGCATTCGCAGATTGGACAGTCTGTGGTTCTGTCGAGATCGAAGGTAATTCCATGGACGTTGCACCTATCAATTGCCATCGGGGTCACTCCTCGAATTCGTAGTCGGTCAGCAGCCGCGTTCGCTCGTTGAGCATGGCGACGACGTGTTCGATGACGCGGCTCTGGGCGGCGCTTGAGAGAGGCATGAGGGCGTCGTAGATGACGTCCTGCGCGTAGGTCTCCAGCTTGCCATCCGGCAAATCGACGGCCTTGCGTCGCGCTCGCCCGAAAATGCGAGGGAGATAGGAGACGTTCTGCGGCTTGACGGGTGCCGTCGTCATTGGATCACCGCCTCGCTCGGCGTGACCCGGCCTTCGCGGTCAATGCGCACGCGGTACTTCGGCGGCTTCGCCTCAGCAGCGACCGGTGCAACGAACTCCGGTATTTCGTCGTTGACCGGCGGCGCGGGCGTCACGGCCGTCTCGTAGCGCGACGGCGCGTCTTCCAGTTGCTGGTGAAGGTCGTTGTAGCCCTTCTGCAAATCGTAGAGCGGCATGAGCTTGGAGATCTCGGTCCAGCTCGAGGTGCGGAAGTGCTTGAGGACCAGTGCCGCCTTGGCCTGCTTTTCAGCGGCCGACGTGGACGGGTAGTGCTTCACGAGCAGAGCCTCGATCTCGTCCAGCACGATGCCGCGCCGGATCGATTTCATGTCCGACAGTGGCGCATCATCGTCAGGGATGATGTCACCCGAGGTGCGCGAGGTGTCGACGCCCTCGTGTTTGCCGCCGAGAGCGAGATAGTCGATGTGCGGCAGGAACGTCTGGAACGTCGGGTTCGGGTACTGCTCGCCGTCAAGCCGCTGCGAGCGGTCCTTGAGCACGATAGCCTTGCGGGTGATGGTCTTGGAGGTGAGGTCCATCTCCCGTTCCATCCAGATGAGGATGTTCGGTTCGTAGCCCAGGCCCTTTTCGGCCTGCATCTTGACGCCGGATTGCTCGATCTTCTTCTTGCCGGTGCGCTCGTCCTGGACCTGCTCGTATTCGTGGCCAAGCCGGCCGCACAGCACGCAATGCAGTTCACTGTTCACGTAAGCGTCAGAGAACTTCGACCACATGGACTTGAGCACCGCCCAGTCCTGGAATTCGAGGACGCTACGTCCCGGCTTGCTCGTGGCATAGGTGGTCTTCAGCTCCTCCCAAAAATGCGTCACGCTGTCGATCAACAGGCCGGACGCTTCCTTTTCGGCTTCGCGGATGGCCGGAACGAGGTCTTTGAAGACGCGCGTTTTGTGAACGTAGAATGGGATGCCGGCGTCATCGAACATCGGCTTGATCCACGCCGATCCCTGCTCGGTGTCGAGCATGAAGACCGGCTTGTCGCTCCCTGGGATGCCCTTGGCGCGCAGGTGCTTGATGAGACCGATCATCGCCAGCGTCGCCGTGTGCGTCTTGCCCGAACCGGCTTCGCCCATGAAGCCAGCCTTGAAGTATGCCATGGTGTTTTCGGCGGGTTTGAACAGGCTCATCACTCGCTCTCCTGCTGCTGCATCATCGAATTGAAAGCGGCCTTGAAATCGGATGGGCCTAGGAGCCAGATCGCGCATGACAGGGCGCACAGCAGCACCACGTAGGCGAACCCTGTCTCCATCGCGTCTCGCGCGGGTGACGGCTCGAACAGAGCGTCCGTCTTTCTGCGCTCTCGTGCGGCCCGTGCTGCGTTGAGGTCGATGACGTTCATGTGCGGAACCTCCGAAGCCATTCGTTGTCCTTGGTCAGCTCCGCAACCTTGGCTTCAAGGTCGGCCACGCGCTTGTCCTGCAATTCGGCCGGGATGTGCTTGGCCACTGCGGCGCGGATCTTCTCGTGCTCGTACCGCTCGCCAAGGGCGTATCGCGTGAGCGCCCACTCCTGACCACCGAGCAGAGCCTTCACGCAGTCGTCCACCTGACGCCACATAGAACCTTTTAAGTTGCTCTCCGCGTCGCTGAGCAGGAATGCGCAAATGTCGCCGTTCACGCGCTCGTAAAACTGTTTGGCAAAATCCTTCGCCAGCGGCTCGAAATGCTCGTCGGAAAACGCTTTCATGAAGCGCTCAGCCGCGTCGCGCGAAGCGAAGTAGGCAGGGCTCAGCGTACTGCCCTCGGCCTTCTCTATGTGTTCCGCGGTGATTTCCATGTGCGTGCTCCTAGAGCTTGTCTCTGCGCCCGTAGACGCCGAGCGCGAGAAGAACGATTCCGAGGGCGACGCCCCAATCGAGTGCGATCATCTGCGTCTCCCCCGCGCTAATATTGGTTGTCGAGAAGCGACTCGCCGTAGAGCGTTTCAAGCGTCACGACCGGTGCGGAGCCGTTGAGTGTGCTATTCCGGTCGAACCCGATAGACGGTGACGGGGTACGAGTTGTCCCGCGCGGCTCGCGAGAAATCAGCACCGCATTGGCAAATACGCCCCATTGCGTCGATGCTGATTGCTATTCCATCCGTGGCCTGGTGCACGCGCCAGATGCGCGGCCCTTTGTTGATCCAGTCCTGCTTGGACGAGAACTCGAACAGCTTTTCGCCAAGCGTTACGGTGACCGTGTTCATCTGCGTCTCCATCTGAGATCCCGCGCGGCGTGCTGGCCGTTACTCCAGCAGTCGAGAGAGGGTCGACCTGCCGCGCGGGAATTCACGAACTCAACCGGCCATCGCCATCACGAGCATGGCCAACGCGAAGCCAACAAACACAGCGCTTCCGGTACTCACCGCCGCAATGGATGCGGCTTCTTTAAATGCAGTCATGTCGACCCCCCGGTCGTCGAAATGGCCTCTACGCCAACGCAACTTGGACGCTACCGATCCTCGTCGATCCGAACCCACAGGCCCGACGTCCAACCACCGCAGTCCGCCTCAAGGCGTTCGCGAACAGCACACCGCCGACAGCAGCGAATGGTGTCCTGCGTTGTCGGGTTCACCGAGACATCCCAGGCGTGCCACCCGATTGCGCAGCGGAGAGATGTCATTGCGGATCACCGATTTCGATGGTGTCGCCTGGCCCTGCCATCGGCAGGAGAAACAATTCGATGTGGAACCGCAGAACATCGATGTGCTCGGACCGCACCGGCGGAGCGACGTGCTTGCCCGCGGAGTCGATGAGGGTTGCCGTGATCACAGCACGCCTCCATGCGTGGCGTGCTCCTGCCGGTCAGTGCGCGCGCGGCGCTTCGGCTTGTCGTCCAGATAATCTTCCCAGAGCGCTTCGATCTGCGGCTTGTATTCGTCCAGCGCCCAACGCGTGATCGTGTCGAACAGTGCGTGGGACTTGGAGAGCTTCCGCCACTCCAAACCGTGCCGGGCGCGATGTTCGATGAAGCAGCGCGCGATGTACCAGTCCGCGTCGCCGGCGCCCTCGTCGGGCTCGATCTCCACGGCGCATTCGAGGTCGTGGGTGTAAAGGCTATCGCCTTCGATCTTGGTGTAGCCCGGCATTGTGAATTCGTGGCGCATGGCGTCCTCGTTTTCCTCTCGGTGCTCGGGAGACAGAGCGGCTGACCCTTTGCCGCTCTGCCTCCCTCCCCACGCCGGGTTGCCCCGGAACTCTCGAATTGCGTGCCCCGGCGGGCCTTGGGGAAAGCGCTGAGGAGGAAGCGCGCCCGCCGGGGTCGTTCGTCGCTATCCCCCGGAGAAGGTTTGGAGCGCGCCGTCCGATGAGCAGACCATACGTGGTGAATTACCCATGCGTCAATTAAAAAATGGGGAATTGACCAAGCCCTGGGGACAAGTCATCATCCTCCCACACTTGATCTGCGCTGACTTGACGCGCATAATCAGTTCACCGATAGGTGGGTAATGTGATGAATATTATTGGGAATGTTGTTGTAGCGCTGATTGCAATCGGCCTTCTGGCGCTCATCGTCGTCGTCAATGTCAAAGCGCAGCGCATCTGGGCGACCATGACCCAGGCCGAGCGTGACGACGAAGATGAAGAGATGCAGATCTGGTAACGAGGGCTAGTGGCCCTGTCTGCGGATGATCATCTGCACAGGCGCGAGCCAGGCCACGTCCACATCGCGGACTTCCGCGCGGCGTATGTTGAAGGGGCGCACGTTGAACCGTCCCGGACGGCCGCCGCGCAGGAGTACGCCCAGCAACTTATCGCCGTCCCGGCTCTCCACGATGCACTCAGTTCCAATATAATTGTCCAGATGAGGGCCTTTGATCTTCGGCCCGGAAATAACATCGCCTGACCTAAACTCAGGTCTAAGATCGTCGCCTATAACTTCAATTGAGACGCAATCTTTTTGCAGTATATCTAACGGTATTGAACGTGTATTAAGGTCGGAAATCTCGCCCCACACGCCATCATCCCCACTCGTTACGCCGGTTATACTTAAATTTAGCGTAACGGATTGTTCGCCTTCATACAATCCCGAAAGGGTAGTCCCGAGCGCTCTGGCAATCTTCGCTAGTTGCTCGACTGACGGCGTTTGATCGCGATTAAAGATGTCGCGGAAGGCCGTGCCGTGCACGTCGGCATCGCGCAGGATTGCAGCGCGAGAACGCCCGTCGGCTTCGATAAGTTGTAGCAGCCGCGCGCGCCAGTCCACTTTTGGCACAACCCTCTCAAGCTTCAAAGCGCGGTTATCGCATGTGGGGATTAAACCCGCACTTTGGGAATTCACTATTGCGACGTGGTCAATTCCCCAATATGATCCCCGCCTATGAGCACCGTTGAAACACTCCTGCGCGACGTTGAGCGGTTCATCGAGCAGCACGGCCTTTCGCCTTCCGTGTTCGGGTTGCTCGCCGTGAACGATGGGCACTTGGTTCGAGACCTCCGCGACGGCGTCGACATCCGATCGTCTCGCATCGACCGGGTGCGCAAGTTCATGGAGAACTACCGGCGCCCTTTGGAACGGACGCGACCTGAGCGTCGCGCAGCACACGCTTAGGGGGGGAAGAGATGGACACAGCCGAAGAGATTGCAGCCCGTGCTGGCGGAGACGCGAAGCTGGCTCAGCCGGCTCCGCGCGACGCCATCAGGCAATCATACTTCAACAATCCGCGCGTTAAGCCACGCAGCAACGTCGGCGTCGATGACGCGGCGGTAGGCACCAACGTTGGTGATCTCAAGGACCACAATACCGTCGTTCTCATCGATCGCGCCTACCTCACGAAGGTAGGCGATGACCTCGGTCGGCGTCCGCGGCGTCTCGATGATCCAGAACGAGAACAGAGGCCGGCACCAGTCGGCGGCAGTTTGTAGCGCGGCGAAGATGCGGTCGTAAGCGTCAATCGTTTCGTCGTCGCGAAGGTCGTAGCTCACCACGTAGCGATGCATTCCGAGGTCTCCTGTTCTGAGTGCTGACTAAGCACCCGCACCTTACCAGGACGACCTCGGGTTTCACCCAGTACCAGCGTTCCACCTGAGTTCCAGCGTTGAAACTCGTGAGGAATTTTCCACGATGCCGAGTCACGCCAAATTCCCGCGCCCGGCCTTGTTCAGCGCCCGCGAAACTCTCGCGGAACTGTACCGGAACCGGCTGGGAGCCATTCGAGACGACGCGCCCGGCGGGCACTGGGTTGATGTCAGCAATTTCGGCATCCCTATCAACGAGAGCATCCCGGATCGTGCTGAGCGCATGCGTCGCTGCATGGAGTATCTGCCGGTTGTGTCCGCTCCCGGCAGTTCCGCGGCGGGGGTAGGAGTTCGCCCTTCAGCTCCCGCCGCAACCAACATGGAGAACGAGTGATGGATGACCTTCGCAAATTTGCACTCGACATGGCCGCGACTTCGATGCGCGGCGCGCCGTTCACTGAGATCGTGCTCGCTGCACAGGCGTTCCATGCGTTCCTGGAGCCGCGCAACGAGATACCGGAGTCAGCGAAGGCAATTTTGGGAGGCGCGTCGCCCCCTCCCATCCCCGACCTTGTGCAGAAAGTCCGACACGATGCGGACCTGTCGCAAGCAGATCAGAGCCCGAAGTGGGGTCCGATCACTGGCGAGTACCCACCGATGAGCTTCGACGACGACGCCAAGACCCGCATCGTCTGCCGCACCTGACCACCCTTTGTCTCCGTATTGCGTCTGCGTTTTCCCATCTCCCCCGCACCGCATAGGAGAAGACCCATGTCTGAACCCAATCGTGGACTCGTCGGAGCCGGCGGCTCCCTCGCCCGCAAAATCCGAAGCGCCGCCCCGTCCGGCAACAAGCTGGCCCTGTGGCTCGTGTTCTTCGCTGGCGCCATCACCGTCATCAAGAAGGCCTCGCCCGGCAGCGTGCCGGACTACGCCGTCTACTTCGGCATCTCGCTCGGCATCGCCGCGCTGCTCTACGAAATGACCGCCAGCAAGGACATGATCCGCGCCTGGTGGAAGGGCCGCGCCGGTTCCATGCTCGCGTCTGGGGCCATCTGGTTCTGCGCGTTCGCGTTCTCGATCAACAACTGGATCGGCGCCGCGAGCGAGAACCAGGTTGAGAAGTCGAACCTGCACAAGACGGCCCTGATGGAAACGCAGGCCGTGACCGCAGCCGAGGCCGAGGCCGCGGACAACCTCAAGCGCCTCAAAGACGAGCGCAATCTCATGAAGCCAGCGCAGAGCGTCGCGGCCGCGCGCGCTGTCGTGCAAACCTCGGAGGCCCACAGGTGGTTCACGGGCGCTACCGAGGGCTGCAAGGTCACCAAGGGACCGCAGACGCGCGAGTTCTGCGCGAAGTACTTTTCTGCTGTGGCAGACGTAGCTCTCTGGGGTGACATCGCCAAGCAAGAGATCGCGATTGGTGATGCCGAAGCGAAGCTGCAGGACGCGCGCGGCAAGCGTTCAGGGATGAAGATCGAGACCAGCGAGGTTCGCGGCGACAACGTTTTGCTGGTTCGCTACGGCGGCTTCAACGTCGCTGATGCGGAGACCCTGCAGAGCCTCATCGCCGTCGTGGTGGTGTCGATCCTGCTGAGCTTCGGCTCCATGCGCGCCGAGTTTGAGGAGCTTGCCAAGCATGGCGAGCGCACGCCCTTCAACTGGGGCCTCAAGTTCCGCCGCTGGTTCATGACGACGGTCTACGGCCGCGAGCCACAGGACGTGAAGGTGTTCGTGGAGCGCACCGTTGAACACCACGAAGCGCCGCCCCTCAAGACCGTAACGAAGAAGATTTGCGACCTCGCTCGCGAGCAGGGCCTCGCTGCGGCCTAAGCAAAAAAATGGAGGGCGGCTCGATCAGGAACCGCCCTCTGACTCTCACCGGGGGGATGAGGGATTTGTACGCCACATATCAACAGCCGTCGAAGGATCGTTGACAATGCAGAATCTAAGTGCTTCGCGTGACCAGATCAAGGCGACAGCAGCGCTTTCCAACAGCGCCAAACTGCTCGCCGGATACATGAAAGCGACGGGCGTCTCAGACGCCAAAACGATCGCTGACGATCTCGACATTCCGCTGAGAACCGTTCAACGGCTCAAGCTCGACATCGCCGTCGCAGGCGCCACATGCGCCAATGACGCCACCAGTGGCGTTTCGGAAAACGCCAAACACGCCACGGATGGCGCCGACAAAAACGCCAATAGCGCCAACTGCGCCATGGATGGCGTTTCGGAAGCGCCAAACGCGCCACCCGTGGCGTCTCCCGCGCGCGTAGAAGAAAATAACTTACCTACTAACCTAGAAACTTCTGTTGAATCTAAAAACCCCCCTACCCCCCGCAAGCGGGGGACCCCAGCCGTTTCGAAATTCGAAATCCTGACGGCCTTCGAGGCCTACAACGCGACGGCCGAGCGCTGCGCCCTTCCGCAAGCCGCCAAGCTCACCCCCGACCGCGAACGCAAGATCGGCGCCCGGCTGAAGGACTACGGGCTCGACGGCTGGCACCGTGCGCTGGCGAACGTCGAGCGGTCCAGTTTCCTCACCGGCACGAACGACCGCGGCTGGCGGGCCAGCCTGGATTACCTGATGGAGCCGAAGGGCTTCGCGAAGACCCATGACGGCGTGCACGGCAACGGGAGGCACGTAGCGGTGCCGGTCGAAACGCTCGTTGTGGACGCGAAGGCGCGCGACATGCAGCGCCGCGTCGAAGAAATGGCCCGCGCCAGCGCCGAAGCCCTCGCAATGACGGGGGCCTTCCATGTCTAGCACCCCATGGCAGCAGCTCGCGGAAACGTCCCGCAACATGGCGGACGCGTTCATTCGGACCGGCAAGTGCCGGTGGATCGACATCGCCTTCGCTGAACGCTGGGAGCGCTCGCTGCGGGATCTGGTCAAGAGCGCGATCTACCAGCAGGTCGCGAAGGGCGGCGCGATGCCGACGCTTGCGCAGTTGGATCGCTTTCCGATGGTCAAGGAAGACCTCGAATACTTCAAGGGGCACGGGCAGGCGCTCATGGACTTCGAGCGCGACCCGATCATGGCCGCACGCGCAGTAGCGCGACGTCCGAGCAGAAGCGACCGAATGACAGGCGAAAACAGCGGGGGCTGAACAACATGGCGTGGAATGAGGAACGGGTCGATCTCTTGAAGAAGCTTTGGTCCGAGGGGCTGAGCTGCAGCGTAATGGCCAATCGGCTTGGCGGCGTGACCAGGAACGCGGTGATCGGCAAGGTGCATCGTCTCGGTCTTTCCGGGCGCGTTACGACGCAGAGGATGAAATACAGGAAGCGCGCGAGGGCCAAGAAAATTCGCACGGATGGCCGTGCGTTCGCGCCGACGTTCGCCCGGGAACCGCTCCCGCCCGAGCCGTCGCGCCCGGCGAAGCTGTTCAAGCTCGCAGACATGGAAGACCACCAGTGCCGCTTCGTTTTTGGTGATCCGCGCGGGTCTCACGCATGGGGTTACTGCGGCTGCAGTACGGCGCCGGGGTCGAGTTATTGCCCTTGGCACCACGCGAAGGTCTACGCGGGGGTGCCTGTTCGAACGAAATCGGCGGGCATCCCCGAATGGCGCGGCAAGCATCGGCTCGACAAGCACGGGTCGAAGTATGCCGGGAAGGAGGTCGCGCTGTGAGCGATAGCATCGAGGGACAATCAATGAACTGCGCAATGATGTACGTGCCGACCCGTTTGGAGCGGATCTGGCGGCAGCTTGGATTTCGCTATCACCTCGGGACTGAGCCGGAGGACGTCGACACCATGACCGGCTGGATGTGCACTGATAGCCGTCTCCATTTCGGATGGGCTGACCGCATCCGACTGTTGGTCTCAGGCCGCCTTCACATGCGCCTCATTCAGCACACAACGGTGCAGGTTGAGGGCACAAAAAACCGCTTTGACTGGCACATACCAGCACCGGGAGAGTCCGCATGAGAACCCGGGACAAACTCGCAGCGGAGCTCCGCAAGGTGGCAGCAATCGCCACGCCGGATTACGCCGCGAAGTACGAGGCGTTCGCGAAGCGCGCCGAGACAGGCGAGTTCGATGATTACGGGGAAATGTACGCCTGCCCGATCACGCAGCTCTACGGCGAACTGACTGAGGCTGGCTTCAAGAAATTCGCCGGGCGCGTCGCAAATGGCGAGTTCGACGCCACGAAAGAGGAAAGCGACGAGTGGGCGAGAAGCGCGTCGGGACAAGCAGCGGCGAAAGAACTGTCGCCTGCAATGCGCGAAGTCCTTGGGTTGAGGCTGCTGTCATGATCGCAAAACGCATCTCCGGAACGACGCACTACCTCGGTGCGCCGAAGGGTTGGCACCCGGACAAGGACGGAGAATGTCGGCACCTTGCCGTTCGGGTTGTTGAGGAAAATGTGTGGCAGAGCGCGTGGGAGCCGACGCCTGCCGAATTAGCGGCCCTCAACGCAGGCGGATCAATAGTTCTCAGTATCGTCGGTGGGCAGCCCCCTGTTGCTCTCTCCGTCGAGGCCGCGCCTGCGATCTGCGAAGGGGAACACGCATGAGCGACAAGGCGATGCACATCTACCCACTGAATGACCTTCGCGACCACGTCGTGGATGGCGGCAAGTGCTGGTGCGGAGCGGCCGAAGACGACGACGGCCTTATTATTCATTCGGCAATGGACCAGCGCGAGAAATTCCAGAACGGCGAACGTGTGAAATCATGACCGGCCACCGCATCACCCTGAAGAACATGAAGTTGAAAGACGGGAAGCTCTCCTCGATCCCCTCATACGGGAGGAACGCGAGTTCCAAGATTGCGCAACGGAAGTCGAAGAAAACGCGCGTGGTCAGGAGGGCGCCTGGATGAGAGACCGTCCCTATCACGAGCACGAAATTATCCGCGCGCTTTCCCTGGCCGACGCCCTTGGCCACGAGAAGTGCAGAATATCCACCATGTCTCTGCGTACGGTTTTGAGGATTGTCGAGAATGAACGGCGCAGACTGGTACGCCCTGACAACGGCTCCAAGGCACGAGATGGCGCTGGTCTCCCTGCTCCGGGAGGACGAGACCCTGAGACGAGAGCTAAGCGTAGCGGACGCGTACTGCCCGGTGGAGCGCTACCACGTGTGGCTGAAGATGAAGCGGCATCCGATCGAGAGGCTGCGCACGCTGACGCCTAGGTACGTGTTCGTGCGGTGCCGTGACCCGCTGCGCGTCGTTGCAGGGTTGGCCGAGCACGGGGCGCAGGACGTTCTCATGCGCTGCGGGACGTTCGAGGATGAACCGGCGCCGATCTCGAACGCGGCCATCGAACAGGTGAAGGTGCGGGAAGCCGAGATCGCGATGAAGCGCGCCAGGCGCACGGACAGGTCGAAGCGGCAGATCCGGCAGGGCAGCACGATCAAGGTGGGGGACCGGATCGAAATCCCTCATCTGGGGATCAACGTTGCGAACACTCCGGTGGAACAGATCGTCGGCGGCCGGGCCGAGGCGTCGTTTGGTGGAATGCGGCTGACGATGGCGTTGGAAGACCTGTCGGCAGCGTGAAATTCAAGAGGTATCGGGATGGAATGGGGCGAGATCGAAATCCGGAAGACGGAACAGAGCGGCGTTGAGGCCGAGATCCGCGGTGACATGCTCAACTCGGGCGGCGACGGGTGCTGGGTGTCGATTGTCGGGTGGGGCCCGACTGAGGTCGTCGCGCGCGGGAATCTCGCCACTGCGGTCCATGCAGCAAGAAAAACCCCGGAAGCCTGAGCCTCCGGGGTGAGTTATTACGCCGCTTTGAGACGGCGCCAACAGGTGGTGCGTGCCACGTCAGGGTAGGCAGCAAGCGCCTCGTCCAGACGGGGTTTGCGCCCGTGCTTCGCTTCGAACGCCTGAGCCCAGGGCACGATGTTCTCGCCCTTGAGATCCGGCACGATTGCCCGGGTAGGGGGCAACGGCTCCGTGTCGTTTGCGAGGAGACGCTTCAGCTTTTCGGCTTCTGCGTCCAGGTCCTTGCTCGGCGTCGTCTCCGTGATGGCGCGGAGGCCACGTCCGAAGAACCACATCAGACCAAAGATGCCGGCCTCGAGGCCGAGAGCGTAGGCGATGATGCTGCCCTTCCGAACCCGGTCCTCATCGGTGCGCAGGACGCCAGCCCAAAGGCTGGAGCCAAGATCACCGGGTGGTGCCGCCTGGAACCCCTCGAGCTGCTTTGCGAGCTTTTCGAGAGACGCCTGCCGCTGGTTCAGAATGAACGTCGCGGACTTGCAGTCCTTGCCAACGCCGCCGGCGCAGGCCTTGGGCTGCCACTTGTTCGACTCGTCAACGAGTTTCTTCGTGGCGTCGTAGTCGGCCTGGACCCGAGCTTTGTCCTCGAGAGCCTTGCCGGCCGTGTTGGCCTTGGCTTCCTTCGCTTCGCCCGTGCGCCCGGTGGTGGCCGGAAGCGAGTAGGCGAGGAAGGCAACGAGAGCGACCGACATGGCGGCGGCAGCTCCCTTGGCCTTGCGGTGCCAGGCCCACTCGATCATGAGGGGGAGGACGGCAACCGCGACCATCGCGGCAATCATGGAGGCTTGCGTGTAGAGCGTGCCCCCGGCGGTGTATTCGAGCCCGCCGACGACCTGGAGAGCCAGGAGGCAGAGGGCGCAGACAAGTGCGGTGAATGGTGCTAGGTATTTCATGGTCGATATCCTTCTTTTGCAGGTGGGGTTGAGACATCTGGTCGGAGAGCGGGGCGCAATCCCGTTCCCGGCCTTTAAACACGACCATAATATGCAACGGTTGCAAGTTTGTCCATAGCTTTGATGCAACGGTTGCGCATTATTTCGAGTTGTGCTAGCCAAGCGGGATGAAAGAGACAGCCTTCAAGCGCTGGCGAAAACAGCTCGACCTTACGCAAGAGGGCGCGGCGCTGTTGCTCGACTGCTCACGCAGTCAGGTGGCCAACTGGGACGCCGGTGTTGAGCGGTCGAGGGGCAAGCCGGCGGTCCCGCCGCGCGCGGTTCGTGTGCTCATGACGTTGGAAGCTCAGGGCCAAACCGTAACGCCATGGCCTGAAAAGTAGCCCCCGAAGGACTGGCCTGAGAGGTGGCGGAAGTAAGGATGCCGCAGTTTTCGTTTGTTTGGGTGTAGCCTGCGGGCTACAAATGGGGTATGCTTGAGCTACGCGAGACTGCTGAATTCTCGGCTTGGTTGAAAGACCTTAGAGATGGAACCGCCAGGGCCAGGATTCTGGTTCGCGTGGAGCGGGTTGCGCGTGGCAACCCCGGCGACGTTGAACCGGTAGGCGAGGGAGTGAGCGAGATGCGTCTCCACTTCGGGCCCGGATACCGCGTTTATTTCATTCAGCGCGGAAATGCCTACGTCCTGCTGCTGGCCGGCGGAGATAAAAGTACGCAGGATCGCGACGTCATTGTCGCAAAACGGCTAGCGGCTGAGTACCAGGAGTAAAACGCATGGCCAAATCACGCCCATTCGATGCCTCCGAGTATCTGGAGAACGAGAGCGAAGTCGCAGCTTACATTGCTGAAGCGATGCTGACACAAGATGTGGAACATATCGCGCACGCCATTGGCGTCGCTGCCAAGGTGCGCGGGATGACGCAAATAGCGGAGCGAACAGGCCTGTCCCGTGAGAGCCTTTATCGGGCTCTGAGTGCAGGTGGAAGCCCGAAGTTTGACACGATACAGCGTGTTCTAGAGGCGCTCGATCTGCAACTCACGGTGCAGCCTTCAAAACGCGTGGCTTAGAAGCCCGCGAAATTGCTTCCTATTGGGCGGCTGTGTGTCTCAGCCAAAACCCAGGCCTTGACCGCGCCCGTCCAAATCGCTTACGGCTGATTCTACAAGGACGGGGACCTCTGCGCGTAGCGTTGATTTGACCAATCCGCCTTGGGGCTCAAGCAAAAATCGGCTTTGAGCGGGCTCCAGAAGAGCGCCCTGAGCGACCCCGAACACCCAGATACAATGACGCCCTCGCAACGCTTTACATAGCGCGAGGGCGTATTCCGTTGGACCGATACGCCGAACTCCAACGGTGACCCCACACTACGACACCCCTGATGAATCGGAGCTGAACATGGCGACCGCCACCGCAGAGACTGCTGTTCAGAACGTCATTTCCAAGGCCGTCACCTGGGGCAAGCGTTTCGGCTTCTTGGCTCTGGTTGTGTTTATCCTCCTCAGCCTCGCCAAGGTGCTCGGCCTCAACGTCTGGCCGGTCCAGACCATGGGGCCGCAGGAGTTCGGTGTGTTCGTGGCCGGCACAGCCTACGCGCTCAGCCGCTAACGTTTCACGTGCAACATGACGGATCTCGAACGCGCCATCCATGATGCCTGCGACACCGCCGGCGCCCGCCCGCCGAAGATCACCCGCTACGCCAACTGCATCGCGGTCTCCTTCCGCAACGGAGACAACCTCCGTGTCCTGGTCACGCTCGATCTCGACGTCAAGCCGGAAGCCGCAGCCCACAAGATCGCTCAGGCCTTCAAGGTGAAGGCGGAGAACCAGCCGAGTGAGGAAACACTGTCCAAGCTCACGGCGCCGTAAATCAGAAGACTGCGTCCTGCGTATCAACCAGAGGTCGGCTATGACCCTCACACCAAAACAGGAAGCGTTTGCCAACGCTTACCTGGAAACCGGCAACGCTTCCGCGGCCTACCGTCATGCCTATGACGCTGATGCCATGAAGGAAACCGCGATCCACGTGAACGCGTCGAAGCTTTTGAAAAATACTAAGGTCGCACTAAGGTTGGCCGAACTTCAGAAGCGAGCCCAGAAGCGGCACGACGTTACTATCGACACCATCACGGAGATGCTGAAGGAAGACCGCCAGCTGGCCCGGGAGAACACCCAGACCCGCGCCGCCGTGGCTGCTGTAATGGGGCTCGCCAAGCTGCATGGTCTGATCCTCGACAAGGCCCAGATCTCTGGTGACGAGGACAACCCGGTGGTGACCCGAGTGGAGCTGGTTCCTGTCGAGCCGCGTCGCGGCGCGCATTGATCTCCCTGCAAAGCTCGTCCCGGTCTTTTCGGGCGAAGCTGACGTAAGGGGCGCATACGGCGGACGCGGTTCGGGAAAGACCCGTTCGTTCGCCAAGATGACCGCGGTCAAGGCGTACATGTGGGACTTGGCCAACAGGAGGGGGATCATCCTCTGCGGCCGTCAGTTCATGAATTCGCTCGACGACTCCTCAATGGAGGAGGTCAAAGCAGCGATACGCTCGGAGCCCTGGCTGCTCGCGCACTTCGACATTGGCGAGAAGTACATCCGCACCAAAAGCGGACGCATCTCCTACAAGTTCGCTGGCCTAGACCGCTCTCTGGACAGCATCAAGTCGAAGTCGCGCATTCTGCTCTGCTGGGTGGACGAAGCCGAGCCTGTCACCGAGGAAGCCTGGGTCAAGCTGATCCCGACGCTTCGTGAGGAGGACAGCGAACTCTGGGTCACCTGGAACCCTGAGAGCAAGCGCAGTTCGACACACAGGCGTTATCGGGAAGGCCCTCCGGATCCTCGGATCAAGATCGAGGAAATCAACTGGCGGGATAACCCGTGGTTTCCCGACGTGCTCGAGCGCACGCGGTCGCGCGACATGGTTTCAAGGCCCGACCAGTACGACCACATCTGGGAAGGCGGCTTCGCTCATGTGTTCGAGGGCGCCTACTACGTTCGGGAGCTGACTGCAGCGCTGAACGCCGGCCGCATCGGGCCAGTGCCCTATGAACCGCTGTTGCCTGTTCACACGGCCTGGGACTTGGGCAAGGGCGCCAACATGGCGGTCTGGCTGTTTCAGGTCGACGCGTCGAGCATCCGGATCATCGATTACGTCGAGGGAGCGCCAGAGGACGGCATTCCAGACATCGTTTCACAGCTCCAGAAGCGCCCCTACAAGTACGGCGACGACTGGGTTCCGCACGATGCCAAGGTTGCCGAGATCGGCACCAAGCGAACCCGAGTTGAAACCCTGCAGAGACTGCAGCGCCGGCCGCGCCTGGTCCCGGACCACAAGGTGATGGACGGCATCAACGCTGTCCGAGAGACACTGCCGCGCTGCTGGTTCGATGCGCAGAAGACCGATGTGGGGCTCGATTGCCTCCGCCAATACCGCAGCGAGTACGACGAAAAGAAGCTCGTGTTCAGCGACAACCCGCGACACGACTGGACCAGCCACGCAGCGGACGCGTTCCGCTATCTCGCGATGGCCTGGAAGGAAATGAAGGCGGAAGTGCCCAAGGCTAAGCCGAAAGACCACCACGTCCTCGAGGTCAAGGACGGCGTTCTCACCTCGAACATGACGGTCATGGAGATCATCCAGATGAAGAAGCGGAAACGCGAAGCCAATGGCTGACGAATCCGGCCAGCAGATCGACACCGAAAAGAAGACGCTTTCAGAAGGCGTCACGCTGGTCGAGCTGTGGCTGCGCAAGATCAACAAGCAGAAGGAAGAAGAGAAGGGCTGGCGGGACGACGCCAAGGTCGCGATCAAGATCTATGAGGCCTCCGACGAGGCCAACATCCACTTCAACATCCTGAACTCGAACGTCGAAACGCTCGTTCCTGCGGTCTACAACTCGACGCCTGTCCCGGACATCCGCCGGCGATTTGGCGACGCCGACCCGATCGCGAAGCAAGTCGTGGACGTGTCGGAGCGCCTGGTCTCGTATTCGATCGACCAATACGACATCGACACTGAAATCATCGCAGCGGTGAAGAGCGCGCTGGTGCCAGGACGTGGCGCGGTCCGTGTCCGCTACACGCCACACATGCAGGGCGGTCAGGTCGGATACCAGCAGGTGGATTCCGAGGCGGTACGCTGGGACACGCTCATCCGAGGCCCTGCCACGTCCTGGGCCAAGATGCCGTGGGTCGCGTTCGAGCACGAACTGACCAGGGAAATGCTGACGCAGCTCAACGCGCAGATCGGGGCAAAGATCGATCTCAGTGACGGAGAGACGGGCAGCGACGGCCAGAAGAAAGACACGGACGAGGCCGGCATCAAGCGCACGGCTCGCACCTACGAAATCTGGGACAAGGACACGCGCGAAGTCCTGTTCATCTGCGAGAAGTACAAAGCAGAGCCGTTGCTCAGGGTGAAAGACCCGCTCGGCATTCCGGGCTTTTTCCCGGTGATGAAGCCGCTCCAGATCATGAACCGCGTTGCCAGCCTGACGCCGATCTGCCCCTACACCGTCTACAAGCCGCTCATCGACGAGCTCGACATCGTGACGAAGCGCATTTCGAAGCTGGTCATGCAGCTCAGGGTGCGAGGGATCACGGACGCGGCACTCGACGGCGACTTCCAGAAGCTTGCGGATCTTGACGACGGGCAGTTCATCTCGGCAGGCGACGCAGCAACCGCATTCCAGGCCGGTCCAGGCGGTCTCGAAAAGTCCGTTTGGGTCTGGCCTTTGGAGCCGACCGTCGCGGCGCTCCAGCAGCTCTACCTGCAACGCGAACAGATCAAGCAGACGATCTACGAGGTCACGGGCATTGCCGACATCATGCGCGGCGCGACGGATGCCAACGAAACACTCGGTGCCCAGCAGATCAAGGCACAGTGGGGCTCGCTCCGCGTCCAGCAGATCCAGGCCGAAGTCGCGCGCCTCGCTCGTGATCTGTTCCGCGCCAAAGTCGCGATCATGGCCGGCAAGTTCACCGACGAGAATATCTCGATGATGACGGGCTTGCCGCAGGCGGCCACAGCACCGGCGCCGGACGGCCAGCCGCAGCAGGTCTCAGAGCAACAGCAGATGTGGCCGCAAGTGCTGGCGCTGTTCCGGTCAGACCAGCGCTCGTTCCGCATCGACATCGAGACGGATTCCACGATCCGGGCCGACATGACGCGTAACCAGGAGCAAATGAATCAGTTCCTCGCCGGAACGGGACAGTACGCCCAGGCCATGGCGGGGGCGGCACAGCAGTTCGGCCCCGGCATCATGCCCGTGATGGCCGAGGTCTACACGGCGTTCGCACGCAAGTTCAAACTCGGCAAGCAGGCCGAAGATGCGCTCGACAAGCTGTCCACGATGGCCCAGCAGATCGCGCAACAGCCGCAGGACCAGCCCGACCCCGAGGCCGAAAAGGCCAAGATGGAAATGCAGGCCATGCAGCAGAAGGCGCAGCTTGACGCCCAGACGGCGCAGCAGAAAGCCGCCATCGAGATCCAGAAGATGCGGGCGCAGATGGCGCACGAAGAGCGCATGGCACAGCTCAAGGAGCGCGAGATGGCGCTCACGCTGGAGGCTCAGGAGCGGCAACTGCAACTCAAGGCACAGGGCGCCCAACTCGACGCTCAGGTGAAGCAGCAGACCGCAGCGCTCGATGCGCATGCGGCAGATGCCGAGTTTGAGCGCGACCAGCGCCGGGCCGACATGGACGCTCAGAACGCCGAGCGCGCCGGCGAGATCAAGATCAAGGGAATGCAGGACCAGCAGCGCTTCAAGCAGCAGGCCCAGCGGCAGAAGCCCAAATCGGAGAACCGAGCAAATGGATGAGATGGCACGCCGGAGGATGGCGGAAGCGCTGATGGCTCAGCAGGGCGGAGCGGGAATTCCTGGAATGGCCGGGACACCCGGAGGCCCGGTGCAGGAGAGCCCCTTGATGCAAATGGAGCGCGGCATGCAAAAGGCGCCCTACATAGCAAGTAACGCGGCGGCGATGCTGGGGGCTGGCACCTTCAACGGGCCGCTAGCAGCCGGCGGCGCACTGGGCCACCTTCTGACACGCGATCTCTACGACAATGCCAACGAGCCGAACATTCGCGACGTCGGCTTGAACCAGCTCCGCATGAAAACGCAGGGGCGCTAACCCATGTCCATCTACGACCCGAACCTGTCGTGGGAAGAAAACTGCCGCCGAGCTGCGAAAGTCAAAACGAACTTTCCCCGCGTTCAGGTCGTCTCCGACATCGAGCCGTACCGGTCACCCGTTGATGGGGGCTACGTCGGCGGGCGCGCCTCGCGCCGTGAAGACCTCAAGAAGCACGATTGCGTGCCTTACGAGCCCACGAAGTCAAAGCCCAAGGGTTTCTCGAACCCCAAGTTCGCAAAGAAGCACGGGCTGAAACTCTCTGAAGAAGCTGTTCACCGCGAGCGCACAAAGCGGATCGATCCGCTGAAGGCCCTCGAGAACATCTAGGAGCAATCCCACATGACGGAACTCGTTGAAACTGGCGTGGAAGCGCCAGAGCAAGGCGCTGCGCAGCCCGAAGCCAAAGCCGCACCGGCTGAAGTTAAGGTTGTGACCGAGGAAGAACAGCGCGCGCGCGACGAGGCCGAACTCGACCGCAAGCTGAAGAGCGTGTTCCGCGAAGCCAAGAAGGATCGCGACCAGGACAGCGGCCAGTACGCCAACAAGGACAAGAAAGCCAAAGTCCCGAATGCGGACGAGGTGGGCAGTGAGAAGGCCCCATCAGCCGACAAGGACAAGGCGCAGAAGGGATCGGCAGAAACCGCCGAGAAGAAGGACCAGAAGCCCGAGACGGGAGACGAGCCGGACACTGCGAAGGCGGAGAAGCCCGCAGAGAAGGCCATCGCTCAACCCAAGTCTTGGTCCGCTGACAAGAAGGCCGTTTGGGAAAGCCTGTCACCCGAAGCGAAGGAGTACGTCTCCAAGCGGGAACAGGACGTCCACAAGGGGCTCTCCCAGTTGGGCGAGTATGCGAAGCGTATGGAGCCGTTGGGCAGTCTGCTCGAACAGCACCGGGACGCGTTCCAGTCGAAAAACCTCTCGTATGAGCAGGGGCTGTCTCAGCTTCTGACCGCACAGCGGATGCTCGACCAGAACCCGGCTGCTGCAATCGCGGAGATCGCTCGTGCTTACAACGTGGACCTTGGCCAGCTCGCTGACGGCGACGCTGATCAACAGTCCCCGATCGTAGCGCAGCTCCAAAACCAGGTCAGTCAGCTCACGAGACAGCTTCAAGACGTGCAAAGCGGTGTTCGCGGCAGGGCGCAGGCAGAAGCACAACAGCGTCTCGGAACGATCGAGGCGGCGATCGAGAAGTTCGCATCCGGCAGGACGGATTTCGACGAACTCGCGCCAGAGATCGAGCTGTTGCTCCCGGCCCTTCGCCAAGCAAACCCGAACGCACCCTTCGAGCAGATCATCAGTGACGCCTACGAGAAGGCTTCCTGGAGCAACCCAGAAGCCCGTCAGCGGCGTCTCAATGCAGATGCAGCGGCCAAGGAAAAGGCACGCGTCGAAGCCGCCAAGAAGGCGGCCGAAGACGCAACGACAGCCGGACGGATCAACGTCGGCAGTCAGCCATCGGCCAACAGCGCCGGCAATCTTGATGACGAGCTTCGAGCAATCGTCCGCCGCAATCGCGCGGCCTAACCCTCATCACAAGGACTAGAGAGCCATGGCTTCTCCCAACGCAACCTTTACGGAGCTGGTTTCGACCACGCACCGCTACCACAAGAAGAAATTCACCGACAACGTGACCAAGCACAACGCGTTGCTCACGTGGATGAAAGAGCACGGCAACATCAAAACCGATGCGGCCGGCGGCACCGAGATCGTACTTCCGATCTCTCACAGTGAGAACAATACGTTCCAGCGCTTCAACGGCCTCGACACGCTGAACATCGGACAGTCTGACGTGATCAGCTCTGCCAAGTACGACTGGCAGCAGGCGGCAATCCACGTCGTCTCGTCGGGTCGGGAGATCAAGATCAACAACTCGGAAGAGCGGCTGATCAATCTCGCCAAGGCGCGCCTTGACGTGGCTTACGCTACGGCTGCGAACAACATGGCGATCGATATCTATTCCGACGGTGCTCTCTCTAACCAGATCGGTGGGTTGGCGCACCACATTACCGAGGACGGCACAGGAACCGTCGGCGGCATCGTCTCCGGCACCTACACCTTCTGGAAGAACAAGTTCAAGGAAGTCCCAGGCAACGCCGCTTATGCGGCGCTGAAGACGTCGATGAACGAGCTTTGGCTGAGCTTGAACCGCGGCACCGACAAGCCTGACCTGATCGTCGCATCGCATGACCTCTTCGCGATGTACGAAGGTGGACTGCAGGACAACCAACGCTACCAAGACGCCAAGGCAGCAAGTCTTGGCTTCGAAGCGCTGAAATACAAGTCGGCCTCGATCATCTTCGATGACAACACCAACTTCGGCACCGACGCTGAGAAGATGTACTTCCTGAACACGAAGTACCTCTTCCTGATGGAGCACCCGGACGCGCGCTGGACCGAGGACGACGAAAAGGTGCCGGTGAACCAGGATGCGGTTGTGATCCCGCTCTACTGGATGGGCAATCTCGCTGGCACGTGGCGCGCCGGCCAGGGCGTTCTCAAAGACGCAACCGACTCGTGATCGAAGGAACAAACCAATGGCAGTCTCTGACTTCTGCACTGAGCCCGCAGCGGGCGTGAACTTCAATCGCCGCACCTCGACCAAGGAATATCAGCTTGGCACCGTGCGCCGCGGCACCAACAACACCGCCTGGATCTACGTCTTGGCGTCGGAGAACGTCGCGACGGGCACGTGCACCGTCAACACGACAACCTTCGCTCTGACGGACACGGGCGGCATCTACACCGCCGACACGGCATTCGTGTCTGGCGAGTACGGCTGGGTCCGCAAGACGGCCCAGGACATCACGGCCGACCTCACAGAGTAACCCTGCGGCGAACTGGGCGGGGCTTCGGTCCCGCCCCTTTTCATGCGTCCTGCGTATCAACCTGAGGATTCAAAATGGCGATCTCATCGAGCGTTCGGGTCATCAAATTCTGGACGAAGTACAAGCCTGACGGCCGCGGCGGCTACATGGAAGTCGACATGGTCGAATACTGTGCTGTTGGCAAGGCCAACATGGCAACGACGGTGGCAACGGTTTCGAGCCTCGGCAAGCTATTGCCCCTTGAGCCCGGCGACGAGAACATGGCCGTCATGATGGCCCATGCGCGCTGGAACGCGATCAAGCCCCAGTACGATGCCTGGAAAGAAGGTCGCGAAGCAGTCGTAGATGGGACGGCGCTTGCTGCGTGGCCCGGGTTGACCTCCGATCAGGCGGAATTTCTTCGCACAATGGGATTGCGGACGGTCGAAGAGATCGCGGAAGCATCCGACAGCATCATCACCAAGATCCCGTTCCCCGGCGCCCGAGAGCTTCGTTTGTCAGCGCAGGCGTTCCTCAAGTCCGCCGATAAGGCCAAGGTCGCGAGCGAGATCACGAAGCTCGCAGAGGATAACGATAGCCTCCGCGCGCAGCTCGAGGAAATGCGCCAGATCGTGCTCGAGATGCAGGGCAAGGAAGACAAGCCCAAGAACAAGCGTAGAACGGCTGCGCCGGCCGAAGAGGTCGCCGCGTGACCTCCATCCTGGAGATCTGCCAGTCCGCGGCGGATGAACTGTCGGTCATACGGCCGACAGAGGTCGGCACGACCGCCCTCGACCCCACCGCACAGAAGCTGTTCCGTCACCTAACGCGCACGTGCCGTGACTTGTCGGGTCGCTTCGACTGGCAGAGCCTCAGGAGGGAAATGACCTTCACGACGTCGGGCGTGGCGCTGCAGACTAATGCAGTCCCGGGGGATTTCCAGAGGTTCGTGAAGGGCACGATGTTCAACCGCACCCGGCGCGTGCCGGTGTGTGGCCCGCTGACGCCGAGCGAGTGGCAGTGCATTCAGTCGTCTTTCAACACCGCGATTGACGACCAGTTCATCCAGCGTGGCAACGACATCTACTTCGCCGGCAGGACGGTTTCCGGCGAAACCATCGCCTACGAGTACATCACGAAGCACATCGGCCGTTCGGATACTGCCGTTGATCTCGGTGCGTTTACGCAGGGATCGGACGTCGCCTATTTCGACGATGAGCTTCTGATCAGCGGCGTGGTGTGGCGCTACCTCAAGGCCGAGGGCCGGGATTACTCGGAAGAATTCCGGGCGCATGAGCGTCGCTTCCAGGATCTCACGAAGATGGACGGTGGTCGGCGTGTGCTCGACATGACCGGCAGGTCTGACACGGCGCGTCCCGGCGCGCGGACGATCGGTGGCGTTCTCGGAACCAACCTCGAGGATCTGACGACGATATGACCGCCTATGACCCGGCAATCCATCGGACCGTTGTCCAAGCGAACGGCGAGAACAATCGGAAATTCCACTCGATCAACAAGACGCTGATCGACATGGCAGCGGCTGGCATGATTGCGGTCGCAGCGCAGGACGATCCCCCAGGCGATACGACTGTCATCTGGCTAGACCTCACCATCCCGGAAGACGGGAACGGTCAGGCGAAGGTGTACGAGGGCGGGCAGTGGGTGGTTTTGACACCGTCATACTTCGCTCTGCACTATGGGGCCTCTACAGCCGCGGCGCAGGCTTCAGCAGATGCAGCCGCAGCGAGTGAGACAGCAGCACAGGGATACGCCACGACTGCCAGTACAGCCGCCGTATCGGCTGGTGATTCAGAGTCAGCGGCAGAAGCTGCACAAACTGCGGCTGAGAACGCTAGAGACGACGCAATCCAGGCGGCAGCAGATGCCGAGAACGCAGCCGACAACTTCGACGACGTGTATCTCGGATCGCAGCCAAGCGATCCGACGCTGGACAACGACGGTGATCCTCTCGTTGAGGGGCAGCTCTACTGGAACAACGTTTCCAATAGTCTCCGGGTATACGATGGTGCAGCGTGGCAGGCGTACAGCGCAGCATCGGGCATCACGTCGCTCGTCGAGGATACGACCCCGCAGCTCGGCGGCAATCTCTACCTCAACGGCTTCTCGATCACGGGGCTCGTGATCGGAACGAACGTCCAAGCCTACTCCGCGAACCTCACGACATGGGCAGGACTGGCGCCGAGCGCGAACGGCCAGAGCCTTGTGACCGCTGCAGACTACGCCGCGATGCGGGCTTTGCTGGATCTTGAGGCTGGGACAGACTTCCTGTCTCCCGCGGCGATTGCGGCGGCCTATCAGCCGCTGGATAGCGATCTGACATCGTGGGCAGGCGTCACACGGGCGAGCGGATTCGATGCGTTCGTAGCGACGCCGTCGAGCTCGAACCTTAGATCGCTGCTGACCGATGAAGCTGGTGATGGTGCGGCGTATTTTGTCGGCGGTGACGCTGGAACTCCTTCGGCAATCAATCTCACCAATGGAACAGCACTTCCTGTATCTGGCATTAACTCCTCAACCTCTACCCCTCTTGGGGTTGGATCTCTTGAAGTAGGCCACGCGACAGACACGACGCTTGCACGTTTCGCAGCGGGTGTTCTCGGTGTTGAAGGTGTGGCGCTTTACGTCGTGTCTCCGATTCAGGATAAGACGGCGGCCTATGGCATCGTCCTCGCGGACGCTCAAACAACCATCCGGCATCCCGCCAGCGACGCGAACAACCGCACGTTCACAATTCCAGCGAACGGCTCTGTGGCGTTCCCGATTGGCACGGAGATTTACTTCATAAACGAGATCAACACGGTCACGATTGCGATCACGACAGATACGCTTGTGCAGGCCGGAACCGGCGCAACAGGCTCGCGCTCGCTCGCTGCGAATGGCTGGGCTTGTGCAAAGAAGGTTGCTTCAACGCGCTGGTATATCTCCGGTACGGGTCTCAACTGATGCCGCGTTTCGCAAGCCCCGCATTCAACCTGAACGACGCGAGCTGGTATGAGACGCTCGTCAAAAACGGCGTCGGAAATGACTTGCAGCTCTGCCTCGATGCCAGTGATGCCCGATCCTATGACGGATCGAGCCAAGTGTGGAATGATCTGAGCGCGGTGCCGTACAATTGGAACCGTGGAGCCGATGCCAGTGCGACCTCTACCGACCCGACATTTAACGGATCTGCCGGTGGGTTTAGTTCGGGAGAGTATTGGTCGTTTGATGGTGGAGACTATTTTACGCCGGTAACCGGCGTAACGAACGCGTTTTTCCAGTCCGTTCATAAGCCTGGCGCGCTGTTCACGCTGGCGGCGTGGGTCCGACTAGGCGCAGTTGGGCCGACCAACCAGTACATCGCGGGGAACACCGCCTCAGGATCAGTTCGAGGATTTTTTTGGGGCTTCGCATCCGCAAACGGTCGCCTTCGATTCATAGCAGCGAATGGCTCGGTAGCATTCGTGGATGCAACCGCGACGAGCCTTTCTGTGCCGGCTGCGGGGCAGTGGTACTTTTTCGCGACAGCAGTCGATGCGGCAGCGTCGAGCGGGCGCCACTACATGAATGGAGCGGAGCACAGTTTCAGCCCGAACTATGGTGCCGCGTCTGCGACGGACGGTCCTAACACGCTGAGCGTAGGCGCAGCCATGGCGACGCTACCCCTCACGAACACATCTCGGATGGCGAGTTTTGCGGCGTGGAGCACTGCGCTGACGAAAGCCGAATTGGACATGATCTTTGACCGCACGCGCGGAAAGTTTGGAGTGTAAGACGTGCCCCTTGCACCGCTTCGCCAGAACCCATCGCGAAGGCCGACCGTCCGCCAGAAGCAGGTGAAAGCCCCATTCGGCGGTTGGAACGCGCGCGACGACATCACGGACATGCCGGCGGAGGACGCTCTGGTGCTCGACAATCTCATCCCGGGGGACGCCAGCGTTTCGCTTCGGCGTGGCAAGCGCGACCACTGTAGCGGCATGAACAGCCCGGTTCTGACCCTGATGGAATACAGCCCCCCAACGGGGAGCGCGTCGCTTTTCGCGGCGATCACCGACAAGATTTTCAACGTTACTGTCTCCGGCGTGATCGACCCCGGAACAGATGCAGTGGTCAGCTCGCTCTCGAACGGGCGCTGGTCGCACACGATGTTCGCCACGTCAGGCGGCAACTTCCTGCTCTGCGTCAACGGCGCCAATGGGCTCCGCAGCTACAACGGCGCGGCGTGGGCCACGGAAAGCCTCACGGGGGTCACGGCCGCCAACCTCGTCACCATCACCTCGCATCAGTCCCGCGTGTGGATGATCGAGGAAAACACGATGAAGGTCTGGTACCTCGACCCGCTCGCGAAGTCCGGGACCGCCACCTCAATAGATTTCGCGGCTCTGTCGAAGCTCGGCGGCAAGCTGATGGCCATGGCCTCATGGACACGAGACAGCGGAGTAGGGATCGAAGACCTCGCCGTGTTCATCACGAGCCAGGGCGAAGTGCATATTTATGCAGGGTCAGACCCGGCTTCAGCGGATACGTGGAGCCGGGTTGGAACGTTCAAGATCGCGGAGCCAATCGGACGGCGGTGCCTGATCAAGGTGGGCGGAGACATCGGCGTGCTCACAACGCAGGGCCTCGTCCCGCTCTCCGGCGTGCTGTCACGCGCCGAGAGCGCGCAGGGGCAGGTGGCCATATCGGACAAGGTGCGCGACGCCTACACAAAGGCGCAGTCCCGCTCGCGCACGATGTTCGGCTGGCAGGTCACAGAGTTCCCGACCGGTAAGCTTCTGATCGTCAATGTGCCGATCGCCGAGAACGTCACCGCCGAGCAGTTCGTGATGAACTCGGTCAACGGCAAGTGGTGCCGGTTTTCAGGGCTCAACGCCTGCTGCTGGGGCATACTGAACGGCGAACTCTACTTCGGCGGCGCGGACGGCACGGTGTACCGGTACGCCGGTTCGGACGACGACGGGGAAGACATCCTCGCCAAGTCTGTTTCGGCTTTCTCAGACTTCGGCACGCCGGGAAACAAGAGCTTCGATGCTCTCCTGCCTGTTTTCTTCGGCCCAGCCGGATACCGCCCCCAGGTCGGTCTGAGGCTGGACTACGGCGAGGAAGAGTACCTGTCACCATCGATCGCCTTCGACTCATCGGGCGACGAGTGGGATTCGGAAGACTGGGACGTGTGCAGTTGGGCGCCTGCGTCCGCTCCCAACAAGCTATGGCAAGGCATCGTCGGCGAGGGCATCACCGCGGCCGTGGTGATCTCGATCTCTACGTCCGAGACGATGACCTACAACGGCGCAATGATCCGGTTCTGATGCAACCCATCATCAAAGACAGCGTGCTCTACGGGGCAGACGATCTGGTGGCTGAGTGGGTTCAGCGCCGCCTCGGTGGCAGCAAGGCCCATGCGCCGTTCGTGGCGCTCGGCGTGCTCAACGACGCCGAGGATGAACTGATCGGTGGCTGCGTGTTCTTCAACGCCGAGGAACGGGACATCCAGTTCGCCGTGGCGATGGATACAGCCTGCGCCAAGAAGGTGCGGGCGGTGGCGCGCTGCTACGGCTACGTGTTCAACCAGCTCGGCATCGAGCGCATCACAGCAATGATCGAGATCAAGAACAAGGCCTCCGTGAAGCTCGCGGAAGGCGTCGGTTTTGTGCGTGAGGGTGTGAAGCGGCGTTCCGCACCCGACGGGGGCCATGTTGGCGTCTACGGCCTGCTCAAGAAAGACTTCAAGCTGGCGAGATACCTATGAAAGCTCCGAAAGCCCCTGCCGCGCCCGATCCGCAGAAGACCGCGGCGGCGCAGACCCAATCGAACATCAACACGGCGTCAGCGAACTCCGTGATCGGCAACGCCAACGAGCGCGGCCCGCTCGGCAACGTGGACTACACGATCTCGGGCTACGAGAACGTTGGCGGCGTGCAGGTGCCGAAGTACACCCGGACCACGACGCTCTCGCCTGAACAGCAACGTCTCTATGAGCAGCAGACGGCCCTCGGCGGGCAGATGAACGATATCGCCGGCCGACAGCTCACGAACCTCGACAACACGCTGTCGCAGCCGCTCAGCTTCGACGGCCTGCCGGCAGCGCCAACGGCGGACCGGCAGCAGTATGTCGATGCGCTGAATTCCAGGCTCGAACCTCAGTTGGAACGTGACCGGGCCGCCCTCGAATCCCGTCTGGCGAACCAGGGCATCATGCCGGGCTCGGAAGCATATCGGGAAGCGGTCGCGCTGAGCGATCGTGGCCGCAATGACGCTCGCACTCAGGCAATTCTCCAGGGCGGCACCTACGCCCAGCAGGAGTACGGCATGGGGACGGATGCGCGATCGCGCGCCATTCAGGAACAGCTCACACTCCGCAACCAGCCGATCAACGAGATCTCGACGTTGATGAACGGCGGGCAGGTGACGATGCCCCAGTTCCAGGGATACCAGGGCGGCAACGTCGCAGGGACCGATATCGCGGGGATCAACAACGCGGCCTACCAACAACAGATGGCGGCATATCAGCAAAAGCTCGCACAGCAGAACTCCATGCTGGGCGGCATCGGCGGCATTGCGGGAACGGTGGGCGGATTCATGCTCGGAGGTCCGATGGGAGCCTCCATCGGAGGTAAGGCAGGATCGATGTTCGGAGGGCTTGGCGGATGATGAAATACGCTCCAGCGCCGTTGGCCAACCGTGCCCCGCCGACACAAGACGACATCGCAGCGAAGCGCCGCATGGCGCTCTCTCTGATGCAGCAGGGCTCAGATACGGCCCCTGTCGGTCATTGGACCCAAGCACTTGCTCGTGCGTTCCAAGGCGGCATTGGCGGCTTGACGTCCGCCGGCGCCGCGACGGACGCCTCAGCGCGCGAGGCCTACGATGCCCAGCAATCTGCTGCGCAGCGCATGGCCGCGAACGAACAGGAGTTCCAGAACAAGCGTCGGTGGGACGAGTACCAGAGAACCCGCGAGCCGACCGAAGCTGAAAAGCTCGAGCTCGAATCCAAGCGTGCGCAGATCGAGAAGCTGCGGCAGCCTGATCGTCCGAGCCTTCCTACTGGGTATCGCTGGAGTGCCGACGGCACCCAGATGGAGCAGATACCCGGCGGGCCAGCAGCCCAACCGCCGAAGAAAAGCGTGACAGAATTGAAGCAAATTCACGCTGCCGATGACGAGGTGATCGGCTACCAAAACTCGATCGACACGCTGAACAAGGCGAAATCGCTGATCGTCAAAGATCCGAACAATCCGCAAGGCGCCGCGAATGGGCCGATGGCCTATGAGGGGATGGGATCTGGCTGGGCGGGCTACATCGGCTCTCGTGTACCGGGTGGCAGCTACCTCTTTGACAAGGATCGCGCGCAAGCCACGGATGAGTATGGCACCATCATGAACATGGAAGCCATTAAGGCGATGTCCGAGACCCTGAAGGGCGCAACGACGAACTTCGAGTTGCAGGAGTTCGTCCGAATTCTCGCAGATCCGTCTCAGCCTCGCGAGATCCGCGTGAGAACCATCAATCGTATGCTCTCATTGTTGGAGAAACGTAAAAACCTCGCCGGGCGACGCTCTGAGGAGATCAGAAGCGGCGATTATTATAGACCAGAAGCAGGTGGAGCCGGCGCGAGTGGCGTAATCGATATTGGCGGCGGCTTCTCGGTCGAGGTGGAATAATGGCGCGCCTAAAGATCACTGGGCCGGACGGCCGGACGATCGTCCTCAACGCCCCGGATGGAGCGACCAACGAGCAGATCCAGGAGAAAATCTCTCAGATCAAATCGCAGTGGGGCGGTCAACAGGCACAGCAGCCGGAGCAGCCCGTAGCGACGCAGCAACAGCCAGGCGTTTCCGGATGGGAGGCTGCCGGACGAGGCGCACTGCAGGGTCTCTCGCTCGGGTTCGGTGACGAGCTCTACGGCGCAGGAGCTGGGGCCGTAGATTTCCTCAAGGGCGAGGGCTTCAACTACTCAACTAACCGTGACGAGGCGCGCGCCGCGAACGATCGCGCAAGGGAAGCGCACCCCGGTGCGTACCTTGCGGGCGAGATCGGCGGCGGCGTTGCTTTGCCGTTCGGAGCTGCGGGTTTGGCGGCTCGAGGAGGCGCAGCCGGACTTGCCGCGGGACGAGTAACCGGACTCGCGCCGGAGGTCGTTGCAGCAACTATGCCTGGCCGGATCGCGCAAGGTGCGGGGCAGGGGGCTCGAGTGGGCGCCGCGTATGGCCTCGGCACATCGAATGCCGACCTGACAGAGGGCGACGTGTCAGGAACTTTGGCGGAGACAGCCAAAGGCGCCGCTGGCGGTGCCCTCCTCGGAGGAGCGCTCACGCCTGCCGTCGATGTCGGCGCGGCCGTCCTGCGCCGCGCGGCGCAGCCGTTTCGCGGCTACACAAACCCGACAGGCGTCGGCACGGAGAAGCTTGCAGAAGCACTCGCACGAGACGCCGGTTCCAGTGGAACTCCCGCAGACATTGCGCAAGCTGTCCAACGGATCAATTCACGAGCTGCTGCGGCTGCCGATGACCCGACAATGATGCTCGGAGACATCGGCGGGGAGAACACGCGCCGCCTCATGCGGCAAGCCAACAACATGCCGAACGACAATGTTCAGCGGTTCAATCGCCGTCTCGATACGCGCCAGAACTTTCAGTGGCAGCGGATTGAACGCGAGATGGCGCGAACCCTGCGTGATCCGAGGGACTACGCGGAGACGGTCGGGGATATCGTCACGCGCCGCGGTCAGCAGGCCGCACCGAATTTTCAAGCCGCGATGGCAGTCGACGTTCCTATGACACCGCAGCTGAACGCCGTGCTCCAGCGTCCGGGAATGCAGAATATCATTCGCAATGTCGAAGCGTCACTCGCGAACGAGGGGCAAGCCATTGGGCGCGAGACCCGCATGCAGGCTATCCATAGGCTCAAAGTTGAGATCGATACTCAAATCGGGCAAGCGCGACGCGCGCAGGCCATGGGAAATGACCGCACAGCTGGGATGGACGCTAGAACTCTCACGATCATGAAGCGCGACCTTCTGGCTGCTGTCGACAATCCGCAGTACCGACAAGCCCTCGACGCGTTCGCTGGCGAGAGCGCGCTCGCCAATGCAGCGGAGGATGGGTTTGAATCCGCGCTTCGCATGCACGTTGAAGAGATTGGGCCGATGCTTAGGGGCATGACCAGCTCGGAAGCTGATATGTGGCGCCTCGGTGCGGCGAGAGCTCTTGCGGGGCGCATCAGGCAGGGCAACGTGACCCGCGATCGCACTGAGAACCTGTTCAGCTCGCCAGATAT
>JAEXHR010000345.1 GCA_023449855.1 Pseudomonadota bacterium | reverse complement strand
ACATACTGCTCCATGCCCCATTCGCGGATATAGCCGTGGCCGCCGAACACCTGCTGCGACTGGACGGCGATCTCGAAGCCGAAATCGGTGAAGGCGGCCTTCACCACCGGCGTCAGCAGCGCGACGAGGCCGTCGGCCTTGCGGCGCGCTTCCGGATCGGGATGACGGGCGGCGATGTCCATCTGCAGAGCGGTCCAGATGGCGAGCGCGCGGCCCGCCTCGGTCAGCGAGCGGCCGGTCAGCAGCATCTTGCGCACGTCGGCATGCTCGATGATCGGCACGGGGCCGCGCGCGCCGTCGGCGGAGCGGCCCTGCAGGCGTTCGCGGGAATAAGCGACGGCCTTCTGGTTGGCGGCCTCGCCGATGCCCAGCCCCTGAATGCCGACGAACAGGCGCTCGGCATTCATCATCGTGAACATGGCGTTGAGGCCGCGGCCGGGCTCTCCGACCAACCAGCCGATGGCGCCGTCATAGTTCATGACGCAGGTCGGCTGGGCGTGAATGCCCATCTTGTGCTCCAGCGAGCCGACCGACATGCGGTTGCGCTCACCGAGCGAGCCGTCTTCGTTGACGAGGAACTTGGGCGACAGGAACAGGCTGATGCCCTTCACGCCCTTCGGCGCGTCGGGCAGGCGGGCCAGCACCAGATGCACGATGTTGCCGCCGAAATCCTGGTCGCCGGAGGAAATGAAGATCTTCGTGCCCTTGATGGCGTAGGACCCATCACCCGCCGGCTCGGCGCGGGTGGTGAGCAGGCCGAGATCGGTGCCGGCGGAGGATTCGGTGAGCGCCATCGCGCCCGTCCATTCGCCGGAAATCATCTTCGGCAGATATGTCTGCTTCAGCTCGTCGCTCGCATGGTGGGCAATCGCTTCGACCGCGCCGCGCGTCAGGCCCGGAAACAGGCCGAAGGACAGGTTGGCGGAAGACAGCATCTCGTCCAGCAGGATCTGCAGCACGCGCGGCAGGCCCTGTCCGCCGAATTCCGGATCGCCGGAAAGTCCGCCCCAGCCGGCCTCGACGAAGGCCTTGTAGGCGTCGGCGATGCCCTTCGGCGTCGTCACCAGCCCGTTTTCCAGCTTGCAGCCTTCCTCGTCGCCGGGACGGTTGAGCGGTTCGAGGATCTCGGCGCAGAACTTGCCGCCCTCTTCGAGAACGCTCGCTGCGAGCTCGGTGTTGACCTCTTCAAAGCCGGGAAGGGCGGCCATCTGCGCGTCGAAGTCGAAGACCTCGCCGAGCAGGAAGGAGATGTCGTCGACGGGAGGGATATAGGCTGCCATGGGAGTTTCCTTGCCTCTTCTTGTTCAGTTGCGCAGTGGCTTGCCGGTCGCCAGCATGTGCTTGACGCGGTCCACGGTTGCGGGTGTTGCGAGCAGGTCGACGAAGGCCTCGCGCTCCAGCGCGATCACATCGTCTTCCGTGAGCGGTTTCAGCGGATCGGCGGAAGGACCGCCGGTCAGAACATTGGCAAGCGCGCGCCCGACCACCCCGTCATGCGCGGTAGCCCGACCGGCGAGCGCTTCGCCTTCGATGATGTTGTTGATCGCGGAAGCCCCCGAAGGGCCGGCCATGGCGATGACAGGCGGTTCCGGCGCGACATAGCCTTCCGCCAGCGAAAGCGCCTTTGCCTTGGCGTCGGCGATCAGCCGGCTGCGGTTCATGGTGATGCCGTCGGTGGCCTTCAGGAAGCCAAGGTTGCGGGCATCGAAAGCGCTGGCCGAAACTTTGGCGGGCGCGATCAGGTTAAAGGCCGCAATTGCAGGCGCGACCGGCCCGCGCAGCGCGGCGGTGGAGGCCGAGAAGCGCAGTATCATTTCCTTGCAGCCGCCCCAGCCCGGCACGACGCCGATGCGGGTTTCGACGAGGCCGATGGAAAGCTCCGCATGGGCCTGAATCGCATCGCAATGCAGAAGGATCTCGCAGCCGCCGCCGAGCGCCAGCCCGGCTGCAGCACCAACCACCGGGAAGGGGGCGTATTTCACCGCCTTGAAGGTGCGGTGGCCATGGTCGATGAAGGCGCCCAGCGCCTCGCGTCCGCCCTTTTCCACCGTATCGAGGAAGACGCGCAGGTCGGCGCCCGCGCTGAATACGGCGGCATCGCTGCCGATCACCAGCGCCTTGAAATCCTTCGCCGTGCGTTCGACAGCCTTGTTGATGGCGTCGAGCAAAGCGGGATTGTAGGTGTTCATCTTGGTGCGGAATTCGAGGCAGGCGACGCCGTCGCCAAGATCCCACAGGCTTGCCGCGCCCCAGTCCTCGACCGGCTTGCCGGCGAGCTTGAGGTCGGAAATGAGCAGTACGCCGTCACCCTTGGCAATCGGTTCGACCGTGCCGTCAGGCAGCAGGTTGGCGCGCTTGCCGTCGACGACCGAATAGAAGCCGCCCTTTTCTGCTGCGAGCGATAGATAGGCGGGGACAGTAACGCCGCGCGCTTCGAGCCGAGCCTTCAGCCAGCCGGCGCCGAGCCGGTCGATCAGCTCGAACGGACCCTGCTTCCAGCCGTAGCCGGTGCGCATGGCCTCATCCACGGCATCCGGCGTGTCGGCGATTTCCGGCACCAGCGATGCGGCATAGGCGAGTGCCTTTTCCATGACGACCGAGGCATAGCGGCCGCCGAGGCCGGCATGCTCCATCAGCGCGCGCGGATCGCCGCCCGAGGCATCGAGGCTTTCGGAGGACACTGCCTTCTGCGGCCGGTATTCGCCGGTTTTCAGATCGGTCACGTCGCGCGACTTGCGGTCGGGCGAAAGCCGCACGAAGCCCGCACCGCTTTTGCGGCCGAGACGGTTTTCCGCGATCATGCGGGCGATCAGCGCCGGTTCGGCGTCGTAATCCTTCACCGCGTCGCCTTCCGGCGTCGCGTTCTGCAGGCTGCGCAGGATCGTTGGCATCAGGTCGATGCCGACGAGATCCAGCAGGCCGAAGATGCCGGTGGAGGGAATGCCGAAGGGCTTGCCGATGATGGCGTCGGCCTCCTCGACATCGAGGCCGAGTTCGATGGCCTCGTTCTGCGCCACCACCATCCAGTAATTGCCGATGCGGTTGCCGATGAAGCCGGGCGTGTCCTTGGCTTGGACCACGCTCTTGCCGAGGCCGCGATCCGCGAAATCACGGATCGTCGCGGTCACTTCAGACTTGGTTGCGCTGCTGGAGACGAGTTCCAAGAGCCGCATGATGCGCGGCGGATTGAAGAAGTGGGTGATGAGGAAGTCAGCGGCGAAACCTTCCGGCAGGCCCTCGACCAGCGAATGCAGTGGAATGGTCGAGGTGTTGGAAGAGACGATCGAGCCCTTCTTCCTGACGCCGTCGATGGCGCGGTAGAGCGTCTGCTTGATCTCCAGCTTTTCCGCGACCGCCTCGACGATCCAGTCGGCGTCGGCGATCAGCGCGAGGTCGTCCTTGGTTGAGCCGGTGGCGATGCGGCTCGCGAATACCGGGTCCATGAAACCGTTGGCCTTGAGCTGGCGGGCGACGCCGCCGTCGGCAAACTTCTTCTCCATGTCGAGCAGCACCACGTCCAGCCCTGCATTGGCGAGATGGGCGGCGATGCCCGAACCCATGACGCCCGCGCCGATGACGGCGGCTTTCTTGATCCCGGTCATGATTATGCGGCCTCCAGAACCATGGCGATGCCCTGACCGCCGCCGATGCACTGGGTGGCAAGCGCATGGCGTCCGCCGTCGCGCTTCAGGAGCAGCGACGCCTTGCCGACGAGGCGGGCGCCGGTCGCGCCCAGCGGGTGGCCGAGTGCGATTGCGCCGCCGTCGCGGTTGAGGCGGGTGGGATCGATGTCGAGGTCGCGGCAGCAGGAAAGAACCTGCACGGCGAAGGCCTCGTTCATCTCGATCACGTCGAGATCGCCTACGGAAATGCCGGCGCGCTTCAGCGCCTTGCGGCTGGCCTCGACTGGGCCGATGCCCATGATCTCGGGTGCGCAGCCGGAAATGGCATATCCCGAGATACGGGCGAGGGGCTTAAGGTTATGGCGCTTGACGAAGTCTTCCGAGCAGACCAGCGTTGCGGATGCGCCGTCGGTGAGCGGCGAGGAGTTGCCGGCCGTGACCGAACCGCCGGCCTTGAAGGCGGTCTTGAGGCCCGCGAGCTTTTCGGCGTCCGTCTCGCGTGGGCAGCCATCGGCGGCGACATCGCCGATAGGGGCGATCTCGGTGGCCAGCCGGCCATCGGCGCGGGCGGCGAGCGCCTTCTTCTGGCTCTCCAGTGAGTAGGCGTCCTGTTCCTCGCGCGAGATACCGTAGCGGTCGGCGAGGTTTTCGGCGGTCAATCCCATGTTGAGGAAGGCGATGCGCTGGGCGTCGCTCCAGGCCGGGTTCGGCATGGGGTTGAAGCCCATCATCGGCACGCGGCTCATGCTTTCCACGCCGCCCGCGACGAAGGCGTCGCCCGCGCCCATGGCGATGGCGCCGGCGGCCATCTGGATCGCCTGCATGGAGGAGCCGCACCAGCGGTTGACGGTGGAGCCGCCGACAGATTGAGGAAGTCCGGCGATCAGCGCCGCGCAACGGGCGATGTTGAGGCCCTGTTCGCCCTCCGCGAAGGCGCAGCCGAGGTTCACGTCCTCGATTTCGGCCGGGTCGATGCCCGAGCGGCCGACCAGCGCCTTGATGACGCCGGCTACGAGATCATCCGGGCGAACGCCGGCCAGCGCGCCGCGATAGGCGGGCGTAAACGGGCTGCGCAAAGTGTCGACGATATAGATTGCGGTCATGGTCTTCTTCTTCCTGTCTGGAAGCATTTCCGGCAAAACTGCGAGGCGGTTCGCGTCGGATCATGCTTGAGAACAAATCGGTGGAACGGACGTCACATGTTGGGATAGTTCGGGCCGCCACCGCCTTCGGGCGGCACCCAGGTGATGTTTTGCGAGGGATCCTTGATGTCGCAGGTCTTGCAGTGCACGCAGTTCTGCGCGTTGATTACGAAACGGGGGCCGGTCTTCGCCTGTTCGTCGTCATAGACGACCTCGTAGACCCCGGCGGGACAGTAGAGCCGGGCCGGCTCGCCATAGAGCGGCAGGTTACGCTCGATCGGGGTGGCGGGATCGGCAAGCCTCAGATGAACAGGCTGGTCCTCGATATGGTTGGTGTTCGACAGGAAGACCGAGGACGGCTTGTCGAAGGTAAGTTTGCCATCCGGCTTCGGGTACTGGATCGGCGTGACCTCCGAGAGCGGCTTCAGGCTCTGGAAATCGGCTTTCTGATGCTTCAGCGTGCCGAATGGCGAGACACCGAGCAACGTCTGCAGCCACATGTCGATGCCGCCGAGGCCGACGCCGAGCACGGTGCCGAACCGCGACCATAGCGGCTTGACGTTGCGGACCGGTTTCAGGTCCCGCCCGACGGCCGAGCCGCGCCAGCCGGCCTCATAGGCTTCGAGCGTATCGTTGGCGCGGCCGCCGGCAAGCCCGTCGAACACGGCATCCGCCGCCTGCATGCCGGAATGGATGGCGTTGTGCGAACCCTTGATGCGCGGCACGTTCATGAAGCCCGCCGCGCAGCCGGCCAGCACGCCGCCCGGGAAGGCAAGCTGAGGCACCGACTGGTAACCGCCTTCGGTCAGCGCGCGAGCGCCATAGGCGATGCGCTTGCCCCCCTCGAAGGTGTCGCGGATCAGCGGATGCGTCTTGAAACGCTGGAATTCGTCGAAGGGTGAGAGCGTCGGGTTCTTGTAATCGAGATGCAGCACGAAGCCGACGGTCACCAGATGATCGTCGAAATGATAGAGGAACGAGCCGCCGCCGGTCTTCATGTCGAGCGGCCAGCCGAACGAATGCTGCACCAGCCCTTCACGGAACTTTTCCGGCTTGACCTGCCAGAGTTCCTTGATGCCGATGCCGAATTTCTGGATGGATCGGCCCTCGGTCAGGTTGAAGCGGGCGAGAAGCTGCTTGGTCAGGCTGCCGCGCGCACCCTCGGAAAACACGGTGTACTTCGCCCGAAGCTCCATGCCGGGGGTGAAATCATCCTTCGGCTCGCCGTCGCGGCCAATCCCCATGTCGCCGGTGGCGATGCCGGCGACCGCGCCGCTCTCGTCATAGAGAACTTCGGTTGCCGCAAAGCCCGGATAGATTTCGACTCCGAGCGCCTCTGCCTGTGCCCCGAGATAGCGGGCGACATTGCCGAGCGAGCCGATGAAGTTGCCATGATTGTTCATCAGCGGCGGCATCAGCGCATTCGGCAGGCGGATCGAGCCGGCGGGGCCGAGCACATGGAAGCGGTCGTCGGTGACTTCGGTGGTGAGCGGCCGGTCGGGATCTTCCCGCCAGTCGGGCAGGAGCGCATCGAGACCGGAAGGATCGATCACCGCGCCCGACAGGATATGCGCGCCGACTTCCGAACCCTTTTCCACGACGACGACGGAGATTTCCGCGCCGGCCTCGGCCGCGCGCTGCTTCAGACGGATCGCCGTGGCAAGACCGGCCGGTCCCGCGCCAACGATCACCACGTCGAAGTCCATGGCCTCTCTGGTTGTTTCGCTCAACTTTACCTCCTTCAGCTGAACGAGAGATGTGGTATCAAACGATTGTTACAATTGGCAAGAGGAATCTGGCGGACGCTTTTCGTCTCGTAACGAAGCCAGAGTTTGGGAAAATGACAGCTCTGCGCTATTAGCAAAGGAAATATGAATGAAACCGGTGAGGCGATGACGGCAGGAAACGGTCCTAGAAGCACGAAAGACGTCAGCGGTTTACTGGCTGTGGCGTTGCGGGATACGGGCATAACCGACCGCCACTGTGAGATCCTGGAAGCCGCTGCAGCGCTGTTTGCCGAGCGAGGTTACGCTGCGACTTCAGTTCGTGATATCGGCGAACGCGTTGGACTCCTTGGCGGCTCTCTATACCATTACATCAAGTCGAAAGAGGCACTGTTCGTCCGCATCCACGATATCGCCCTGCAGATTGCTGAAGATCGCGTTCGCTCCGCGATCGAGCCGATAACGGATCCATGGGAACGCTTGGAGATAGCATGCATCACCATGATGGAGATTCAACTGGATCCCGCCTCATTGACGATGCCCCTAATGAATGATTTCATTTCTGCGCCGGCTGAAATCCGAGATCGCTTGGTCGACAAGCGTGACAGATTCGAACTCGTATTCCGCGACTTGATCGCAGAACTTCCGCTAGACGCCGAATATGATCGCGGCATCTATCGGTTGCTTCTACTGACGCTACTAAACAATGTTTCAAATTGGTATAGGCCAGGACGCATGAATCCTTCAGATATAGGCCGCCAGATCGCAACTATTTTCAGACATCGCGGTCGGAATTGATTTTTGTGAACAAATATTGCTCCAGATTATTTGGCAGACCGTTCAGTCGGTGCATATATTAGGGCAGAAGAGCCACGTGTTTCTTCGCCATGTTAACAGGCCTCTAGGCGAATATTTTGCCACAGGCACTCGTCTATCATCCTGTGAAATAGCGCGCTGGCGCTTATCAGAGTGCCGTGCTTGGAAATTAATGTACTTGGGTTTTCGAAACCCGAATCTAGAGTGATGTTCGCGACTGAATTACCTTCGGCAACCCACTCAAGATTGAGTTATCACTGTTTACATCGGTGCCATCGACCAACAGAGAATCCCTTCTCCATTTTAGAGCGTTACACATTCATGCTGGTTCGTATACACATGGACACCTCGATTTACCGCATTTTCTATCGCCGACGGGACGATTTGAGGCCCACCGCTGAGTTTGGCGGCCCTTTCAACGTGGGGATTTCGGCATTCCTGCTCCTTTCGGAGCCACTGCGCATCAT
>JAEXHR010000203.1 GCA_023449855.1 Pseudomonadota bacterium | reverse complement strand
TTACGCCTTCGGCACATCCGCCCTACGGCAGCAATCTGCTATGTCCTTTCACCGGCACTGCCGGTGGGAGGGACCATGAACGCCAGACTGGAACGCAAGCTCAGGGTCTTCGCCACGATCGTTGCGGTTGGCGGCATCGCCGGTCTGGCCTTCAGTGCCACGCACGGGCTGTCGATGTTTGCCGGCATCGTGACGGGGTTTCTGATCAGCTCCGTGCTCGGCGGCTTCGAGATCATCATCGCCGACGGACCGGTCCGCGCATGGCTGAACGATCTCTCCTTCACCGCCAGCCTGCTGATCAAGAGCGCCTTTTACGCCACGGTCATTCTCACGGTGGAATGGTTTCCGGTCGTCGACTGGCTGCTCGGTGTCCGCCCGGCACTTGCGCCCAATACATTCTGGTCGTCACTTCTCTATTCGGTCGTTGTCTCGATCATCGTCAATCTCGCGCTCGCCATCGTCAATCTCGTCGGAGGGCGCGCTTTGGTGAACTTCTTCACCGGACGCTATCACGCACCGGTCGAGGAGGAGCGCTTTGTCATGTTCGTCGATATCGCGGGATCGACCACGCTGGCCGAGCAATTCGGCGGCGTCGGCATCCATCGCTTTCTCGATCGCACCTTTCGCCTGCTGTCCCTGCCGGTGGTCGATCATCGCGGCGAGGTGCTGGCCTATGTCGGCGACGAGATGATCGTCACCTGGACCAGGCGGGACGGCGCCAGGGACGCGAGGCCGATGCGCTGTTTCCTGGCGATGCGCGACGAGCTCGCACGCAGGGCCGGCCAGTTCGAGCGCGAATTCGGCGCCGCACCGCGCATTCGCGGCAGCCTGCATTTCGGCCCGGTCATCATCGGCGAGATCGGCGACGTCAAGCGCGCCATTGTCTTCAACGGCGATGTCATGAACACGACCTCGCGGCTGGAAGCGCTCAGCCGCGACATCGCCGGCGGCTTCGTCGCCTCGCGTGCGGCCATCGACCAGTTCGAAACGCGGCTGCCGGTTGCGATGCGCGATCTCGGCCGCCTGCCGATCCGCGGCCGGGTCGATGGCATCGATGCGATGGGATTCGAGGCGGGCGCGGAGCCGTCGTGCCGTGGGATGGGTTGAACTGCACCCATCCTGTTCGCACGTGGAATTGATCCAGCCTCTTTGCGCGTTAGCCCGTCGCCATTCGTCTATCTGAATGGGAGCAATCGAGAACGGCCGCAACCACGGCCGTTCGGCGCCCGGGACGTGCCGATTTCAATGCGCCGGAAGCAACAGGCGCGATCAAAACCGATCGGCACGTATCGGGTCCGGATAACCGCTGGATACGTGTCATGGCATTTCGCAAGGTCAAGGGAGAGGCGATCAATCTGGGCAGGGAGGTCTATGATTCCCGGTTCAAGATCAGGATCGGGCAGCGGATGGCCGATCAGCCGGGCGATCCCCGGCGCATGCTGGTGGCGGTCGGCAAGAACAAGGACATGCTGTTCGAATTCGCCGTGATGCTGAGCGAGACGCGGGACGAGAACGCAGCCGGCTACACATTCACCTTCACCGGTCCTCTGGACGACGTGCGACAAGGCTTCAAGGACAATCAGCCGGTCTTCGCCGAATTCAGCAGCGAAGAGCAGTTCGTCGCCTATGTGAGGGAAGGCACCGAATTGCTGTTCAGCAGCGAAGGCGCCATCACCCGCGGCTCACGCTATGTCTGCCGGCTGGCCTAATGCTTGTCGGCAACCCGCCAACACCGTGGACGGCCGTAACCGTCATGCTCAGGCGGCGGTTTCGCATCGCCTACGGGATATGCTTCGTCGCCGCGATCTTAGTCTCGATGTTTGTCTGCAGTGCTGTCATCGCGGGATCTCCGGTTCTGCATCCTGTTCTACGAACCTATCCGCCGTTGCGCATCGCGTTGCCGGAATTTGTTGCGGAGAGTCCTGCCGAAGCGGAGCTTGCGCGGACTATTCCACAAATTGTCGGCGGCGATCTTGCACTCACAAAGGTGTTCGTTCTGACCGATCCGGCGACGTTCGTTGAGAAACGCGTTGGTATCGACGCATCACCGTCCTTCGCCGATTGGCGTGCTGCAAACACGCAGAGACTGTTGGCGGGAAGTGTCGGGCGTCAGCCGGATGGGCGCATCAAGGTCGCGTATCGATTCTGGGATATGTTCGGAGAGAGGCAGCTCAAGGGCATGCAATATCTAGCAAATCCCGATGATGTCGGCGAAATCGGGCATATGATGTCCGCAGAGATTTATGAGTACGTTATCAGCGCGCGAGAGAGATGACGGTACCGATCTGCGGGCTGGCGATTTAGTCCGTAAGATGGACCTTCGTCTCGCCCCGCCCATCCAGCGATTTATGACTGGCTGACCACTCCCTTGCGCTCGCTCGTACGCTTCAGCTTGCCGAGCATGGACGCCGCATAGGCGGCGTAAGGACCGATCCAGCGTTCATGGATGGCGTGGATCGGCAGCGCGTCGAGCTGGTTCCATCGCTCGCGCCCGCGACGCTCGATGATGAGGAGGCCGGCCTCGTCCAGGACTTTCAGATGTTGCATCACCGTGCAGCGATCGAGTTCGGGAAACAGCTCGCACAGCATTCCCGTCGTCTTGGCGCCCGTCTTGAGCGCATCCACCATCCGGCGCCGCGCGCGATGGGCCAGCGCCCGGAACAGCAGGTCGTCTTTTTCGTCATTTGACATGTTATAAATCTATAACCTATTGTCGAATGAAACAAGAGGAGGTTGTCCATGGCACCGAGGTTCACCATCAAGGGGCGCATCGCCAAGCCGGTCGGCGACGTGTTCGAGGCTGTCGTCAATCCCGAGCACCTGTCGGAATTTTTCACGACCGGTGGGGCGAAGGGACGGCTGGAAACCGGCGCCGTCGTGACCTGGGATTTCCACGATTTCCCCGGCGCCTTTCCGGTTCATGTTACCGAGGTCGAGAAGGACAGGCGCATCGTGCTGCGCTGGGATGGCGAGGCCGCTGCCGTCGAGGCCGACGCATCGGGGAGCAACAAGACGAAGGTCACGATGACTTTCGCACCCACCGATGACGGTCGGACGCTGGTCGAGATCACGGAAGAGGGGTGGCTGGACAGCCCGGAGGGACGTTCGGCTTCCTACGGCAATTGCGAGGGCTGGACCGGCATGCTGTGCGCCATGAAAGCCTGGCTCGAACACGGCATCCATCTGCGCGACGGATTTTATAAATAGTGAACCGTAGGATGGGTTGAGCGCAGCGATACCCATCACCATCAGCGTCCGGCGGTGATGGG
>JAEXHR010000308.1 GCA_023449855.1 Pseudomonadota bacterium | reverse complement strand
ACATGTTGAGAGCCCCCTCACCCGACGTCCACATGCTTCGCATGCGGTCGTCGACCTCTCCCCGCAAGCGGGGAGAGGTTAAGAACGCAGCTTAGAGATACGCGTCGGGATCGGGCGAATCCGACGGCTTGGCAAACGCCTTGGTCTGCTCCGGCCCCATCGGAACATTGAGGTTCAGGCCCTTCGGAGGGATCTTCTGCATGAACCACTTGTCGTAGAGCTTGGCACCTTCCGGGCTCTTGTAGAGTTCGGCGGTGGCAGTATCGGCGACCTTCTTGAATGCGTCGTCACCCTTGCGCAGCATGATGCCGTAAGGCTCGGGCTTGGAGAACGCATCCTTCGAAATGACATAGGCATTCGGATCGCGCGCGCCGGCGGCGAGCGAAGCCAGCAGGATGTCATCCATCACGAAGGCGACAGCACGGTCCGTTTCGACCATGAGGAACGCCTCGGCATGATCCTTCGCCGGAACGATGTTGATGCCGAGATTGCGCGCGGCATTCACTTCGGTGAGCTGCTTGATATTGGTCGTGCCGGAGGTCGAGACGACGGTCTTGCCCTTGAGATCATCGATCTTCTCGAGCTTGGCGGTCTTCTTGGAAACGAAGCGGCTGGCAGTGAGGAAGTGGGTGTTGGTGAACGACACCTGCTTCTGGCGGTCCACATTGTTGGTGGTCGAACCGCATTCGAGATCGACAGTCCCGTTGGCGATCAGCGGAATGCGCGTCGCCGAGGTGACCGGATTGAGCTTCACTTCGATCTTGTCGTTCTTCAGCTCTTTCTTCACGGCCTCGACGATCTTGTAACAGATGTCCATGGCGAAGCCGATCGGCTTCTGATTGTCGTCGAGATAAGAGAACGGCACCGAGGAATCACGGAAGCTGATGGTGATGGCACCGGAGTCCTTGATCTTCTTGAGCGTGCCGGTGAGCTCCTGCGCGCTCGCTTTCGTCACAAAGCCTTGTTTCGTCACCAGGCCCTGGGCCGCGAAAGCCGCGGCGACCACGGTCCCCAACAGAAAAAGTCGTTTCATAGTCCCTCTCCTCATAACTCCGGTCTCACACCGTCGCCCCCTCCGAGCACACGGGCATGTCCGCCCGTGATGCTTGCACAAACGGGGCCAAACGCAAATGCCCCGTTCGGCAAATGACGAATCGGAGGCACGGGCGCGGAAGTGATACGTTTAAATGAGGGAATTGGTTCGCGCGCATCCTGCGAAAGACGGAGAATGCGAACAGGCGGATCGTCGCAACATGACGGTCCTGCGACTAAAGTCAGGCCGGCGCTGCAACACCGATCTTCCGGCGCTGCTTTTGCGCTGCGACAGCTTCGCCGAAAGCGAGGAAGAGTGCGCGATTGATCGGATTGATCTGCGGATCATATTCGGCATGCCATTGCACCCCGAGGGCAAAGCCTGGCGCATCTGCAATGCGGATCGCTTCGATGGTGCCGTCTTCCGCGATGCCCTCGACCACCACCCGCTCGCCGGGGATCTCGATCCCTTGCCCGTGCAACGAATTGACCGTGATGGTCTCGCGCTTGAGCAGGCTGGCAAACGTGCCGTTGCTGGTCAGGTGCACGTCATGACGATCGGCGAACACGACGGCGGGGTCGGGATGGATTTCACCGTTTTCGAGCCGCGGCATCCGGTGGTTCATGCGGCCGGGCAGTTCGCGAATTTCGGGATGCAGCGTGCCGCCAAAAGCGACATTCATTTCCTGCAGCCCGCGGCAGATGCCGAAGATCGGGACGCCGCGCGCGACGCAGGCTTCCGCCATGGTCAGCGCCACCTCGTCCCGCCCGTTGTCATAGGGCTCATGCCTGACACAGGGCTGCATGCCGAATCGGGTGGGGTGGACATTGGCGCGCGCGCCGGTGAGCAGGATGCCGTCGACGATGTCGAGAACCTCGCCGATATCGGTGATATCGGGCGTGCCGGCGAACATCATCGGCAAGGCGCCTGCAACCTCGGCCACCGCGCGAAGATTGTTTTCTCCGGCCGCCTGGACGGAGAACCGGTTCTCGATGCGATAGGCGTTGCCGATGACGCCGATGACGGGCCGGGACTTGATTGCCATAGCTTCCGGTCGAACACTTTATGACAATTCAGCTATAGCCCAGTTGCATCGCAAAAACGACTGCCGGCGAAACAGAATGCCCATCTTCCGACGCATGGGAGAATAAAACGGCGGGCAAGACGTCGGATGGGTTGAGCGAAGCGATACCCATCGCCTCGCTCGATGGCGGTGATGGGTATCGCTTCGGCGCAATGCGCCTGCGCTCAACCCATCCTACGACTGTGGAGATTTGAGAAAGTGTGACCGGAGGCAGATGGTGGGCGCGACAGGGATCGAACCTGTGACCCCTTCCATGTCAAGGAAGTGCTCTCCCGCTGAGCTACGCGCCCTAAGAACCGGTCGTGACGGGTAATGCGGACCCTATAACGGGTAAGGTCCGGTCAGGCAAGGACGCTGGGGGGCCAATCCTGACCTCTTTTGCAGAATTATTTCAGCAGCTCAGGCTGCCAGCATCTTGTTCACTTCGCTGACCAATTCGCGCAGATGCACGGGCTTGGCCAGAACCTTGGCGTTCTTGGGCGCCTCAGAGTCCGAATTCAGCGCCACAGCGGCGAAGCCGGTGATGAACATGATCTTGATGTCCGGATCGAGTTCGCTGGCGCGACGGGCCAGCTCGATACCGTCCATTTCCGGCATCACGATATCCGTTAGAAGCATTTCAAAGGGTTCTTCGCGCAGCCTCTGATAGGCTGACATCCCATTGTCGTGGTGCGACACCGAAAAACCGGCGTTTTCCAGCGCCTTCACCAGGAACCGGCGCATGTCGTTGTCGTCTTCGGCGAGAAGGATCTTGTGCATGGCGATGAGACGTCGAACCCCAGTGAGGAAACCTTGCACCTACTAAGCCCGAGGGTTGGTAAATTTCGGGTGAAGTTCGGAAGCCCGGCCTGTGGATAATCGTTTCAATATGGTGCGCCAGATTGCAATCCAGAGCAACAAAACACGGCTTTCGCGACCAATGAGGAACCGGATTTCGCTGCAAGCCGAGCAGCCTGGGGTCGTTCGCGCGCCTTTACCGACAATGACACCTCGCAAATCGCCCGTTTTCTGCCAGACTGGCGCTCCAGAAGAACGTGCCCGCAGGGACGAAACGCGACGATGACCCAGTTTGACGGTGAGCTGTCGCCCCCTTTCGAGATCGTCGAACCCGCGGAATGGCGGGCGCCGATCATTTTCAACTCGCCCCATTCGGGCACCGTCTATCCCGCCGCATTCCTGAGCGCTTCCCGGATCGACGTCGCCACCCTGCGACGCTCCGAGGACTCGTTCATGGACGAGCTGATCGGCGGCCTGGCCGACCGCGGCTTCCCGGTGATGCGCGTGCATTTCCCGCGATCATACGTGGACGTCAATCGCGAGCCTTATGAGCTCGACCCGCGGATGTTCACCGGGCGGCTGCCCAGCTTCGCCAATACGCGCTCCATGCGCGTCGCCGGCGGCCTCGGCACGATCCCTCGCGTGGTCGGCGACGGCCACGAGATCTATCGCGAGCGGCTGAATGTGGACGACGCCCTCACCCGCATCGAGAGCCTCTACAAGCCCTATCACCGCGCTCTGCGCCGTCTGGTCAACAAGGCCTATCAGACCTTCGGCACGGCCATCCTGGTCGATTGCCATTCGATGCCGTCCATCGGCATCGCCCGTGAGGAACCGCGCCGGCCCGACGTGGTGATCGGCGATCGCTACGGCACCAGTTGCGCCGGACTTCTCACCGACGTGGTGGAGGACACCTATCACCGGCTCGGCTATTCGATCGGCCGCAACAAGCCCTATGCGGGCGGCTTCATCACCGAACATTACGGCAATCCCGCCAGCGGTCTGCATGCGGTCCAGATCGAGCTGAACCGCGCCATCTATATGGACGAACGCAAGCGCGAACGGACGGCTCGCTTCGATCAGATCGCCCACGACTTCACGGTTCTCGCGGATGCCCTGATCAGCATTCCGCTCGGCGTGCTCGGACCGTTCCAGGCCGCAGCCGAATAGCGGTCGGGCGCTCAGGTCCGAGGGAGCAGCCGATTTTACCTGCGACAAAACCGCAAATGTGGAAGATAGCTCATTATTCTACCACAGCGATTCATACAACTTTAGATTTTAGATCGTCATCTGGTTCCCGGCGGCACGAGCCGCGGTAACATTGGGCAGGGACAAATGACCAAAATGACGAATGTTTTCAGGAAATTCATGAGGGACGAGTCGGGCGCTACGGCGATCGAATACGGCCTCATCGCAGCCGGCATCTCGCTCGCCATCATCGCCGTCGTTAACGGCCTCGGCACCAACCTGAATACGAAGTTCACCGACCTCAACAGCTCGCTGAAGTAAGTCACGCCGCGCTTCTGATCAGCTCTGGTTCTCAGCCGGAGCAATTAGCCCGCCTCGATCTACGCCCGCTGCGAATGGCGCATCACACAGGTCGCAGCGAAGGCCAGCAGCTGTTGGCTGAGCCTGTAAAGGATATGAGGGGCACTAACAGGATCGCTGGCCAATCGCCAAGCGTCTTGCAAAACTCCATAGACAAGAAAAAAGGGCCACTTGCGAAAGCAAGCGGCCCAAGTCTAGGGAGGAAACGCCCAAGGAGGGCAGCGATAGCGCAAGGCGCTACCGCACCGCAACAATATGCATCTCCGGACCGCGAAGTGCAAGAGTTTTCGGGCATTTTCTCATGCAAAAAATGCAAGGGATTTTGGACATTGCAGCATGATTGTCACAATTTAATTTCGCAAAAACAATTACTTAGAAAAACGTCATTGATTTTGACGCATTTTAGAAATGAACAAAAATTCACTTTTATCGCCAAATTCCAGTTCTTGCGCTCAGAAATCTCACCGGAATCGAACTGCGCGGAGTGCGCAGAAAGCTAGCTGCGCAGTCTGCGCAGAATGAAGAGCGGTGGGCAAATACGTCGGCCTCATATGCAGCTCAACCCAAGCCGCTATATAGATTGGCGGCATAGATTGGCACCCAGCCAACAGCTTCCCCGCCGTAAAGGATTCCGCCGTGACGGTCATCGATTTCACTGCCTTCATCGGCCGCCTCGCCACCGCTTCGGGGGAGACCATTCTGCCGTTCTTCCGGACCTCGCTGAGCATCGACAACAAGAATGCGCGCGATTTCGATCCGGTCACCGAGGCGGATCGCGGCGCCGAGGCAGTGATGCGCCGGCTGATCAAGCAGAGCTTTCCCCAACACGGTATCGTCGGCGAGGAATTCGGCATCGAGCGCGAGGACGCCGATTACGTCTGGGTGCTCGATCCCATCGACGGTACGAAATCCTTCATTTCCGGCTTTCCGACCTGGGGCACGCTGATCGCGCTGCTGCACAAGGGCACGCCGGTCTATGGCATGATGCACCAGCCCTATATCGGCGAGCGCTTTTCCGGCGACAACGGCTCGGCGCGCTATCAGGGCGCCAACAACAGCACCCGGAAATTGGCCGTGCGCCGGTGCGACTCGCTCGAAAAGGCGTCGCTCTTCACCACCAGCCCGCGGCTGATGAACGAGACCGACCGCGCCACCTTCCAGCGCGTCGAAAAGCACGTCCGCCTGAGCCGTTACGGCGGCGATTGTTACTCCTATTGCATGCTGGCCGCCGGTCATCTCGATCTCGTCATCGAGACCGAGCTGAAGCCCTATGACATCGCCGCCCTGATCCCCATCGTCACCGGCGCTGGCGGCGTGGTTACCACCTGGGACGGCAAGCCGGCCCAGAATGGCGGCAAGATCATCGCCGCAGGCGATCCGCGCGTGCATGAAGCCGCGATGAAGCTGCTGAATTCCTGACGTCAGCCCCTTGCCGCCGCGCGCAGGTGCTCCACCAGTTGCTGGGCCGGACGCGACATCGCCTTCAGATCGCGAAAGCAGATCGCCAGCTTGCGATTGGCCCAGGCGTCGCGGATCCGCACCAGCGTGATCGGCATCGACCGCGCGCAGCGCCGCGCCGCCACTTCCGGCACGATGGCGATGCCTACATGCGCCGCCGCCATCTGGCACATGGCATCGAAATCCCGCATCTGGGCGCGATATTTGAGCCGCGCTCCCAGCCGGGCGGCATATTTGCCGATGTGATTTTGCAACGCCGTCGCATTGGTCAGCCCGATGAAATCGCGATCCGCGACCTCGCGAAAATCGATCGACCGGCGTGACGCCAGATCGCTGCGCGGCGCCGTCACCAGCACCAGACGATCCTCGTTGAAGATGAAGCGATCCAGCGTCTCCGGCAGCGTATGCTCGGCCGCAAAGCCAAGATCGGCGCTCCCTGCGGCGATCGCCTGCGCAATGTCGGCGCTCTCGCGCTCCTCGGCCTCAAGGCTGACCTGCGGATGCTCGCGCAGGAACGCAGCCAGCGCTTTAGGCAGATGCTCGGACAGACCGACGGTGTTCGCCAGCAGGACGATGCTCGCTTTAGTCCCGCTGGCATAGGCCGCCATATCGCTGCGCAAGGCCTCCACATCGTGAAGCACCACACGAGCATGACCAAGCAGGCTTTCCCCTGCCGCCGTCAGCGTCACGCCGCGTCGACCGCGCTTGAACAGCGCCACGCCCATGGCCGCTTCCAGTCCCTGAATGCGGGCGCTTGCCGAAGCGAGCGCGAGATTGGCCGCCGCAGCGCCGCCGGTAATGCTCCGCGCCTCCGCCACCGCCGCGAACAGCCTGAGATCGACCAGATCGAAATGCATCATCTGTCCTCGTAGGATGGGTTGAGCGCAGCGATACCCATCACTTCTTGTACCAGACGTGATGGGTATCGCTCCGGCGCTATCGCGCCTCCACTCAACCCATCCTACGCATCACGCCAGCCTTCGGTTGGTCCGAAGGCATTCTCCGTAACCTCCAGATTGTGCCCGTTGCAAGGATCGGTCAATGTGTCGCACCATGATCGACACCATGCTCATTCTCATCGCCGCCGTGTTCGCCCTGGCCGGCTTCGTCAAAGGCGTCATCGGACTCGGCCTGCCGACCGTCTCGATGGGCCTGCTCGCCACCACCATGACTCCGGTGCAGGCGCTCACCATCGTCATCGTGCCGGCTATCGTCACCAATATCTGGCAGACCTTCGCCGGCCCCTATCTGCGCGACATCATCCGCCGGCTGTGGCCGCTGCTGCTGACCACCGCCATTGCGATCTGGCTTAGCGGCGGCTTGATGACCGGGCCTTACGCCAAATACGGCGCCATCGTGCTCGGCGTGCTGCTGGTGATCTATGCCGTGGTCACGCTGGTCAAATTCCAGTTCAGAACCGCGCCGAAGGACGAGAAATGGGTTGGCGGCATCGTCGGCGCGATCACGGGCGTCGTCTCCGCCGCCACCGGCGTGCAGGTCATTCCCTCGATGCCCTTCATGCAGTCGATCGGCATGGAGAAGAACGAACTCGTGCAGGCGCTCGGGCTCTATTTCACCGTCGCCACCGCGGCGCAGGCCTTCAATCTCACCAGCGCGGGCCTGCTCAATGCAGCCACTGCGGTGCCCGGTGTCGTCGCCATGATCACCGCTTTCGCCGGCATGTTTCTCGGCCAGGCGGTGCGCGATCGCATGGCGCCGGAACAGTTCCGCCGCTGGTTCCTGATCGCCATGCTGCTGCTCGGCATCTATCTGGCCGTCAGCGCCACACTGGCCATGCTGAAGTGACGATGGAGCAGGATGGGTTGAGCGCAGCGAAAACCCATGCTGTCCGAGATCGCGGCAGGCTCGGCCGATGGGTTGTCGCGCCGGCCTTCGGCCTCCGCTCAACCCATCCTACGGCTGCTACGGTCCGAGTTCATCTCGTCTCCAGCAACGCGACGCGAATGCCGAGATAGACAAACACCCCGCCGAGTGCGCGATTGATCCACACCAGCGCCCGGCTGGACTGACGCACGCGCCGCGCTGCACGTGCCGCAAACACTGCGACCAGCAGGCACCAAGTCCCGCCGGTGCCGATAAACATCAGGCCAAGCACCATGAAGGCCAGCGCCTTGTGAGGCGCATCCGCATCGACGAATTGCGGCAGGAAGGCGAGAAAGAACAGCGCGACTTTCGGATTGAGCGCATTGGTGAGCGCGCCCTGCCAGAACACATGACTGAGCTGGATCGCCGGCTTCTCGACCGATGTCGCGAGCGGATTATCTGGCGCCTTCCAGCGCAGCATCTGGATTCCGCTATAGAGCAGATAGGCCGCGCCGATCCATTTCACGACGGTGAAGGCTGTCGATGACGCTGCCAGCAGCGCGGAAAGTCCGATCGCCGCGGCAAAGACGTGGACGAGGCAACCAGCGCAGATTCCCAGCGCTGCAGCCACGCCACCGCGCCAGCCGATCTGCACGCTGCGACCGATGATATAGGCCGTGTCTGGCCCCGGCGTGATGTTGAGCAGCAGGCCGGAAAGAACGAACAGCCAGATATCGTGAATGCCGAGCATGGATGGTCTCTTGTAGGATGGGTTGAGCGGAGCGAAACCCATCGGCGGAACTTGCCACAGACGACGGACAGCATGGGTTTCGCTCCGCTCAACCCATCCTACGTTCTTATCTACTTGAACAACGGCGTCCCCGGTACGAAGGCATCGAAGGCCGCCCAGAATTGCTGTCGGTAGCGATCCTGCTCCTGCAGGATTTCGTGCCGCGCCCCGGCGATGACGAGATGCGAGCCCGCGCGCAGATGATAGGCGAATTCCTCGATGGCCGGCGTCGACACCACCTGATCGTGGCTCGCCGCCAGCATCAGGATCGGCTGGCGGATATCGACCGGATATCGCGTCGCCCGGAATCCATGCATCGCGCGGATCGCGGTATCGGCCCAGGCGATGGTCGGCGAACCGATGCCGAGGGTCGGATCCTCCTGCAGGATCGCGGCATTGCGCGCATAGCGCACGGCATCTGACGTCAGCTTGTTGTCCGGAAAGGACGACGTGCCGACCAGTTCGCCATTGCCGCCGGGAACATAGTTGCCGCCCTGCCCGGTGAATCGCATGACACGCAGCAGCAGCCGCGCCGGTAGCGAGGTCGAGCGGCCCGGCAGGTCGATCATCGGTGCGGACAGCACCATGCGGTCGAACCAGCGCTTGCCGGCATGGGCCACGCGCAGCATCACCGCACCGCCCATGGAATGCGCCAGCGCGTAGTAAGGCGGCGGGCAATCCGGCATCACCACCTGCTGCACGAAGGCTTCGACATCGATCTCGAAATCCGAGAAGCTGCGCACATAGCCCTTGCGCGCATCGCGCAGTTGCCGCGCCGAATGGCCCTGGCCGCGCCAGTCGATCATCGCCACCGCGAAACCGCGGTCGCGCAGATCGCGCACCGTCTCGAAATACTTCTCGATATATTCGCCGCGGCCACTGAAGACGCAGACCGTGCCCTTGTGGCCCGCCGGCGGCGCCCAGCGCGCGAAGCGCAATTCGACGCCGTCGGGCGTCTTGATCGTACCGGACGTGGCGCCTTCGGGGACTGGATTGGCGGGGATCGAGACAAGCGTCATGCGGGACCGGCTAGGTGAAACAGACTGGTTTTCAAGGGCCTTTTGGACCTCGGTGAGATTCTTTTGGCCCCCCTTGCAGGCCGCAACACCCCTCCCATATCACCTTCATGCAGGCCTCTCTAGGCTGCATGACACGAAAGCCCGGCCCAATGGCGGGCGGGCGTTAGCAATAGTCGCGGCTCTCATGCCGGCGACTAAAGTCGCTCAATGGAGGACTACCCTATGCGTACCTACGATCTGACCCCGTTTTATCGTTCCACCGTCGGCTTCGATCGCCTGTTCAACCTGCTCGACCAGAGCACCGGCGACAGCGCCCCAGGCTATCCGCCCTATAATATCGAGCGCACCGGTGAGAACGAATATCGCATCAGCGTCGCCGTCTCCGGCTTTGCCCAGAACGAGCTCTCCATCGTCGCGAAGGAAAATACGCTGACGATCAAGGGCGAGAAGGCAGCCAACGAGAACGGCAACAAGTCCGAAGTGCTTTATCGCGGCATCGCCGCCCGCGCCTTCGAGCGCGCTTTCCAGCTCGCCGACTTCGTGCAGGTGAAGAATGCCTCGCTCGAAAACGGCCTGCTCCATGTGGATCTCGTTCGTGAGATTCCCGAAGCTGCGAAGCCGCGCAGCATTCCGATTTCCACCAGCGCGGTCAGCGCGCCGAAGGTGGTCGACAGCTCGGCCGAGAAAGTCGCCGCGTAAAGGGCGACTGTTAAGTGAAGTAAGTGTAGCTGTGTATTGCGAGCGCCCCGGAGCAATCCGGGGCGTCTTTTTATGCACTCGCAGCTCCGTGATCATCCGTGATCGATAACAAAGCTGCGGCAAGGTAACGTCCAAGACCCCTGCATCGAACCTCTGGCAAGACAGCGCCACTGTCTCAACCCATCAGGAGTTCATGCAATGACCCCCACCCGGATACTTGCCGCTCTCGCGTTGAGCGCCCTTTCCGCCATCTTCACTGCCACATCAGCCGATGCGCAAACCGCACCGGTCAAGGCCAAGAATGTCGTGTTGATCCACGGCGCCTGGGCTGACGGATCGAGCTGGGGTGAGGTAATCCCGCTGCTCCAAAAGGCCGGCCTGCACGTCACCGCCGTGCAAGATCCGCTCTCGTCCCTCGCCGATTCCAATGCTGCCGCAAAGCGTACGCTCGCGCTACAGGACGGCCCCACCGTACTGGTCGGCCATTCCTGGGGCGGCACCGTCGTCAGCGACGTCGGCACCGATCCCAAGGTCTCTGCGCTCGTTTATGTCGCTGCGCGCGCGCCTGATGCCGATGAAGATTTCGTCGCGCTGTCCGGCAAATTCCCCACTGGCCCGGTCCACGCCGGCATTCAGACCCATGACGGCTACACGCTGCTGTCCGAACCAGCTTTTCTGAAACACTTTGCCAATGGCGTTGAGCCGACCAAGGCAAAGGTGCTGTTCGCCGAACAGGGCGACACGGCCGCCAGCATCTTTGCCGGTCGCACCACCGCTGCTGCCTGGCACGACAAGCCGTCCTTCTACGCTGTGGCCAAGCAGGACCGCACCATCAATCCCGATCTCGAGCGCTTCCTCGCCAAGCGCATGAACGCCACCACCGTCGAAGTCGATGGCGGCCATCTCATCATGGTGTCGCATGCCCGCCAGGTTGCGAACCTGATCCTGCAGGCGGCCGGCGTGACGGCGCCCGCGAACAAGACGGCGATGAAGAAGTAAGGACCTCGCCGAAGGCAAGGCAATCCAGCGCTGCTGGTTGGGCTGGAGAGCTTTGGCCAACCAAATCGAAAGAGCTTCGATGCGGCCGCATCGAGGCTCTTTTCCGTCCTTGCGACATTCACCAACCGGCATTCCGCTTCCAGTTTCATCGCCTTCTGGGCTAGACTTTGATTCTGGCGTGGCCCGCGCCTCCTCCCTCCCCTGGGAAAGCATCACTCATGCCGGGCATCTGACATCCGAATCGACTGTTCGAGCGCCGCATAAGGAGGGATTGCGATCATGGCTCGCATCAGGAGGTTTTCGGAATGAAGCTCTCTGCACCGATCTATCATCTCAAGCGCAATGCGCGTGCTCTATCCCGCCGTCAGAAAATTCCGTTGCATCAGGCTCTTGATGCGATTGCAGCGACCGAAGGTTTTCCAAGCTGGAGCCTGCTGGCCGCAAAACACGCGGCGACCGCGCCTGCGGAGAGGTTGTTCGCCCGATTTTCGCCGGGTGACCTTGTTCTGGTCGGCGCACGGCCCGGGCACGGCAAGACGTTGATGAGTCTCGAGCTCGCTGTGCAGGCCATGAAAGCCGGCCATCGCGCGACGTTCTTCACGCTCGAATACACGGAAATAGAGGTGCTCGATCGTTTCCGTGCCATTGGCGTCGAACCTGCAGATTTCAGTGCGCTGTTTGAGATCGATCGTTCCGATGCCATCAGTGCTGACCACATCATGATGCGACTAGCCGATGCACCATCAGGCACGCTGGTGGTGGTCGACTATCTGCAGATTCTTGACCAGAGGCGCGAGACGCCGGAATTGATGGTGCAGATCCGCATGCTCCAGGCATTTGCGCGAGCCAAGGGGCTGATTTTTGTTTTCATTTCCCAGATCGACCGATCCTACGATCCCGCTGTGAAATCCTGCCCCGATCTCGCAGACATCCGGTTGCCGAATGCGCTCGATCTGAGCTTGTTCAGCAAGACCTGTTTTCTGAACAATGGCGAGGTGCAGTTTCGAGCAGCGGCGTAGCAGTCTTTCCCTCCCTCAAGCCGCGTAGCGGCGCAGTGGGGAGCGACTGTCTTTCGGGTCAAGCGTTTTTGGGCTGCCATGGCGTTTTGTCCCGGAGGATGGCGTTAGGATGGTGAGGAGCTTTCGGGCGACCGCGATGATGGCAACGAGCTTCGGCTTACCGGCAGCCACCGGTTTGTCA
>JAEXHR010000049.1 GCA_023449855.1 Pseudomonadota bacterium | reverse complement strand
GTCGAACCATGCGACGACCAACCCCGAGCCCGGCTTCACCCCGGTTGTCGACGGCGCGGTGCTCATGAACCGCCCGGCTGACGGCCCCGCGACGCCGGTCACGATCGCAAGCGACGCGATTGCGCTCAGCGCCGACGGCAGCCTGCTGTATTACGGTCCACTGTCGGGCCGCACGCTGCACGCGGTGCCCACGGCGATGCTGCGCGATCCCGCGGTGTCCGAGGAGGAGTTGAGCCGCGCGGTCCGCAGCCTGGGGCGCAAAGGCGCCTCGGACGGGATTGCCGAAGACGACCGGGGCCGCGTGTTCGCCGGCGATTACGAGAACAACGCGATCCGCGTGCTCGACCAAGGCCGCTGGACGACGGTGGTCAGCGACCCGCGCATCAGCTGGCCCGACACGCTGTCGATCGGCACCGACGGCTATCTCTACTTCACTGCCAACCAGCTTCACCGCCAGCCAGGCTTCCACGGCGGGCGGGACTTGCGCCGCAAGCCCTACGAGCTGCTCCGCATCAAGGTGGGCGCCGCTCCCGTCCTGTTGCGCTCGCGGTGACCCCATCAGGCCGGGCGGGCTCGCGCGGGGCCGCGATCCGGCGAAAAATCAACAACTAACTTGAAGGAATACAGTCATGACCAAGGGTATCGAAGGCAAGGTCGTTCTCATTACCGGCGGCAGCACCGGCATCGGCGCGGAAACCGCTCGTCTTCTCGCGGAACGCGGCGCCAAGGTGGCCATCGCCGCGCGGCGCAAGGACAGGCTCGACGAGGTCGTCGCGGACATTGCCGCAACGGGCGGCACCGCACGTAGCTACGCGCTGGACGTGACCGACAAGTCGGCGGTCCAGTCCGTCGTCGCCGCAATCATTGCCGACTTCGGCCGCCTCGACGTGCTGATCAACAACGCCGGGCTGATGCCGATCCGTCCGATGGCCGAGGTCAACACCGACGAGTGGGACCAGATGATCGACGTCAATCTGAAGGGTACGCTCTACGGCATCGCGGCGGCCCTTCCCGGTTTTCTCGAGCAGGGCAGCGGTCACATCATCAACTTAAGCTCGGTTGCGGGCATCAAGGTCTTTGCACCGGGAGGCACGGTCTACTCCGGCACCAAGTTCGCCGTCAGCGCGATCAGCGAGGGCTTGCGCCACGAGGTGGGTGAAAAGGTTCGGGTCACGTCAATCGAGCCTGGAGCTGTCGAAAGCGATTTGAAGTTCACGACCTCTGGCGCGGCCGCCGAGACGGTGCTGGACTTCTACAAGCAGGCCATCCCGGCGGCATCGGTGGCGCGTGCTATCGCGTTCGCTGTCGAACAACCTGATGACGTCGATGTCAACGCGATCGTCATCAGGCCGACTGCACAGGAGTTCTGATTTCGACGAGGAGGCGGGGCCGCGTGTGCTCCGCCTCGTGGGGAACGTACCGGCCCGCTCGTCCGTTACTTTGCCGAAGAATAGCTGAGCGTTCAACTTGAGGAGTGATTTATGCCCAAACTTGCCCTGTATGTACCACTGAAGGCCAAGCCCGGAAAAGAGCGCGATGTCGCCGATTTCCTGACCTCGGCATTGCCGCTCGTTCAAGCTGAGCCGGGCACTCTGACCTGGTATGCGATCGAGGAAGGTCCCGGTGCGTACGCGATCTTCGATACGTTCGACACGGAGGAGGATCGGCAGGCCCATCTTGACGGCAAGGTTGCCGCCGCACTGATGGACAAGGCAGAAGAACTGTTTTCTGAACCGCCGCAGATTCACAAGTTCACCCTGCTGGCCGCGAAATAGCCGAGCGGTCGGCACCCTAGCGCGTCGCTCTCATCGCCCGCGTGGGGGGCCCGGGCGCGGCGGCGTGCGTTGAGCGGCTTTCCCCGAACCGGCCACGGAGATACTCCATGCGCACCACCCAGACGCTCGACCTGAACGACGCGCGGACGATCATCGATTTGGGGATCGCGGAGGCCGAGCGGATCGGCAACCCGATGAACATCGCGGTGGTGGACGCGGGCGGCTGCCTCCTAGCGTTCGCGCGGATGGACGATGCGTGGCGCGGCAGCGTCGACATCGCGATCGGCAAGGCGTGGACGGCGCGCGCGTTCGACGTCGAGACCAAGGCGCTGGCGAACCTCGACCAGCCGGGCGCCGACTTCTACGGCATCCATGCCTCCGACGACGGCAAGGTGATGATCTTCGCCGGGGGCGTGCCGATAAAGGAGGGCGAGACGGTGATCGGCGCGGTACGCGTGTCGGGCGGCACCGGCAAGCAAGACCAGGGCGTGGCCGAGGCGGCGGCGCAGGCGTTCGCGCGCGGCTGAGTCTTGGAGCGCGGCGCCGGGCGTGCCTCCCGCGCGGCGCGGGTCGCCTCCATTTAGCGCGTTATTCGGCTGTTCTGGCCCAGTTATTCAGAAAACCGCAATAAATCGATCCCGGGACGGCCATACGGGTAGGAACCTCTCAGATGGCAGAAGGTTCAGGAAACTGAGATCACTTGGAAGGGTGCGATGTCGTCCGCCGTTGCGATGGACCGGATCACCAAGCTGTCGATTTGATGACGCGTTGAGAAGAGTTGCGAAAGGAAAAGATCCGTGAAAGCTGTCGTGTACAACGGGCCCAAAGATGTTTCTGTCAGCACCATCGATGATCCCAAGATCGAAAAGCAGACCGATGTTATCATCCGGCTGACCACGACCAATATCTGCGGGTCGGACCTTCACATGTATGAGGGCCGTACCAGCTTCGAGAAGGGCAGGGTCTTCGGTCACGAAAACCTTGGCGAGGTCATCGAAGTCGGCTCTGCGGTAGATCGTATCAAGAAGGGCGATCGCGTGTGCATGCCGTTCAATGTCGGTTGCGGTTTCTGCGAAAATTGCGAACGCGGTTTGACGGGTTTCTGCCTCACCACCAACCCTGGAACCGCCGGCGCAGCGTATGGCTTTGCCGAGATGGGTCCGTGGCAAGGTGGTCAGGCCGAGTTGATGCGCGTTCCTTATGCGGACTTCAATTGTCTGAAACTGCCTGAGGACGCTGAGGAGAAGGAGGATGACTATGTCATGCTCTCCGACATCTTCCCCACCGGTTGGCATGGCGTCGAACTGTCGGGTTTCCTGCCTGGCGAAAGCATCGCGATCTACGGCGCCGGTCCGGTCGGTTTGATGGCCGCGCACTCAGCCGAGATCCGCGGTGCCTCTCAGATCTTCGTGGTCGATTCTCACGATGACCGCCTGAAACTGGCCAAGGCGATGGGCGCTATTCCGATCGACATGCGCAAGGGCGATCCCGCCCAGCAGATCCTTGACGCGACCAGCGGCCTCGGGACCGACCGCGGGGTCGAGGCGGTCGGGTATCAGTGTTGCGATCGCCACGGCAAGGAGCGCAGCAACTACACGATGAACTGCCTCGTCAAAAGCACGAAGGCCACCGGCGGAATCGGCGTCGTCGGCGTGTTCATTCCGGAAGACCCGAACGCGCCCGACGATCTCCAGAAGGAAGGCAAGATGGCGTTCGACTTCGGCAACTTCTGGTTCAAGGGCCAGAAGATCGGCACCGGCCAGTGCAATGTAAAGCACTACAACCGGCGACTGATGAAGCTTATCGAGCAAGGCCGGGCCAATCCTGCCCAAATCATCTCGCACCGACTGCCGCTTGATCAGGCACCAGACGCCTACAAGCATTTTGACGAGCGCGACGCTGGCTGGACGAAGGTCGTGCTCAAGCCGGGCACCTGACCTTAGTCTTCGACGGAATAGGAAATAAATTATGACTTTGGAAGGCAAATCCATTGCCATTCTGATCGCACCCCGTGGGACGGAAGAACCAGAATTCTCGAAGCCCAAGCAAGCTGTCGAGGACGCTGGTGGCAAAGTGACCGTGGTCAGTTTTGAACCGGGCAAGGCTCGCACAGTCAATGGCGATCTTGACGAGGGCGCCAGCTATACTATCGACAAGACGTTTTCCGAGGTGAAAGCCGACGATTTTGACGGACTTGTTGTGCCCGGAGGGACTGTCGGTGCCGACAAGCTGCGCGGCAACGTCGAGGCAATTGCTTTCATCCGGGCTTTCTTCGATCAGAAAAAACCTGTTGCGGCTATATGCCATGCACCTTGGACATTGATCGAGGCGGGCGTGCTTGAGGGTCGCACCTTGACGTCCTACCCGACGCTGAAGGTCGATATCGAGAACGCCGGCGGTGCATGGACCAATGAGGAAGTCGTGGTCGACAACGGCCTTGTTACCAGCCGCGATCCCAATGATTTGCCCGCCTTCTGCGCCAAACTCGTTGAGGAAATCGCAGAAGATGTCGGCGCAGCGCCCGCAGCAGGGAATTAAGGCGGGGCGTTTCGACGAACCATGTGAGGGCCCTCTCCCTGGAGAAGGTCCGCACAAAGCAAGCGTGGCGGATGGCCAGCGATTGGCCGTCCGCCACGCCGCGTATCACACGAACACGGCGCACCTGACGGGCACCCAAACCCTAAGCCGCGCCAACCGCGGTGACACATCGCCGGCTCCCACTTCCAGATTCGACCCAACCCAACGTGTGATTGAGATGCACCTGATCGAACGTGCGTTCGGCCAGATTTACGACCTACAGCGCCGCCTTGAGATAGCGGGCGGTGAGACTGCCTTCCGCTTCCGCAACGACGCCAGGGACGCCGCTGGCAACGATACGGCCCCCATCTTCCCCGGCCCCCGGTCCCAGGTCGATGATCCAGTCCGCCTGTGTGATGGCGCGCATGTCATGTTCGACGACTACGACGGTATTGCCGGCTTCTACGAGGCCCCGCAGGTGTCGCATCAGCCGGTCGCCATCGGAGGGGTGAAGTCCCGAAGTTGGCTCGTCGAGGATGTAGATCGTGTTGCCGCGTTGAGCGCGTTGCAGTTCAGTCGCCAGCTTGATGCGCTGCGCCTCCCCGCCAGACAGCTCGGTCGCCGGCTGACCGAGCCTCAGATAACCAAGACCGATCTCCCGCAACACGTCGAGGGAGCGCATCACAGATGCCTCGCCAGCGAAGAAATCGCACGCATCGTCGACCGTCAGTTCGAGCACCTGGGCGATATTGCGCCCGTTCCATTCGACTTCGAGCGTTTGCGGGTTGTAGCGAGAGCCATGACAGGTCGAGCACGGGGCAAAAACGCTCGGCAGGAACAGCAGCTCCACCATGACGTATCCCTCGCCCTCGCACACAGGGCAGCGGCCTTGCGCGACGTTGAACGAGAACCTTCCCGGGCTGTAGTGCCGCCGGCGGGCGAGCGGCGTATCAGCGAAGATCCGTCGCACATGGTCGAACATGCCGCTGTAGGTGGATAGGTTCGAGCGCGGCGTGCGGCCGATCGGCTTCTGATCGACCCGCACCAGCCTGCGAACATGCTCCATGCCTGCGACAATGCGTCCTTCAGTGTCGTTCTGCGCAACATCGAGCAGCGGATCGATATCCTCCTCCTCGGCCACGGGGGAGCCGCCGAGGTGTTCCGTGACGAGCTCGGGCAGCGCCTGACTGACAAGACTGGATTTGCCCGATCCCGAAACGCCGGTGACAGCGGTGAAGCAGCCGATGGGAAACTCGACGTCGAGACCATGGAGATTGTTCCGCCTGATCCCTTCCAGGCGTAGCCATGCCTTGGCATCGCGCGGTGTGTGCTCACTGCGGAGCGGCTCTGCGAACAGGTAGCGGCGGGTGATCGAAGTCTCGACGTTGGCAAGCCCCTCTATCGGCCCGCTGTAGAGGACTTCACCGCCCTTTTCCCCGGCTCCTGGCCCGACATCGACGAGCCATTCCGCGCGGCGGATCACGTCGAGATCATGTTCGACGACGAACAGGGAGTTGCCCGCAGCCTTGAGACGCTCGAGGATGGTGAGCAAGGCTTCGCCATCTGCCGGGTGCAACCCTGCCGAAGGTTCGTCAAGCACATAGACCACGCCGAAAAGCTGTGACGACAATTGCGTGGCAAGCCGCAAGCGCTGCAGCTCTCCGGAGGAAAGCGTCGGCGTGCTGCGGTCGAGCGAAATGTAGCCAAGGCCAAGATCGATCAGCGGCTCTAGCCGCTCGATCAATTCGCAGGCAAGGCGTTGGGCGGCGATCCGCTTCTCGTCGGAGAGATTGGGCGTGCGGCGTACGTCGGGCGCGCTCTTGTGCGCCGAACCTCCTGCCGCGACCCGCCGTTCGACCGCCGCATCGCGGGCCGCCTTGCCGAGGACATGGCTCTTCGGGACCGCCGCGGCGCCCCCATATTCGCCATGCGCGACGGGCGTGAGCAAGTCCCGGAGTTTCAACACCGTCAGATCGCCGAACTCGGCGATGTCGAGGCCCGCGAACTTTACGGACAGGGCTTCGCGCTTCAGGCGCTTGCCGTCGCAGGTCGGGCAATCGCGTCCGATGATGTATTGCGAGACGCGCTTCTTCATCAGCGCGCTTTTCGTGTTGGCGAAGGTTTCCAGCACATAGCGGCGCGCGCCGGTGAAGGTGCCCTGATAGCTCGGTTCCATGCGGCGCTTCAGCGCCACGCGGGTCTGTTCGGGCGTCAGGCCCGCATAGACCGGCACCGTCGGCGCCTCGTCGGTAAAGAGAATCCAGTCGCGATCCTTCTTCGGCAGATCGCGCCACGGCGTGTCGACGTTATAGCCGAGCGACACGAGGATATCGCGCAGATTCTGGCCATGCCATGCCGCCGGCCAAGCGGCGACTGCGCGTTCCCGGATCGTCAGCGTGTCGTCGGGCACCATCGTTTCTTCGGTCGCGTCATAGACGCGCCCGATGCCGTGACAGGTCGGGCAGGCGCCGGCGACCGTGTTGGGGGAGAAATCCTCCGCATAGAGCATCGGCTGATGGCGCGGATATTCGCCGACGCGCGAATAAAGCATTCGCACCAGGCTAGAGAGCGTCGTCACGCTGCCGACCGAGGATCGCGCGTTGGCCGAGCCGCGCTGCTGCTGCAAGGCGACCGCAGGCGGCAAACCGTCGATCGCGTCGACCTCCGGCACGCCGGCCTGGTCGATCAGGCGACGGGCATAAGGCGCAACCGATTCCAGATAACGCCGCTGGGCTTCGGCATAAAGGGTGCCGAACGCGAGCGATGACTTGCCCGAGCCCGATATGCCGGTGAACACCACGAAGGCGTTGCGCGGCACATCGACGTCAACATTTTTGAGGTTATTCTGGCGTGCGCCGCGAACCTGCACGCAAGCGGGCGCCCCCGTATGCCCATGATCGGTGGCCGGCGTCGTCGCGTGAATATCCTTGCTCTTCAATTCAGTCTTCTGCCCTATACGCCCGTGCGGTCAGTGGTTCATCACAGTCGGGTAACAGATGAATGCATTTCCGACTCAATACATCCAACGGCCAGGCTGGCCCGATGTTCGGCACCTTTGAAATATTTTTCCAGCATTAGACAAAGGTTACGACAAAACGATTTTTCCCGTTGGGTCTGGCGACGAGGCCACACACACTCCGCTGGTAAGCGCCTGGGCCAGGCGGCCCTGGTCCGTGCCGCTATCGGCATGTAACGACCGCACTTCGGCGCTTGTTACCGCATCGCGACGCGTTGCCCATTTGCCAGAGCGCGCGTCATCATGGCCGGGGTCGAGCCATGATGACGGCCGAGTTGTCGATCCGAGCGCCTCGCGCCGCTTCTGATCGACGGGTCAGTAGTGAATGACCGTGCGGATCGACTTGCCTTCGTGCATCAGTGCGAAGGCCTCGTTGATCTCCTCCAAACCCATCGTGTGGGTTACGAATGGGGCCAGATCGATATCGCCTCTCATCGCGTCCTCGACCATGCCGGGGAGCTGTGTCCGTCCCTTGCCGCCACCGAAAGCGGACCCCTTCCATACGCGGCCCGTGACGAGCTGGAATGGTCGGGTGGAGATTTCCTCGCCCGCGCCGGCAACGCCAATCACGATCGACTGACCCCAGCCACGGTGCGCTGATTCAAGCGCGGCGCGCATGACGTGGACGTTGCCGATGCACTCGAAGGTATGATCGATGCCCCAGCCCGTCATCTCGATCAGCACTTGCTGGATAGGCTTGTCATGGTCCTTGGGGTTGATGCACTCGGTCGCACCGAACTGGCGTGCCAGCTCGAACTTGGATGGATTGGTGTCGATGGCGATGATGCGACCCGCCTTCGCCTGGCGCGCACCCTGAATCGCCGCGAGGCCGATGCCGCCGAGGCCGAACACGGCGACCGAGTCTCCGGGCTGGACCTTGGCGGTATTGTGGACTGCGCCGATGCCGGTCGTGACGCCGCATCCGAGCAGGCAGACATGTTCGGGGTTTGCCTCGGGATTGATCTTGGCGAGCGAGACTTCGGCGACGACAGTATATTCACTGAAGGTTGAACAGCCCATGTAATGATAGAGGGGCTGACCATTATACGAGAAGCGGGTGGTCCCATCGGGCATCAAGCCCTTGCCCTGCGTTTCGCGGACAGCGACGCACAGGTTGGTCTTGCCCGACAGGCAGAAGTCGCACTTGCCGCATTCGGCGGTGTAGAGCGGAATCACGTGATCGCCCGGCACGACGCTGGTGACGCCTTCACCGACCTCGACAACGATGCCCGCGCCCTCGTGGCCCAGAACCACCGGGAAAACACCCTCCGGATCACTCCCCGCCAGAGTGTACGCGTCGGTGTGGCACACACCGGTGTGCGTCACCCGTATGAGGACTTCGCCTTTCCGGGGTGGGGCGACATCGATCTCGACAATTTCGAGTGGCTTGCCCGCCTCGAAGGCTACAGCGGCGCGAGATTTCATGTTGGGATACCCCTCGTTGAGTTAAACTGATTGCTGGCGCGAGGCCGTCGCGTCAGCGCAAATTCGTGGGGGAGCGATCGCTCACTCCCCCCGGTATGCCGGTCAGACCGTAACGACGACCTTGCCGATCTGGTCGTTCGATTCGAGGAAGCGGTGAGCGTCCTGGATGGCGTCGAGCGGGAAAGTGCGCGCGATCCGCGGCTTGAGCGCGCCCGATTCCAGACCCGCCACGATGAACGCCTTGGCGCGATCGAGGGCGGCATCGTCCGAGACGATCTCGCTGTAGAGATACCCCTTGAGCGTGAGGCTCTTGCCCAGCACGGAGAACAACGGGAACGGCGTCGGTTCGCCGCTGAGCGCGCCATATTCGAGCAGGATGCCTCCGCGTGCCATGCTCTCGGTCAGCGGCTCGAACAACGGGCCTCCGACCGGATCGAGCACCACGCGCGCACCCTGACCATCGGTTATCTCCATCACCCTCGCTACCAGGTCCTCTTCCCCGGTCGCGACGACATGATGCGCACCGGCATCGATCAGGGCCTGGCGCTTGGCGCCGGTACGCGTCGTCGCGATTACCGTCGCGCCGACCATCCGCGCAATCTGGAAGGCCGCAAGGCCGACGCTGCTGGATGCAGCTGTGACGATGACGAAATCGCCCTCGCCGAGTTTCGCCTGCTCCACCAGTGCACCCCAGGCGGTGACATACTGCATCCACACGGCCGCCGCTTCCTCGAACGACAGCGCCGCCGGATGCTTGACGACGAGGCGGGCGGGCACGTTGGCGACCTCGCCATAGGTGCCCCAACGCGCGATATCGAGCGGGGGGATGACGCTGACGGCTTCGCCTTCCGCAAACCCGGTAACGTCGGCGCCGACCGTAACGACAGTGCCGGCAGCCTCATAGCCAAGGCGGCTCGGGAACTCGGCTTCCTGAAGGTAGGCATGGTTGCGGAACATCACCTCGGCGCGGTTTATGCCTATCGCCTTCACCGCGATCTGCACTTCGTCGGCCACGGGAGCGGGGACTGCCACATCTTCAATCCTGAGGACGCTGGCGTCGCCATATTCGTGGATACGGACGATGCGGCTCATTGGAGACTCCTTGATTATTTAATGATCGTTCTGTAAGGGAGCGGACCACCCGTTTCAAGATATTATTTATCGATCGTTCCATATCGTGCATCAGAGATGACAGAGACGAAAGCCCGTCGCCGCGCAGGTCGCCCTCGTGTGTTCGACACTGACGCTGCGCTCGACAAGGCGGTGCGGCTGTTCTGGCAGCGCGGCTACGAGGCGACATCGATGGCCGATCTGGTGGCGGAGACTGGCGTCGCCGCCGCCAGTCTCTATGCAGCGTTTGACAACAAGGCGGGGCTGTTTGCGGCGGTGATCGAACGTTACGCCGCGACGTTCAGCGTCCACCTCTATGCACCCATTAACGATCCGGCGTTGTCCACCTACGAGGCCGTCAAAGGCCTGCTGGAACGAGCGGCGTCATCATTCTCGGAACCTGGAACGCCGGCCGGCTGCTTCATGTATTCGGCAGCGGCAGCCGTTTCGCCGGCGTCCGCCGCCATCGAATGCCTGCTGCGCGAAAAGCGTATCGCGGCGGAGGCCCTCCTGATCGAGCGTCTGCAACGCGGCGCCGCGCAGGGCGAGCTTGCGGCCAACACCGATCCGGCCGTGCTAGGCAAATTCATCAAAACGGTCATGGAAGGTATGTCCGTTCAGGCGCGCGACGGCGCTACGATCAACGAACTGCTCTCCATCGCCAAAATGGCGCTCGATCGATGGCCGGCCGCGATATGATCGTTTCATGGTGGTCATCTGCCAATCTGCCCCCCGACCGAACAGTCGAACTCATCTCATAGGACGAAAGCACATGAAACACGTGACATTGCCCGGCGGGGAAGTGGTTCCTTCACTGGGTCAAGGCACCTGGAAGATGGGCGAACGTGCCGAGCGCCGATCCGATGAGATCGCCACGCTACGCGCCGGTGTCGAACTGGGCATGACGCTCATCGATACCGCCGAAATGTACGGCGATGGTGCGGCGGAAACGCTGATATCCGAGGCGCTGGGCAGCGTTCGCGACCAGTTGTTCCTCGTCAGCAAGGCATATCCGCAGAACGCATCGCGCTCCCGCCTTGCCGATGCATGCGAGGCGAGCCTGAAGCGGCTCGGCACCGACCGGCTGGACCTCTACCTGCTCCATTGGCGGGGATCGGTGCCGCTCGCTGAGACTGTGAAGGCATTGGAGGCGCTCAAATCAGCGGGGAAAATCAGGCATTGGGGTGTCAGCAATCTCGATACCGACGATATGGACGAGCTTATCGCTGCCGGCGGGGATGGCTGCGTGACCGATCAGATCCTCTACAATCTCGTCCGTCGAGGCCCTGAGTTGGACCTGTTGCCGTGGCTCGCCCAGCACAAAGTGCCAGTGATGGCGTATAGTCCCGTCGAGCAGGGACGCCTCTCAAGCCATCCCGCCCTCGACAAAGTAGCGGCCCAGGTTGGCGCAACCCCTGCGCAGGTCGCACTTGCCTGGACGTTGCGCCACGATGGCCTTATCGCCATCCCGAAAGCGAGTTCGATTGCACATGTGCGGGAGAACCGCGCGGCCGCAGATATCGTGCTCTCCGACGCCGACATTGCGACACTCGATGCGGAATTTCCCAGGCCACGCGACCGCCGTCCACTCGAGATGCTTTAGCGTCAGATGACGATATTATCGCTCGAAGGAACAGAACGCAAACCGGATCGGCGGTAGGCGCTCAGCGGTGCGGTGATCGGACCAGTGTCGACACCGCTATCGAGCGGGTGCTGCGCGACTGACGGTTCGAGCACCAGGCCTATCGCGCCCCTGGCCCCAATCTGCTCTTAGCCTCCACGAATAACCGTCTGACCGTTCTTACCGTCTATGGGGCGTATCCGAGCTGGCAGGGCATCCAGCCAAGGGCGTCATTCTTGTCCATCGGGCGCTCGGGCGGCCTAGCTGTCAGCACGACACCGCGCTGCCTGAGTTTCCGAGCTGCCATCCCAGCGTGCGCCGCTGGCGGGAAGGTGAGCCGATTACTCGCTCAAGCTCAGTTCGACAGAGCGCAGGCCATGAACCGTTCACTGCACTGCAGCGCCGAATTAGCGCTCTGCTACCTAGAGAGCTGCTTAGCAAAAAAAATGCTCTCAATAGCCCGATCTCGCAAGCTCAGTATCTGATTTACGAAAAAGGGAAATGTGGTGGACGCACTAGGGCTCGAACCTAGGACCCGCTGATTAAGAGCGGAGCTTTGGACCCTTTTCGTTCCTTTCCAATACTACGCCAAACTACGCTCAAGGGCTTGAAACGGTTGGAATAAATCCGCCGTGGATTACCCTTCGCTACGCCATCGTAATCCCGACATCTGATTACGTGGCGATTACGTGGACGAGCGCCAGATCATGCCGAATCAGTCAATCACATTGCGAACAATCCAGTCTGTCATACCGGACCCGCACCGCGACATTTACGTGTGGGACCCCCGCCTGAAGGGCTTCGGACTTCGCATCACGCCAAAAGGAGCACAGTCCTTTGTGTTCCAATATCGTGTCGACGGCGGGCCTGCGCGCCGCAAGACAATCGGGCCCGTTGGTAGCCCATGGACGCCTGCCACGGCACGAAAGGAAGCCGAGCGGCTGCTGGTCCAAGTCTATCAGGGCATCGACCCGGTCGAAGCCAAGCGTGAAGCGAAGCGTAAAAAGGAGACACTGAACTTTCGGACGTACAGCGAGAGGTTCGTCGAGCTCTATCTCAAGCCGAACTGGCGGGGGACATGGGGCTCGGCGAATTGCACGATCAACAACGTGTTTATTCCCCGCTGGGGCAATCGCCCCGTCCATGAGATCACCCGCGCTGACATCGTGAAGGTGCTGGACGAGTATTCCGATCGCCCGGCGCGGCGCAAGGAGATCCACTCGCTGCTGCGCAAGCTATTCAACTGGGCGACCGACCGACAGGATATCGAAGTCTCGCCGCTGGCCGGGATGAAAGCGCCAAAGGCCGTCCCTTCGCGCCGTCGGGTGCTGAGTGACGAGGAGATCGTCGCCTTGTGGAGGGCGACCGAGAATTCCGGATGGCCTTGGGGGCCCTTTGTGCGGATGCTGATCCTGACGATGCAACGGCGTCAGGAAGTTGCCGAGATGGACTGGTCCGAAATCGACCTCGATGCACGCCGATGGACCTTGCCGGCCGATCGGGCAAAGAATGACCAGGAACATGTCATACCGCTGACAAGCCTCGCTTTGGCAGAGCTGCAGCTGCTGGGCCCAAAGCGCAAGGGCCTCGTATTCACGACCACCGGCACGACCCCCGTCTCGGGATTCTTCAAGGGAAGGGCGGCGCTCCACAAAGACATGATTGCCTATCTGAAGGCGAAGCAGGTCGAGGAGGGAGGTGACCCAGCAGAGGTGGAGGTTCCGAACTGGCGGCTGCACGATATCCGCCGAACCGGCGCAACCCATCTTCAGTCGCTGAGGGTCCCCGTCGAAGTTACAGAAAGCGTGCTCAACCATATCAGCGGAACAAGGGCAGGGGTCGCGGGGATCTACAACCGCTACAAATATGACGACGAGAAGCGCACCGCTCTGGATGCGTGGGACGCGAAGCTGCAGTCACTCCTGTCGACATAGGCCAATGAAACGCCAGGTCTGATTCCAGCCCATGGCTTGCTGCGCCTCTTGGCCCACGATGAACGCAGCGGAGCAGCAGGGCAGTGCAACAAAGCAGCACCGCAAATGCCGTTGACATTTGTCAACGGAATGGCGATAAGGAGGTCGGTTGAATGGCTAGGCCACGCCATCCGAACAAGGAGATTGAAGCGGCTGTTGCCCATGCGGAAACGCTGGGCTGGCGGGTCGTTCCGATCAGTGGCCACGCCTGGGGGCGGCTCTACTGCGCTTGGGCTGACCGGGACGGTTGCATGGTCTCGGTATGGAGCACGCCGCGTAATGCGGAGAACCATGCCAAGGCTATACGACGGGATGTGGCGCGGTGCCCGCACGGGCAAGCGGAGTGAGTGAGATGAAGACGCATGAGTTCACCATTGTAGCCTCCGGCCTCGATCCCGAGGCGGACGGCTACGAAGATCGCTTCTTCGAGGCCGGTTGCGACGACGCGACGCTTTCGTTCCAGAAGGGCGTGATCATCGCCGAGTTCGCCCGTGAAGCTGTGTCATTTTCCAAAGCTGTTACAACCGCTTATAAGGATATACTCCAAACGGGTGCCAAGATCGAACGGGTCGAGCCGGATTATCTGGTGAACCTCAGTGATATTGCCGAGCGCTCAGGCCTCACCCGTCAGGCGATCTCGCTCTATACCAAGGCGGAACGGGGCTCGGGCTTCCCCAGTCCGGTTGCGCGCGTCACCTCCAACAGTCCTCTCTGGGATTGGCTGGAAGTCACCGAGTGGCTCCACGCCCAGGCAAGAATCGACCGCGAAGCGGTGGTAGAGGCGCGGATTGTCAAAGAGGCCAATCGCTTTCTCGAGTTGCATGTCGGGGAGCCTGATAACTTCACGCGGCGACTGGAATTGCTCGAGGATGCGGGACCCTAGGCGTATTCAGGTCTGACGCCCATGCACCACCCTATTGCTCAGATGCAGCATTTGCCGTATCTTTCGTCACCGGCTGATTAGATCGCCTATCAATAGTTTGAATTCGGGAAAATACATCAATATTCTAAAAGTCATGAACAGGCTCGACGAGTTGATTAAGCAAAAGCAAGAATTAGTTTATGCGGTCGACCGCGATGGCTTCGCCACTTCTACGCTGCGTTGCTGCTCATCCTTCGCTCTTTGGGCGAACAGCCGAAGCGCTCTGAAAACGCGCGCGTGAAAGCGGCAGCCGAGCGATAGCCAACGCGATTGGCAACCGTCTTTATCGGGACATTGCTTTCCGCGAGTAGGTTGAGCGCACGCTGAAGCCTCCAGTCCACTATATACGCCATCGGGCCACTGCCAACCAGCTCGCGAAAGCGCTCGGCAAAGCGGCTGCGCGACATCCCCACGGCCGCCGCTAGGCTTTCGACAGTCCATCCATGGGCGACATCACCGTGAATGAGGCTGAGTGCCTTGCCGATCTGAGGGTCGTAGACAGCGGAAATCAAACGGCTGATTTCGGGCGCCTGCGCGATGCCGGCGTGTATCGCCTCGATGAACAGCACCTCGGACAGGCGGCTGACGCTAGCTGTGGCTCCCGGTTCGCCCTCAAACATGCGGCGCACAAGCAGGCGCAGAACGTCGTCAAGCATGGGCCGTGATGCACGGTCCGCTGCGGTAACATGCAACAAGTCCGGTATCGAACGTAGCAACGGGTGGTCTGCACCATCGGCAAAGGAGAAATGGCCGCATACCATTTGGCAGGATTCGCCGGCTTCGCCGCTCCCGACGATGAACGGCCCCGAGCCGGTGAAGCCTGCTTGCTGTATGACATCGCCAAGCGGTTGCCCTTCAACGGTTTCGCTGCTCGACAGCAAATGGCCAGCGCCGCCGGGAACAAGGGCAAGATCGCCAGCTCGCAACTTTGTGCGCGTCCCATCGGCGAGGGTGACGTAGCACGTCCCTTGTACCACTAGGTGAAAGCGCGCTGCACGCCTGTAGCTAGGGACGGCGATATTAAACGCCGGGTAAAAATCGGTGCGAAAGTAAATTGTGGCTTTCAGTGCTACTGTGTCGAGCACGTCGCTGAGTACATCGGTCATGCTGGTTGCTTAGCACCGGCGCTCGTTAAGTCCACAAGACTATTCGCGAAACGTTGCAGGTCATCCCAACGAATTGACCAGAAGTCGCAAAATGATACCACCGCATTGCGTTACCTCCCACCGACGCGCAATCAAGCGTCGACGGACTTGCTAACCCTTCGCCAGGAACTGCACGGAGATTTGTCGTGGAGACCATTCCCCAGACTGATGCCGCGTCTGCGCCGTCGAAAACCCAAGACCTGCTAAATGCGGTCAAGAAACAGACCGGCGGCATGCCCAATATTCTTGCCACCATGGCGCAATCACCGGCCGGGCGCAGTGGTTATCTTGGAGTTGCCGGAGCACTCGCCGCACGAAACCTGTCAAATGTGAACCGCAAGCAGATTGCGCTCGCTGTCGCCGGTGCCAATGTGTGCGATTATTGCGCTTCGGTGCATACGGGACGCGGCAAGGGAGCAGGTCTTTCGTCCGACGAAATGGCCAGGAATTTGATTGGCAGATCGTCATATCCCAAGACCGCCGCTCTGTCGGGCGTCGCATGCGAAGTCGTTCGCCTACGTGGCCAGACAACGGCAGCTCAACTCGCAACGCTCACCACGCCGGTTCCGATCATGAGGCCGGTGTCGAGACTGTCGCGAACATCACACTCAGCATTTTCACGAACTACTTCAACCATATCGCGGGGACCGAAAATGATCTCCCGCTGATGCGTTCGCGGAGCGCCTTGTTTGTTTAGGCGACCCGAACGGGGCGCGGGGCCGCCCCCCCCCCGCCCCGCCCCCG
>JAEXHR010000023.1 GCA_023449855.1 Pseudomonadota bacterium | reverse complement strand
TCGTGGGCTCGGAGATGTGTATAACTGACAGGTGCCGCGACGAGGGGGCCCAGGGAGACGGGAACCGCATTCTGATCATGGGCGAGGATATCGACGGCAAGACCGACGATCTCACGGCGATTCTCATCAAGGTGGATGAGCAGTTCTCGAACATCTGCGGCTCCGCCGATACGTCGTTCGAGGCCCGTCTGCTGGCCCCGTTGAAAGCCGACGACGACGAGGAAGAAGAGGTCATCACCAAGAACGACAGCAGCGTCATCATTAGGATTGACCTCAAGGTCTCCAAGGTCACCAAGGCCCGCTATCTGATCGGAGGGGACGCCGGCGTTGCAATCTGGGAAAAGCTCTGGGAGCGCAACGAGGACAAGGCCGACCGGCTCGAATACGACGTATTGCTGGCTCCCCACCACTGTTCCTGGCGAAGTCTTTCGTATGACAGTTGGTCGGAAAAGGGCGAGAAAGCGAAGGTCAACGAGGCCGCGCGTAGTGCATTGGGCCAGGCCCGCAAAGGCGCACTGATTGTCTCCAGCAGCAAGCAGGTCGAAGACGACGAAGACGATCCGCCATGTATCCGTGCCAAGCGCGAATACCTCGATATCCTCGACGACGTTAAAGGCGAGTTCAAATGTGTAGCGGATGGGTCGGGCCACAAGCCGCTGGTCATCGAGGTGTCGTCATCGGGCACCAAGATCAAGCGGGCCGTATTTGCATCGACGGTCGGAGTTTCGTCTGGAATCGGTAGCCAGCCGCTCGCTCATGGCGGTTCGGACGACGAGGACTGAGATTGTCGACGATGGCGATATCAGTTCCCGTCGCGCGTGCAGTCCGACTGATCCGGGCGCATGACGCGGTCGCGGAAGTGACAGTCGCCCCGGCGGACGCGGCGGGCACCATAGTCGCCACCGTCATGATGAAGACAGAGATGGCTTCAGAGTGGCGGGCAGCCGGTCAAAGTCCATCGGGCGTGCGGAGTGTGGAGCCTGTAACCTTCCGGTTCGGTAGCAACTACCCGGTACTTCCTCCGCAGATCCGTCTGCGCGCCGATTTCGATCGGAGCCATCCACACATTCAGCCAGGCTCGGCATATGATCTTCCCGAGCCTTGCCTGTTTGCAGGCTCGCCTCGCGAGCTATTGCGGTTGCGCGGTATCCTCGGGCTGATCGAACAACTCGCCGACTGGTTGGACAAGGCAGCCACCCTGAACCTGATCGATCCACAACAGGGCTGGGAGCCTGTCCGCCGGGACCACATCGACGATGTCGTAATCGCTGACGGCGGCTGGATGCGGAGCCTAGCAAAGAGCGATGGCGGCTGTTTCGCCTTTAATGCCCGGTTTCTCGCTGCCGCGGACGAAAGCGGCAGCTCATATTGGATCACGATCGGTAAATCCGATCGTGTAGCGCTTGCCCCTGGATTGACCAAGACTTTCACCTACAGGGACTTTGGGATTGGGCGGACCGGCTCTGGCATCGCCTTGGTGGCGTGGTCGGGCCGCAAACCAGACGGATCACCTTTCGTCGCAGATAAGTACATGCCGGAAACAGTCTCAAAGGTCGATGATCTTTTGGATCGAGCTCGAATGTTGGGATGCCGCGAATACGTTGAGCCCAAGCTTCGCCTACTGCAGGGACGCTTTGCCAATTCGCAGATGAAGACGCCAGTGCCGCTCGCAGTCATTATGTTGGCGCGCCGGCCGTATCCTGTGATCGGCACGGGCTCGGTCTACGAACTTTGTCCGTATGTCGTTGAGCTCAGCGGTAGAGACAATCTGTCCTTAAGCAGCTCAAAAGTCGTGAGGCCGGCCATGCATCGAGACGACATCTCTGAAGGGCTGCTCCGGCAGGCGTCCGGCGAGCAAGCTGAGGCGCGCCCGTTTTCCTGGTCATTGATTGGATGCGGGAGTGTCGGCTCCAAGGTGGCGATGCATATGGCGCGCTGCGGCCGTGCACCCGATCACGTGATAGACCGGTCGAACATGCTACCGCACAACTATGCCCGACATGCCGTCTATCCGAGCGGCGCTGCTTCGAAGCAAGGCCTCACCGACGCCAAGTCGACCTTGTTGAAGGATGCACTGGTGGATCTCGGCGCGGAGGTGACGGCGCACGATCTGGATATCGTCAACCATGTCCTCAAGGTGAAGTCGCTCGAAAAGGTCGTCAGCAAAGATTGTTCAGCCATCGTCAATTCAACGGGATCAGCGACGGTCCGGGAAACTTTGAGCTCCGCATCGCTGACGGGCAGCAGGCCGCGTGTCATCGAAACATGCCTGCTTGGGACCGGTGCCGCCGGACTCATGACTGTCGAGGGGACCGGAGCCAACCCGTCGACGACGGACCTGATCTGCGAGGCCTACCTCGAGATACATCGTCGAGATGACATCGCATCCAAGATCTTCAACACGGAGGCGGCCGAGATACCCGTGGGGCAGGGGTGCTCCGCCTTGACGATGCCGCTGCGGGACTCGAGGTTATCGCTCTTCAGCGCGGCATTTTCCGAACGGCTTCACCGTCTCCAGGACGATGGTTTGCCGGTGGATTCTGGCCTCTTGGTCCTTGGCACCGTCGGTGGCGATGGGCTCAGTCAGTCGTGGTCGGAAACGAGGATACTTCCTCGGACGGTGGTCAAGCGCGGGAGTTCGGAAATCCGCATCAGTCCGGCGGTTGATCAAGCTATCATCGAGGAGATCGCGCGGAAGCCAAATTCGGAAACCGGCGGTATCATCTACGGACGGTATTGCGATGTCATCGGCAACTTCCACGTCGTTGGCACGCTTCCGGCGCCTCCCGACAGCAAGTTCTCAAGGGAAGAATTCGTGCTGGGAACGCAAGGGCTCAAGCCGTTGCTGCGTAATCTTGTGGATGGCACCGGCGGTGCGCTCTACCCGCTTGGTACTTGGCACAACCATCTCTTTCCGAGCGGGCCATCTCCGAAGGACATGCGTACTGCCGCGCTTCTTTCGGGACTTCAGTATTTTCCGCTGCTGATGCTCATCCACACACCTGGCGGCTACACCCATCTTGCGATCGAAACCGTGTCGGAACTTGTCGGACTGCCGGGCCCGTCCATGGAGATCCAGAAATGAAGGGTTTCAAATCCCCCATCGACGCCTACACGCTGCGGGCGAGATTGGTGCCTGCGATTATTGCCGGAGCACCGGCCTTTGCTTTCGCGGCGATCTTCGTATCTTGGGGAAGTATCGGGCTTACCCATTTGATCGCGGGCATTGCGCTGACAGTGCTCTTTGCAGTCTTTGCCGACATCGCCAGGCGCCGAGGACGAGCGATAGAGCCGTCGCTTGTCGCCAAGATGGGCGGATTGCCGACAACGGTGATGTTGCGACACAGCGACACCACGCATGATGTCGCCACGAAGACGGCCTTTCACAAATTCATTGCAGCGAAGCTCGAGGAGCCGGCACCGTCGGCTGAAGATGAGGCGGCCGACCCGGAAAAGGCTGATGCATACTATGCCCGAGGCGCCACGTGGTTGCGGGAGAACACCCGCAGTACCAAGAAGTTCGATGTCCTGTTCAATGAAAACATCAGTTACGGATTTCGCAGAAATCTCTTGGGCCTGAAGGTGTCCGGCTTCCTTCTGAACGCCTTCATCGTTCTGGTCTGCCTTGTAGTCTTCTGGCTGCGGTGGCCGGTTGATTGGTCGAACGAGTTCAACGCAAAACTGCTCGCCGTCATCGTTGTCGCCGCTCTGCACGCGGGATACCTTGCGATCTTCGTGACGGAAAAGAGCGTGTTCGATGCTGCGCGTATCTATGCGCGCCAGTTGCTGCTGAGCAGTCAATCGCCTCATCTGAACAAGGCGGCGAAAGTGAACAAACCGGCTTCCCGGCCGCGTGTTGCGCCGGCGAAGAAGATGAAGGATGCCGAACCATCGGCGCCATTGCCGGATCAATCGTAAGCTTCGACTCTTGTCGAGAATCCCAAACCGGCAGCCGGCCCGAAGCCGGGACGGTTTGCGACGCCGTGGTTGAAAAGGAGCAGCCCTTGCTTCGTGTCTTGCGGCGTCACGCCACGGCGCAGGAGCGCATTCACGACAACCTGCCTGGGATGCGTTTCGTCGTCGGGGCCAGCCGAAATCGCGCAGCCGATGGACGGCCTTGCTCCGAATCCTGATACCTGGCCCAAGATCCTGTCGAGGAGTGCTGGGGATACGTTGTTGCGGCTACCGTGATGTGGCACCTGGAACACGTTCAGGGCCTCGCCGAACCGGAGGCCGTTAGCGGCACCGTAAGTCACCGCAGCGTTCAGTGCTTTCAGGCCCACATCGCCAGTAAGAAATATGTTCCTTCCGTCAATCTGTCCGTAAAGGACGACGCTGGACTCGTTTTCAGCGGCAGTGATGCCGCCATCACGAAGAGTTTCAGTGAGCAGGTCTTCCGCGATGATCCGTCGAATCTGCGTTGCCACGCGGCGCCCGACCCCGGTCAACCAATGGCCTAACAGGGCCAAGAGGTGCTGTGCTGGTTTCGGGGTATCTCGGAACTGTGGCAGAAGGCCTTCATACATCGCGACCGAAGGCGACAGCACCGTGAAAGGACCGATTTTGGCGCCCTGGAAAGGTGCGTTCAGAGTGGTGCCGCGGATTGTCGCGAGTTCAATCAACTCGGTGACTATCGGATAGGATCGCCGGAGGTCGCCCCTCAGGCCGTCGAGCGTCCAGCGAGGGTCGTGGAAGAAATTGATCAGGTTCTGAGCATGCAGCTCCGGAACGTGCATCCAAAGATTCTGAACGTCCAACTGAGAGATGACCGCCCTGAGCCCACTGATATGATCGTTGTCAGGGTGTGTGCTGACGACGTGTTCAACGGTGTTCGTGCCGTACTGGCGTCGAATGTGCTCGACGATCATCTCGCCAGTGTCTTGGTAGCCGCCGTCTACCACTATGACGCGCCACTCGGTACCGGCCAAGTATCGCACGGTGATGGCGTCACCGCTGTTGGCCCCGGAGCCCACAGGGTGAAACTCGAGTTCGTAAGCCATGCGGTGACTCCACTTGGCGCAAGGCGTCTAGCATTTCCGCAGGAGCGCGCGCGGGTTCGATATAACTAAGTGTAGTCGATTTTTACTCAATAGTGTGCGGTTTACCGCGCATTTCAAGCGTTCATGACCGTAGTTCTCAAGATCCTGACGACGGAGTCCGGACGACCACACTTTGTGCCGAACGCGCAAAATCGGGGCTCGAAACGGGCTCCAAGGCGGAGCAGGAGCCTCGAAAATTATGACTTTTGCGAGCTACTACGAGGTGACACAGCGGCGTTCGGCGCTCCACACGATATGCCGAAGCCCAGTAATTGAGGTTAGAGCCTCGGCAGCGGCGTTGGTCCCGCGTTTGGCGCTTTGTTAACGACGCTGAGCAGGATCCTCGGCAGGCACACCAGTGCGGTAGCCACACGTTAAGCCGGATGCCTGATTTTGCCCGTCGAACGGGCGGGCAGATGCTGAGATTGTTGGACGATCCGGATTGGGAAAAGATCGACGGCGGCTTTACTGAAGGCCGACGACGTCGTCGGATCATCAATGCAAGATACAAGATTGAGCCCACGCACTGCCTGAAGTGCGGTAAAACACGGGGTCTTGGCGTTCATGGACGAAAGACCTCGGAATACTTCGATCAAGCGGAGGAAGAGCGGTTCGTTATCCGCGTCACACGTCTGCGATATCGCTGCAGGAAGTGCGGAAAGACCTTCTTTCAACCGCTCGCCGGCCTTTCTGAAAACCGCCGCATGACGTCAGAGCTTGAAGAGGCTCTTGTGTTTGAGGCGGGAAGGGACACGTTCTCGGCCGTGGCCGGGCGATATGGTGTCGACGACAAGACCGTCGCTCGCGTGACACGACAGAAATATCCTCTCCGCGGTCGCTCTCGGCAGATTTACGGACCGCCAGGCGGCCTTGGCATTCACGTCGTGAAGGTCGACGGGCGCTACAGAACAGTTTTGATCGATCTTACGCATCTCATAATTATCGACGTTCTCCCAAGCGTCTTGCCGAAGGTCATCGAAGGATGGCTGAAGAGGCTGGTAAAACGGGAAAAGCGCTTACTGCTTTCCGTCTGTCTGGATCCGCAGCTACATCCGCAAACGCGCGATGCCGTCAAAGCGGGGCTTGGCAAGAAGGTCCTTCTTATCGCTCCTACGACCAAATTCAGCGCACTTGCGGACGCCGCGGCCTCGGTCGTGAGCAAAAAAGGCGATCAAAACACTACCAAGCGAGCGCAGGAAGCGAGATCCAGGTTCCTGGAGATCTACGAAAGCAAATCCCCCGAGAAGTGCCGAGCGGCACTAGAGGCGTGGCGATTGAGCCTCGGTGTCGGGATAAAACGAGCGTTCGGACCGTTGCGTAGGGCACTCGATGACTGGGAGGCCGAGTTTTGCAGCAACTTCGATCCACGGGCGGCGAGCGCCACCATGCAATCGGATCACATTTATGCCGAGGTCGCCAAACTGGAAAGGCGTCAACGGTCAGCCGGATTCGACGAATTCTATCGAAGAGTTTTCAAACCAAAGATCGAGGATCGTCGGTTCATAAGGGGAGAGAGGGCCGAAGGGCCTCTACTAGATGCTCCCGCGGGTTTGCTCATCTGTGAGACATGCCGTTGGAAGTTCGGTCCCAGCAAAGTACGTGGCAAATTTACTCTTGAGGGAGGGCTCCTGGCCTGGCTGAAGTACCGAGATTCTGAATGCGGTTGCTGGACATGCGAGTTTAGTTACGCCGATAAGTGGTCGGCGCGTAAGATTTTAACGACGCCAGTACGGTCCGCTCGGAAAAAGAACGTTGGCGGTGCTTCCGCTGTCAGTGCGATCTCGCGTCGCGAGCTTTTAAGTCGCAAATGAAAAGCCCCGCCAACGGCGGGGCTTTTGCGATTCGACTTCAGACAAAGAGCTTTAAAGCGCCGATGGACAAGTTAGCTTAGCCAAAATGGACATCCGGATAGTCTGAATGGACAACTTTCGCTACTTTCCAAATTTACTTCTGAATTTTAGCTGCAGCCCGTCGTGCTGCCGCAAGTATCGCACTTCATACACGTGCCATTCCGCACCAGCGTGAAGTTCGAGCATTCCCCGCACATGTCGCCTTCATAGCCCTTGGCCTTGGCTTCCGCGCGGCGCTCCGCCTTGGTGGGGGCGGTTGCGGCGGCGGTGCCGGCCTTGCTCCAGGCCGCCTTATCAAGAGCCTGCGCCTCGAGCTTTTCGGTCGGTGACAGAGCGACGGTCGGCTCCGCCGTCTTCAGCGCCACGGCGCCTTCGACATTGTCACCAGTGCGGCCGCCCGAGAAGGCGGTGACGCGGCTGCCGCCGGCGGGGGCGCTGTCGTTGTTCGACGAGACGGCAGTGGCGCCGCCGCGCATGACGACGAGATTGTCGGTGCGCGAACGGGTCAGGCCCCGCGAGACATATTTGCTCGCTTCATCCGGCGCCTTGCCTTCTTCCTCGCCCTTGCCCAGCGCATCGAAGCCGGTTTCAGACAGATCCACATGGCCGAGGTCGAAACGCGACATGTAGCTTACGGCGAGTTCGCGGAACACGTAGTCGAGGATCGAGGTCGCGAACTTGATCGAGTCGTTGCCCTGCACCGGGCCCGCGGGCTCGAAGCGGGTGAAGGTGAAGGCGTCGACATACTCTTCCAGCGGCACGCCGTATTGCAGACCGAGCGAAACGGCGATGGCAAAATTGTTGATGAAGGAGCGGAGTGCCGCGCCTTCCTTGTGCATGTCGATGAAGATTTCGCCGAGGCGGCCGTCATCATATTCGCCGGTGCGCAAGTACACCTTGTGGCCACCGACCACGGCCTTCTGGGTGTAGCCCTTGCGGCGATCCGGCATTTTTTCACGCTCGCGCATCACCACGATACGTTCGACGAGGCGTTCCACCACCTTCTCGGAGATCGCGGCGGTGCGGGCCGCCATCGGCTTCTCCATCAGGGTCTCGATGGCATCCTCATCCTCGTCCTCATCGGAGATGAGCTGCGAGTTGAGCGGCTGCGAGAGTTTCGAGCCATCGCGATAGAGCGCGTTGGCCTTCAGCGCCAGCTTCCAGGAGAGGAGGTAAGCGGACTTGCAGTCCTCCACCGTGGCGTCGTTCGGCATGTTGATGGTCTTGGAGATCGCACCCGAGATGAAGGGCTGCGACGCCGCCATCATGCGGATGTGGCTTTCCACCGAGAGATAGCGCTTGCCGATCTTGCCGCAGGGATTGGCGCAATCGAACACGGCATAGTGCTCGGCCTTCAGGTGCGGCGCGCCTTCCACCGTCATCGCGCCGCAGATATGCACGTTGGCGGCTTCGATCTCGCGCTTGGTGAAGCCGAGGGCGGCAAGCAGGTCGAAGCCGGGGGCTGCGATGGCTTCCGCCTCGATCTTCAGGGTGTCGCGGAGGAAGTCCTCACCAAAGGTCCACTTGTTGAAGGCGAACTTGATGTCGAAGGCGGTCGGCAGGGCCTTTTCGACCTTGGCGAGCGCTTCATCGGTGAAGCCCTTGGCCTTGAGGGTCGAGGCATTGATGCCCGGCGCATTGGACAGCGAACCGTGACCGACGGCATAGGCCTCGATCTCGGCGATCTCGCTTTCGCGATAGCCGAGCACGCGCAGCGCGGCCGGCACGGCGCGGTTGATGATCTTCCAGTAGCCGCCGCCGGCGAGCTTCTTGAATTTCACCAGCGCGAAATCGGGCTCGATGCCGGTGGTGTCGCAATCCATGACGAGACCGATGGTGCCGGTGGGGGCGACCACGGTGGTCTGGGCGTTGCGATAGCCATGGGTTTCGCCGAGTTCGAGCGCGCGGTCCCATGCGAGCTTGGCGCGGGTGACGATGTCGGCCTGCGGGCAGGAGGCATGGTCGAGCGCGACCGGATTGACGGCGAGCTTCTCATAGCCGTGGGTGTCGCCATGGGCGGCGCGGCGATGGTTGCGGATGACGCGCAGCATATGCGCGGCGTTCTTCTTGTAGCCCGGGAACGGGCCGAGTTCGCCGGCCATTTCGGCCGAGGTCGCATAAGCCACGCCCGTCATGACCGCGGTGAGGGCGCCGCACAGCGCGCGGCCTTCCTTGGAGTCGTAGGGCAGGCCCATGGTCATCAGCAGGCCGCCGATGTTTGCATAGCCGAGGCCGAGGGTGCGGAATTCGTAAGAGAGTTCGGCGATCGGCTTCGACGGGAACTGGGCCATCATGACCGAGATTTCGAGCACGACGGTCCACAGGCGGCACAGATGCTCATAGGCCTCGATGTCGAAACGCTTGGAGGCGACATCGTAGAAGGTGAGCAGGTTGGCCGAGGCGAGGTTGCACGCGGTGTCGTCCAGGAACATGTATTCCGAGCACGGATTGGACGCGCGGATATCGCCCGACGACTTGCAGGTGTGCCAGTCGTTCATGGTGGTGTTGAAGTGCAGGCCGGGATCGGCCGAGGCCCAGGCGGCGTGGCCGATCTTCTCCCAGAGGTCGCGCGCCTTCAGGGTCTTGGTGACCTTGCCATTGGTGCGGCCGATGAGATCCCAGGTGCCGTCGGCTTCGACGGCGCGCAGGAAGTCGTCCTTCAGCGAGACGGAGTTGTTGGAGTTCTGGCCGGCCACGGTGAGATAGGCTTCCGAGTCCCAGTCGGTGTCATAGACGTCGAACTGGATGTCCTTGTAGCCCTGCTTGGCGAACTGGATGACGCGCTTGATCATGTTGTCCGAGACCAGCGCGCGGCGGGCGAGTTTGATCTCGCGGCGCAGCGCCGGGTTCTTCTCGGGATCGAAGCAGTCGTCGTTCGAGCCTTCGCAGTTCACCGCGGCCTTCATGATGGCCTTGAGGTGCTTCTGGTTCATCTTCGAACCGGTGACGAGGGCGGCGACCTTCTGCTCTTCCTTCACCTTCCAGTCGATATAGGTCTCGATATCCGGATGGTCGGCATCGACCACGACCATCTTGGCCGCGCGGCGCGTGGTGCCGCCCGACTTGATGGCGCCAGCCGCGCGATCGCCGATCTTGAGGAAGCTCATGAGGCCAGACGAACGTCCGCCGCCGGAAAGCTTCTCGCCTTCGCCGCGCAAACGCGAAAAATTGGAGCCGGTGCCCGAGCCGTATTTGAACAGGCGGGCTTCACGCACCCACAGGTCCATGATGCCGCCTTCGTTGACCAGATCGTCCTCGACGCCCTGGATGAAGCAGGCATGCGGCTGCGGATGTTCGTAGGACGACTTCGACTTGGTGAGCTTGCCGGTCTTCCAGTCGACGTAATAGTGGCCCTGGCCGGGACCATCGACGCCGTAGGCCCAGTGCAGGCCGGTGTTGAACCACTGCGGCGAATTCGGTGCGACCATCTGCTTGGCGAGCATGTAGCGCAGCTCGTCATGGAAAGCGTGCGCGTCGGCTTCTGACGTGAAGTAGCCGCCCTTCCAGCCCCAATAGGTCCAGCAGCCGGCGAGGCGATCGAACACCTGCTTGGCCGAACGTTCGCCGATGAAGCGCTCATTCTCGGGCAGGGCGTTGAGCGCGTCGGTGTCCGGCACCGAGCGCCACAGCCACGACGGCACGGTCTCTTCCTCGACGGTCTTCAGCGCAGCGGCGACGCCGGCCTTGCGGAAATACTTCTGCGCGAGCACGTCGGACGCGACCTGCGACCACGACTCGGGGACCTCGACATCGTCGGCCTTGAACACGACCGAGCCATCCGGATTGCGGATCTCGGAGGTGGTCATGCGGAAGTCGATCCCGGCATAGGGCGACTGTCCTTCGGTGGTGTAGCGGCGTGTGATCTGCATCGTCGTCGTGCCCCGTCTTGCGTCCGACACCACATCTGGTGGGTCGGTGATTTCAGTTAGCAGTCTCAAGTTTGCCGCGAGGCTGCCTCAAGATTGCCGCAGGATTCGCCGGTGAAACCGGTCCTTTTATCTCTGTTGTGGAGCATGGCGGGGCCATTTGCGGCCGCCCGGAACTGCCGGGGTCATGCTTCCGGACCCGACGTTTCCGCCTGATCCTAACGCCTCAACGCGTGGTTCGAGCCGGTTTTTCCGGCTCTTTTTGCTGCTCCGAAGCTCTGGCTTTCAGGGCGCGGCTTCCCGATCCCCGTAACCTCCTCGGAGGGACGAAGTGACCGGTCGGAACCGTTTTGGGAGCGCCCGGCGGGACGAATAACTGCTCGCACCGGACAATCCGAAAATTAGGCCAAACCGATCTTCTCCGTCAAGGATTAGTGACGGTTCCTGAATCAAATACTAAATATGGTGGAAAGGGTGGATAACCAGGGGGCCGGGCCACGCCCTGATCGAGGCCAACTATCGGTGAGTCCTCACGGAATCCAAAGCCGAAAATTTTTTGCAATGTGTCGGCAAAAGACTTCGTACCCGCTGTTCACAGGCGTCCGAAGTGTTGCATTTCGGCATTGCATTCCGATAACCCGCAGGCTTGCGGCAGCCGGGTAGGCGGTTCCCACGACTGGCGGTGGTCGGAACCCATAAATGCGCGCATGGTGACGCCGAATCTCCCGCCGGAATGCCTCCATGTCCGCCCAGAACTCCGCAGATTCGCGTCCGCGAATCGCTTCGCTTGGCCTCCTGTTTCTCGTCGTCACCTCGATCGGCTGGGGCTTCAACTGGCCGCTGACCAAGCTCATGCTCACGGAATGGCCACCGTTGACCGGCCGCGGCGCTGCCGGCGTGATGGGCGGCCTGGTGCTGGCTGCCCTCGCGCTGGTGCGTGGCGAGAGCCTGCGCGTGCCGGCGGGGCAGCGGGGGCGGCTGATCTTGCTGGCGCTGCTCAACGTGTTCGGCTGGATGGCGCTGATGAGCCTCGCCCTGCTGTGGCTGCCGGCCGGCGAGGCCGCCGTCATCGCCTATACGATGCCGATCTGGGCGGCGGTGCTGGCGTGGCAGATTCTCGGCGAGCATCTCTCGCTCCGGCGCATCATCGCGATGCTGATGGCCTTTGCCGGCATCGCGGCGCTGATGGCCGGCGATGGCGTCCACATCACGCAGGAGAAACTGCTGGGCCTCGTGATGGCGATCACAGGCGCTTTCGGCTTCGCGGGCGGCACGGTGCTGGGCAAAAAATATCCGCTGCGGATGCCGCTGCTCGCATCGGCCGGCTGGCAGATCGTGCTCGGCAGTTTTCCGGTGTTTCTGATCGGCCTCGTATTTGAGGCGCCGCATCCGCAGCCGCTGACCTATCTCGGCTGGATCACCTTCGCCTATGTCGGGCTGATCGGCTTCTGCCTTGCCTATGTCTGCTGGTTCGCGGCGCTGACCTTGCTGCCGGCCTCGGTCGCCGCGATCGGCACCATGGCGGTGCCGGTGATCGGCGTCGTCGGATCGTCCTTCATGCTGCATGAGCCGCTCGGCATCGTGCAGATCGCGGCGCTGAGCTTCACACTCGCCGGCGTGGCGCTGGCGACGAAGAGCTAAGACGCTTCAGAACATAGAGATTCTCGCAGAGGCGCACGTCTATGGCCGGGGAATGGCCGATCGCGGGCATGAGACGCATCAACTTTGTGGTCAGCCAAATGTCCGTGAGGACCCAATGTCCGATCGCATTTCCGCAAGTCCGTCCGCCCGAGACATGACAGGCACGTATCCAAGCTCTCGGCGCGCCTTGTCGATGTTGAGCGTGATCTCAAGTGCCGATGACGCGAAAATCTGCATTGTGACAGGCGGGACGATCTTCCCGCGCGATATGGCGCCGACAAAATCGCCGATCCTTGCCATCGCTTTGACGACAGATCGCGGGACGGTCTTGTCGGGCGCGCAGATGTCTTTCGTATCCAGCATCTGCGTGACGAAAGATCGAAACTCAACGGGAGCGCCATCAGTCACGAAATACGCTTCACCCCCACGTCCCTGGAGCAAAGCCAATTCCGCGGCATGGCAGAGATTGGCGATATGCGTGGTAGAAACGTCGTACCGTCCACCGCCGATCCAAGCGAATTTTCCGAGGCGAACCATCTCGGACAATATTGGAATGGCGGTCGTGTCATCACGGCCCCAAACCATGCGAGGGCGGAGCGAGACAACCCTGAAAGTATCGCTCTGGAAGCCGAGTGCGATCCGCTCGGACGCTGCTTTGCTCTCAGAATAGCAACCTGCGTATTTCTTCGGATATGGATGCGTTTCATCGACATTGATAAGGGGATTTCCGTCGGCCAGCACCGAGTCCGAACTGATGCAGATCGCAGCGCTTACTCCGGCGGCACGAGCCTTTTCAAAGGCATTCCGCGTGCCGTCCTCGTTGACGCGCCTCTGCCGCTCAGTGGGGATTCCGTGATCGAGGTCGGCGGCCGCATGAAGGAGTACGTCGCAACCCGCCATATGAGAATCTATGCTGGGGTCGCAGATGTCAGCTACGACCGGCGAGCCTCCCAATTCTCGAATGATTGACGCGGATTTTTCACTGCGGGCGAGGCCGACGATTTTACAGCCTCTGGCTTGGAAGTGGCGCGAGAGATTTCTACCCACATAGCCGCCGGCACCCGTGATGAAAATTCGTTTGAAAGGCGGTGTCGTCGAAGATCGGAACGGAGTGCTCACGTCGAAGGTCCATTGGAGAAGGGAGGTTCATCTACGTTTCGCTCGAGATCGGGTTTGGCATCAACGAGCCAAGAGATTTCCCGAATGATTCTGGATCGCTCTGGTGCGGGGAAATTGTGGAAGTCGAGATGTTCGAGAAACTTCAGTCCCTCAAGCGCGAGATAGGCGAGCAGCGCACCACGCGGCGAGGTTGACGTTTCAAGGATGCGCTGGACCGTCGCGGCCTGATGCTCTTGCATTTGAGATCGGAGATTTCTGTCGAGCGTAAGGGCAGCGCTAAGATTGAGGGCAACCGGTCGGAATTCCTCGGGAGGCGGCTCGGACGCTACGCAAATGCGCCCCCTGACGGCCAGATTCTCGGTGCCGCTCAATTCCCGCTCGATCTGGGCGTGGTGGTCGTTGTCTCTTTCGAATGCGCGCCGGATGACCGCTTCTATGACGGCCTGCTTGGTCTTGGCGTCATAGAGCACGCTGGCTTTGCTGATCCCGGCCTCGGACGCCACGGCATCCAGGGTGAGATTCGCAGCCCCGTCGCGCGCCACAACCCGTTCTGCTGCGTCAAGAACGGCTTCTCGGTCGATTGTTCTTTTGCGTCCCACGACGATCCAGATAATTTATTTCCATCCAGATGGTTATAAATTGAGGTGGCATATTTGGCAATGAGGTGCAGGGCGATTTCATCGCAAAATTGCGAGATGCCGTATTGACCGTGAATTCGGCGAAGGTGAACGCTTCATCGTCGAACGCTGCAAGCGTTCTCGCCTCTAGGCGCTCGCCGCCAGCGGCACCTTGACGGTGAAATGCGAGCCGCGGGCGAGGTCGGATTTCAGGGCGATCTCATGCCCCAGCGCCTCTGCCGTTCGGCGCACGATCGACAGGCCGAGGCCGAGACCTTCGCTGTCGGGATTAATCTGGTGGAAGGCTTCGAAGATCGACGATAGCTGTTCGCTCGGAATGCCCGATCCGGTGTCCAGCACCTCGACACTCACGGCGTTGTCGCGCTTGCGGCTGCCGACCAGCACGCGGCCGTGATCGGTGTATTTGATCGCGTTGCCGACGAGATTGCCGAGGATCGCGCGCAGCATGCCGGGATCGCTGACGATCTGAGCCTTGCTTGGGAGCACGGTGAGCTCGAGGCCCTTGGCTTCCGCATGCAGGCGCCAGTTGGCGAGGATGGAGTCGAAGACGTCCTGAAGCGGAAACGCGTGCAGGCTCGGTGCACCGAGGCCGGCGCCGAGCACCGATGTCTCGGCCAGACGATCGAGTTCTTCCGCCATCCGCATGCCGGCGTCGATGGCGTAACCGAGCCGCTCGCGATCCTTTTCGTCGGTCAGCTTGTTGCGGATGCGGTCGATGGCCATCACCATCACCTGCAGCGGCTGCTTGAGGTCGTGGCCGGCCACCGCCATCAGGCGGCCGATATTGCGCTGAAGACGATCGGCGAGCACCAGCGCGCGGCGGAACTCCATCTGCGCCATCACCTGGCGGGCGAGGGCGGATAGCACTTCGCGCTGCTCCGGCGACAGCACGCGCGGCTTGTCGTCGAGCACGCAGACCGTGCCGAGCGGCAGACCATCCGGCGTGCGCAGCAATGCGCCGGCATAGAAGCGGACGTGAGGCTCGCCGGTCACCAGTGGATTGCAGTTGAAGCGGGCGTCCTTGGTGACGTCCTCGACTTCGAGAAAACTGTGTTCGAGAATCGCATGGGCGCAGATCGACTGCTCCATCGGCGTCTGTCGCACGCCCAGGCCGATTTCCGACTTGAACCATTGGCGACCGTCATCGACCAGGCTGATGATCGAGATTGGCGTCTGGCAGACATAGCTGGCGATCTTGGTGATGTCGTCGAATGAGGGCTCGGTGCCTGTATCGAGGATGCCGTAGGACCGCAGCGCCTTCAACCGTTCGGTTTCGTTCGGATGCAGTGCTGCGACCTTGGGCTTGTCTGACGCCACTGAAACTACCCACACCGGTTCTGAACGAAGGCGATCGATAGATCGCGGTACATACGCGGGAGTTCCACCGGAGTCGCCACGCGTTGTCGGTCAGTCTTAGATGTTGTGCCAATCGGCGCAACCGGAAACGACAAAGGGCGACGCCAAGCGTCGCCCTCGATCGTTATTGCAGAAGCCGTTACGGGCAGGCGTGGCGCTGGCCGTCATAGCCGAGATACGTGCCGGTGCGCACATTGTACGACTTGTAGGTGCGGATGCAGTAATCCACATCGCCGCCGCTGGTCGATGGCGCGACCTCGACGACATCGGGCGCATCGTCGTCATAGTAGCCGTAGCTGCTGCCGTAATACGGGCTGCCGCCATAATAGCCGTAGCCGCCGTAATAGCTGTTGGCCGCGATGCCGCTGCCGATGATCGCGCCGGCCGCGAAGCCTGGACCGAACCCGCCGCCGCGCCAGCCACCGCCGCGCCAACCGCCACCGTGC
>JAEXHR010000003.1 GCA_023449855.1 Pseudomonadota bacterium | reverse complement strand
TCCACATCCCGCCGGTCCCCGGATTGCGCTGTGCTCCATCCGGGCTACAGGCGCTCTTACATCGCCTCGTAATTCGGGCCACCGCCGCCTTCCGGGGGCACCCAGGTGATGTTGCCGTTGGGATCCTTGATGTCGCAGGTTTTGCAGTGGACGCAGTTCTGCGCATTGATCTGGAAGCGCGGCTCCTGCCCCTCGCCGACCCACTCATACACGCCGGCCGGACAATAGCGGTTCGACGGGCCGGCGAAGACGTCGTGTTCCGACGACTTCTGCAGCGCCATGTCGGCAACCTTCAGATGGATCGGCTGGTCTTCCTCGTGATTGGTGTTCGACAGGAACACCGAGGACAGGCGATCGAAGGTGATCTTGCCGTCCGGCTTCGGATAGGCGATCGGCTGATACTGCTTGGCGGGCTTGAGCGCCTTGCGGTCCGGCTTCTCGTGCTTCTGCGTACCGAACAGAGAGAATCCGAACGTGTTGCACCACATGTCGAAGCCGCCGAGCGCGTTGCCGAGCAGCGTGCCGAACTTCGACCACAGCGGCTTGGCGTTGCGGACGGGATAAAGATCCTTGCCGATCGAGGACGAGCGCCAGGCGTTTTCGTAGTCGATCAGTTCGTCATTGGCACGGCCGGCTTCGAGCGCCTTGGCCAGATGCTCGGCGGCGAGCATGCCGGAGCCCATGGCATTGTGGACCCCCTTGATGCGCGGCACGTTGACGAAGCCCGCAGCGCAGCCGATCAGCACGCCGCCGGGGAACGAGAGCTTCGGCACCGACTGATAGCCGCCTTCGGTGATCGCGCGCGAACCGTAAGCGAGGCGCTTGCCGCCTTCGAAGGTGTCGCGGATCAGCGGATGCGTCTTGAAGCGCTGGAATTCCTCGAACGGGTAGAGATAGGGGTTCTCGTAGTTCAGATGCAGCACGAAGCCGACAGCCACGAGGTTGTCGTCATAGTGATAGAGGAAGGTGCCGCCACCGACATCGTTGTCCAGCGGCCAGCCGAACGAGTGCTTGACGGTACCCTTCTTGTGCTTGGCCGGATCGATCTGCCAGACTTCCTTGAGGCCGATGCCGAATTTCGGCGGCTCGCAATCCTTGTCGAGCGCGAATTTGGCGATGATCTCCTTGGTCAGCGAACCGCGCGCGCCTTCGGCGAACATCGTGTACTTGCCGAGCAGTTCCATGCCGCGCGTGAACGAGTCCTTCGGCTTGCCATCGCGGCCGATGCCCATGTCGCCAGTGGCGATGCCCCGCACGGCGCCATTGTCATCGTAAAGCGTCTCGGCAGCAGCGAAGCCCGGATAGATCTCGACACCGAGCGCTTCGGCCTTGGCGCCGAGCCAGCGCGTCACCATGCCAAGCGAGGTGATGTAGCAGTGATGATTGTTCATCAGCGGCGGCATCAGGAAATTCGGCAGCTTGAAGCCGCCGGTCTTGGTCATGAAGTAGAACTGGTCGTCCTTGACCTGGGTCTTGAGCGGGCAATCCGCATCCTCGCGCCAGTCGGGGATCAGCTTGTCGAGATTGACCGGGTCGATCACAGCGCCCGACAGGATGTGGGCACCGACTTCGGAACCTTTCTCCACCACGACGATGGACAGGTCTGCATTGAGCTGCTTCAGCCGGATCGCCGCCGACAGGCCGGACGGGCCGGCGCCGACGATCACGACGTCGAATTCCATACTCTCGCGCGGCGGAAGTTCTTCAGTGCTCATAATTTCGTCTCGGACCCGTTTCCAACCCGTTCAGAACGCTTCTAAGGGTCCTTGTTTCCGATTTTTGGCGGAAGAACAACCATTGAAATGCACAGGCCCCCGCGCGCCGGGTGGCGATCCCGGCCGGATGCTGGCATACCTAGATTGATCGCCATGATGCCCGAGCCCGCCCCCACCGTCGCCCAGTTGCTCGCCTTCTATCTGGAGGCCGGGGTCGATTGCGCGCTCATGGACGAGCCGGTCAACCGGCTGCTGGACGAGGACATCGGGCTGCACGCGCCCGCCGAGGCGGCGCCGAAGCGCCCGCCGCTGACTGGCATGCCAACCGCAGCGCCCCGACCGGCGGCCCCTGCCCGCACCGAAGTGGCACCCGATATAGCTGTCGCCGCCGCCCGCGAGGCGGCGCGCACGGCACCGACGCTGGACGCCCTGCGCGGCATGCTGGAAGCCTTCGAGGGGTGTGCGCTGAAGGGCACTGCGACCCGGCTGGTGTTCGCCGACGGCAATCCGCAAGCCCGCATCATGTTCGTCGGCGAAGCTCCCGGCCGCGACGAGGACATCGAGGGCCTGCCCTTTGTCGGCCGCTCCGGCAAGCTGCTCGACCTGATGCTGAAGGCCATCGGGCTCGACCGCACCACGACCTATATCGCCAATGTCATTCCGTGGCGCCCGCCGGGCAACCGCACGCCGACGCCGCAGGAGACGCAGATCTGCCTGCCCTTCATCCAGCGCCAGATCGAACTGGTGAACCCCGATATCCTGGTAACGCTGGGCAATCCCTCGACCCAGACGCTGCTGCAGACCCGCGACGGCATCATGAAGTCGCGCGGGCGCTGGACTGACTACGACACCGGCACGCGGAAGATTCGTGCGATGGCAACCTTCCATCCGGCCTATCTGCTGCGCTCACCATCCTATAAGCGGCTGACCTGGATGGATCTGCGGTCGGTGGCGAAGGCTTTGGAGATGGCTCCCAACTAACTCCGCCCTCATCCTGATGAGGAGCGGCCATTTGGCCGCGTCTCGAAGGATGGCCACGATCTCGGAGCCCGGCGATCTCATGGTTCGAGACGCGTGTAACCGGCACGCTCCTCACTATGAGGGACGGAGCTATTTCGGCCGCACGATCGCCCAGCCCAGCCGCAGCACCGGGCGGCTGCCATTGATCAGCCGGTCGAAGGCGCGCGGCACTTCCGGCACGAGGCCCGGGAAGCGCCGGGCGAGATCGGCGGGCGGCGTGCCGATAGTATCGGTGGCGCGCCAGATCACGACGCCGCCGGTCTCCATGAACTTCGCCTGCGTGATCCACGGCGTCCGCTCAGGCTGCGCATCGTTCAGCACATGCGGGCGCGAGGCGCTCATGCCGATCAGCGCAGCGAGCTGCGGATCGCCTGCGACGGCTGCGAGTTTCTGCCCGGTCCGACGCTCGAAACTCTCGCCGAAGAAGCGGCCGATCTCGCGCGCCGGCAGCGCAGTGCGATCCTCCGGCCCGTCGACCCATGGGAACACCATGACATTGACGAACACCGCCAATGCGGGCGCAACGATTGCCGCGGCCCACACTTTGCGCAGCACCCGCTGGCGCCGCAGCGCGATCAGATTGCCGGAGGCCACGACCACGGCAAGGCCAGACATCACCAGCACAATGCCGGCACCGCCGACGACGTCGGCACGGCCATAGAGGGCAGCAAACAAACTACCGAGCAGCGCAGGCGCAAACGCGAAGAAGTATACATAGGCTCGCGCCGTTGCATCGACCGGCGGACGGAAGATCACCGGGGCATCCTCGCCGGGGGGCACAAGGCGGCGCCAGTTCATCGCGGTCAGCACGATCACGCCGGCGGTGGCTGCAACGAGCCAGGCCAGCAGGACGCCCCATTGCTCGGCCTTGCCGCTCAGATCAGTCAACACCGGCGGTGGCGGCAGGACGCTAGCGCCCGAACGGATCACCCAGGCTGCGTAAGGCAGCGTCAATACGGCGATGACGACAAGTGCGAAGAACGGGTCGAGGGATGCGAGGTTGCGCCGCCCGCGCGTCGTGGCGAGACCAAACAACACAGGCAGCGGCAGCAGCCACATGGCCTGCGGCGAGGTCAACAGCAGCAATCCGGCCTCGATCGACAAGGCGAACCAGGCGCTGCGCCGTCCCTCCCCGATCGCCAGCCACGCATGCAGCAGGAACATCGCCCATAGCGGGCGGGCCAGGACCAACGGGCCGAATTCGATACCCGGCGTACTGAAAGCCGTCACCGTCATGGTGAGCAGTACTGCGATCACCGCCTGCGGACCGCCGACGATCTGGCCGCCGAGCTGATAGACGGCGCGGAACATCAGGACAGCGCAGAGCTGCGCCAGCAGATAGACGCCGAAGATGTGATTGCCGGCGGCACGGAAGGCGATGTCGGCCAGCCAATAGGCTAGCGGCGGGCCGAATTCGGTACCGACCTGATATTCGCGGCCATAAGCGATTACGGAGGCGAGGTCGCCGGGCGGGCCGCGATAGAGCAGCAGCGGCACCAACAGCCAGAGCAGCGCCTGACACAGTACCACGATCCAGAACACCAGCCGCGGGCGGGCACGGATCAGTTCGACGATCAGGGAAGTGAAACGCATGAACGTCCGGACCGGCCCGCGAATGACAGAAGCCCTCAGGTGATACGGCGCGTCGCGCTCCGAGGCAACCGCTCGGCCGATCAGGCCGAGAGGTCGAGGTTGGCCCGCACCGCAACGATCCCGGTCTCGACCGCGATAGCCTCGCGGCGGGCGCGCGCGGCGGCGACCGGGGCGAACAGGCTGCGATGATGGATGCTGGGGCCGAGCTCGTTCAGCGCTTTCAGGTGCTGCGGCACGCCATAGCCTTTATGGACCTCGAAGCCATAGCCCGGGCATTCCTCGGCGAGCCGGCACATCAGCCGGTCGCGCGAGACCTTTGCGATGATCGAGGCCGCGGCGATAGACAGCACCTGCGCGTCGCCGCCGATGACGGCTTCGCAGCTTGCCGTGGTGTCGATCTTGTCGCGGCCATCGACGAACACGTGTCGGGGCGCTTCCGGCAGCGAGGCGACGGCGCGCGCCAGCGCCCACAGCGAGGCGCGCAGAATGTTGTCGCGATCGATCCGCGCCGGTGAGGCGTAGGCGACAGCGAAGGACGAGGTCGCGCAGATCTCCTCGAACAGCGCATCGCGCTTGGCTTCGGTCAGCTTCTTGGAATCGTCGAGACCCCTTGGGATATTGTTGGGATCGAGGATCACCGCCGCGGCGACCACCGGCCCGGCCAGCGGCCCGGGGGGGGGGGGCGGCGG